>PWHN01000057.1 GCA_003554945.1 bacterium
CACGACAGCTTAACTGTCGTAAATAGTTCATCCACAGGACAGCCGTTTATCGTCTCCAAAAAAGGATTAAGCAATTATATTCCAGTCTGGCTATTTCTACATAATGTAATTTTCCAGTTTTCCTGTAAACAGCTGGGCTAACCCCGCCCATTCCTACGAATGGGCGGCCCTACGGGTGATTAATTCATCAGCTGATGAATTAATCAGGTTAGGGCCAGCTTAGCTGTTTTAAATTATTGTCCGCAATAAATTGAAATTATTCAAGTTTTCTCCCGGCCTCGCGGATGAAAAACCTCATGCGCCTCCCGGACTTCATCCCTGAGATGAACATATATATCGGCCGTTGTCCGTAAATCACTGTGGCCAAGCATCTTTTGTAGACTGCGCAAATCTGCACCACGGGCGAGCATGTGAGTTGCAAAAGAGTGCCGCAACGTATGTGGGCTGACATCATTCAAACCAGCACGGGCTGCATATTTTTTGACTATTTGCCAGATTTGCTGACGGCTTACTGGATCCCCGTCCGCATTAATAAATACTTCATTAACCGTCCCACGGGGGTCCCAGTCTTTTCTCACCTCACGAAAATATTTGCGCAGCCATTTTAAAGCCTGACGTCCCAGGGGAACCAGTCGCTGCTTGTCCCCCTTACCGGTCACCCGCAGTTCACCACGCTCCCAGTCAATGTTTTCACTTTTCAACCCGGCCGCTTCCGAAACCCGCAGACCGGCCCCGTAAAGCGACTCCAGCAGGGCCCGGTCCCTGACTTCAGGGCCGGGTTCTTCTACTTCCGGTGCATCCAGTAACTGCTCAACCTCTTTTTCATCCAGATAGTCTGGAAACTGGTCCTGCTGACGCGGTCGATCCAGTTTTTCAAGCGGATTAGAATCGACAACCTCTTTTTCCTTAAGAAAGCTAAAAAAACGATTCAGCGTGGCAAGCCGCCGACTGATAGTACGCCCGGCGTATTCGCCACTCCGACAGAGCTCAAGATAATCAGTTAAAACGTATACGTCCACCTCGGACGGCGCTATTGATTTTGTCCGGACAAAATCTAAAAAATGGGACAGGTCGCTACAGTAGGAATTAACTGTATTCTCTGCGAGCCCCTCTGAAACCAGCAACTGCTGGCGAAAAAGGTCCAGATAACGACCCCAATTAGTTGCTTTATCGGAGCCACTCAACGGCCCGCTTGAACCGGCGCTGTCTCGCCATCTGTAAGATAATCAAGTCCCCAGACAAAAATTACCGCCAGCACCATAATCGCTAACAGACGAATACTGGCAAGAGTGGTGGCTTCCTCCGGCAGCCACCGCCAGGGCCATATACCGCGCAAACAACCGAGCATAAACCCAATCAGCCCGGCCATTGTGTAGTCGTTGTAATTGGTCAGTAAATACTTTAAGAGACGTGAAATTGTTACGATACCGATTAACATCCCAGAGACAAAAATAATCAAATAGAGGATTTCACCGCCGGGCTGCCGACCGGCAGCCAGCCGGCTGTTGAAAAGATGGAGGAGGTTCAGGACAAAGGTGTAACTACTCAAAATCAAAAGAATATAGGCACCGCTGATGCCCGGCAAAATCATCGCTGATATGGCCAGGGCGCCGGAAACAAAGACAAACCAGTGAGGAGAACGGGGAATTAAAACATTGTCTCCCGCCGAAACATAAGTCTCAGCAGAGGTTTTTTCATCGTCAGAAAATAAATGTTGGTTTTCTTGCCGTCCCAGAACTTCCGAAACAGTCCCTGATGAATACTGCTCAAATAATAGCTGCTCCAGGGGCTGACCGCTGGATTCCACTTCAACCCAGATCCGTGGGCCGGCGGACCCACTGGCCCCGTGTCCCGTAACAAGCCAGCCAACTGTAAAAAGCACAATGAGAAAAACAATCGCTGGTATCAGCCGGCGAAAAGAACGGCTCTGAATGGCTCTCGCCGGCACGTGAACACTCCCCAGTATAAGTCCAAAAAAAGCAGCTCTGACGATAGCGGGATAACTCTCCAGAACAGGTGGGATAACTGCGCCACCAATGCTCAAAGCCGTAAATATGCCGGCACCAAGAATTAAGAAAAAAATGGCCTTGAGACGCCGCATCTCCGCCAGAACAGTTCCCGTAAAGGCTCTTGTCCCCCGCCCGATATTTCGAACACAATGAAAAACCCAGACCAGATCAAGTGAACCCAGGGCGGTTATCAACTCACGGTAAATTCCCAGCACAAGGGCCATTGTTCCGCCGCTAACACCGGGAATTACGTCAGCAATTCCCATGCAGACCCCTTTTAAATATAGACAAATCCAACCAGTTAAATTTCGTCGTCTCTCGGACGAACTTTTCCTCTCCTCAACCATCCCAGCCAAATACTCCCACCAGTGGCACAAAAACACATGAGATATTCTTGTGCCGTTCAAAATTGCCGGGTCCCTTCTTTATAACGACAGTCATTGTTTGCGAACGCCTCGACCCTACAGGAATTACCATCCGACCGCCGTCGGCGAGTTGTTCTTCCAACGGCAGAGGAATTTTGGGGGCGGCGGCAGTGACAATTATTCTGTCGAAGGGCGCCTCTTCTTCCCAACCCCTGGTTCCATCTCCCACCTTAAACTTCACCTGATCGGCCAGCCCCAGGTTTTCGAGCCGCTGGCGGGCAAGATTAGTTAATGATTTACTCATCTCAACTGTAAAAATTTCTGCTCCTATTTTTGCTAAAATAGCAGTCTGATAGCCGGAGCCGGTTCCAATTTCAAGAACTTTTAACCCCGCCTCAACTTTTAATTGTTGTGTCATCAGGGCGACAATTTAGGGCTGGGAGATCGTCTGCCCTTCCCCGATAGGCAGAGCACAATCATCATAGGCCCGGTTTCGGCGGGCCTCCGGAACAAACTTTTCACGAGGAATACTGCGGAATGCTTCTAAAACCCGGGGGTCGCTTATCCCGCGACGTTCGAGATGGTAGCGCACCATCTCTTCGCGTTTCTGCCGGAGCTTATCAGGTGAATTATAACTATTGCTCACGGCAATAAATATCTTCCGGAAAATCTAAAGATTGAATTCATGTAATGTAGCGAGAGAGCATATCGACGCCAGTCGCCCGGGCGCATGATATCTATTGGACTGCGAAATATACCCGTGTAATGGCCCCTTAAAACTTGATTGTAGTCGGACCAAGTTCTGCTGACAGAAAGTTCCGCAAGGTTCATCTGTTCGGCATCGCCAACCTCCAGCAAACTGAAATCATCCGGAATTGATTCTACTGTCGGATTTACAATAACAAAGGGCACGGCGTTGTTGCGCAAACGGTTAGCCAATCTCTGCAATTCTTCAGTTTCGGGGTAGTCAACCAGGCGGGGCGTAACAAGTATTACTCCCAGCGAACCACGACGGCGAAATCCATAATCAAGTGCTCTATGTAGCGTCTCTTCAAAAACAGTGTCAGAACTGATAGATTGCCGGTAGGGGTGACTCCGCGCTATTGCGTTTCGGAGCAATGTCCTGTGCCGGGTCCGCGTCTGCACCGTCGGACGCGGAAACCCGTGAACTGACCATATAGATCCCTGAGAATCGGCGGGTGCTCCATTAATAACATCAAGTAAAAAATGCTGGATTTCTTCCCACTGAGTCCGGCTTTCGAAAGCATCGTCAACTACCATTACCCAGCTTGGCCCGTATTGATTCCGGGTCGGGCGCAGAAGACTTGGGAGTGCTTTACGCTCCTGGATCTCAATACCAAAGTTCTTATCTCCCAAATGTTGAAACCGGCTGCTCATAAGGGGATCACGAATTATAAAATTCATCCTCATAACCGGATAATTCAAGAAATTTATACGTCTTTCTTGAAATAAAAGGTCCGGGTCAGGCTGTTCCGGCGGTCGGTAAATCGGCAGAAGACTGCCCTCAAACAACGAGAGTATTAGCCTGTCCCCACTAAACAATATATCGGCTACGTCACCGCCGGGCAGCGATTCGCCGTCGGCTTCAAGATAAACCGGATTCAGGTCGTCATCAAATTTAAAAAAAAGCGGTCCTCCGGCGGCATACAATTCCCCCTCGCGCCAGAAGAGACGGCGAACCCCGTGATCAGGATCAAGCTGATGAGTTTGTTTTTCATTTCCCCGCCGATCTAAAATTAATATTCTATCTTCTTCACGGTCCAGGACCCAGAACTCACCGTCCGGACTGAGAGCAACGTCCTGAACGTCAAAAAGCGGGGGAGCCTGCCAGACAGTTCCAATATATTGGCCCCGACGGGAAAATCTCACTATTTCTCTACCCCCGTCGTTATAAACATATATAGAACCGCCGGTGGCAAAACTGCGCATTGGGGACTCAAGACCGGTATCAATAAATATTTCCGGCTGACCATCAAGATCTATCAACGTCAACCGATCGGCGGCATATTCCGTAACTACTACCCCCCTGCCATCCAATACGGTTAAATCTGTCGGCCTCTGGAAACCACGCCAGCGATTCAACTGCTCCCCTTCCTCGGAGTAGAGAAAAATTCTCCCCAGCTTATAAGAGGCACTAAAAAAACCTCCGTTTTCTCGCGGCGCCAGAGCGACCGGATTCAGATTTTGTTTTCTACCGGCGGCTCGCCCACTTATACGTCCCTCTAAACGCCACTGCTCTCCGGGAACAGGCTGTGGAGGGTCATAATTTAACTGGTGACTATTTAATGCATTCTGGAATCTATCACGTCCTCCGCCGGGCCTGGTTAAACCCTCTTCCCAGGTTTCCAATGCTTTTTCATTTTTTCCGAGAGCATAATAAGTTTTCCCCAACCAGTAACGAGCTTCGTCGTAACCTGGATCACCGAGCAGGGCTCGTTCCAATCGCTCTTGAGCCATTACCAGATTCCCGTCCTGGTGATAAGCGAGATAGCCAAACGTGAACTGCGTTTCAGTATCCCCGGGATCAATTTCTTCCGGTTCCTCAACCTCCTCGGGGTCTTCAATAAAATCAATGTCATCCTCAGGCATTTCTTCTTCCGGCGGTTGCTCCAGCAGCTCCATCTCTTCTTCGGTAAATTCTTGCTGCGGCTCGCCCCTTAAAGGCTGAACACCCCCCAAACCAATCAGGAAACCGACCAGTAATATAACCAGCAGCTTCAAGGTAACTGTTCCGCCCATCTTGAGTCCGGATAGTCTGACAGCAGGCGCCGTCTATAACGCTGCGCTCGTTCAGATTCACCGGCTAAATTTTCTGAAATAAACCAGGCTCCATATAGAATTTCAGGGGTCCGGGGATGACCAAAAAAATTGGATAGGAAACGATCTCCCGCCTGCAGAGCCAGCTCAATTTCAGCCTGGCTTTCATAAAAGACAAACAACCTGTAGAGGGCCTCAGCACGAACTTCAGGTCTACCAGTTTCATCAATTATATGTTGGAGGAAGGAGACAATTTGAGAGGCATTACCCTGACGAGCATAATCCTGTAGGCGGGAAAAATCAGGATCGTCCACATTTACCTCAAATTCATCTGATATCTCAGCCGTATCAGATTCAGTTTCTCTTTCAGCAACAAGGTGAAGCCCGGCAAAAGTCAACGACGCTCCAATAACAAAACCAACAACAGCGAGTAAAAAAATTGTCTTCCCCCGCCGAAAAAAAGCGACAGTCGAATTTTGAGGTTCAGATTTTTTAGGCGGGTCAACTACTTTTACCCGCCTGTCGGAATCTTTTTCATTTTTTTCAAATTGGATTGGTTCGGGAAAGGAATTGTCCTTAGAATGTTGGCTGCAGCGGCCTTTCGCCCCCTCAACCGGCCAGCGTGAACAGGGAGTTCCAGCTTCAAGAGGAACTCCGCAAACTTCTCTCCCCAGCTCTTTTTCTAACTGTTCAATTTTTTCCTCATGTCGAGAGGACCAACCGGCCTCAATTTGAGCCAAACCTATCAGCCTTTCATAGCGTTAGGCAGTTCATCCCCCAGGAGATCGCCAAAAGTTATGCCGTCACCACCGCCACCTTCTTCTTCCATATACTCCTCCATCTGCTCCTTTGCTCTTTCCTTCTCGTATTCCTTAATGCTCAGATCTATCTTACGCTCATCCTCATCAACCCCAATGACTTTCACCTTGACTTTTTCGCCTTCTGAAATTTCTTCATAAGGGTTGACTCGTTTACCATCGGCCATCTCGCTGACGTGGACAAGGCCTTCCAGGTCTTTATCAATTTTAACAAAAGCACCAAACTGAAGAACACTCGTCACCTTGCCCTCAACTGTTGAGCCCACCGGGTATTTGCGAACTTTCTTAACCCATGGGTTAGGCAACATCTGTTTAATTCCGAGTTCAACCCGCTGCCGGTTGGGGTCCATGGCAAGCACTTTACATTTGACCTGCTGACCAATTTTGAACTGGTCAAACAGATCCACCTCTTTATCCTCCCATTGAATATTCCTCTTTTGAATCCGTCCCCGGACATTTTCCAGCAACTGTACTTTTATGTCATTCGGAGTTATATCAACCACTGGGGCAGCAAGCACCGTTCCGACCGGGAATCGCTTCTGGAGAACCTCCCAGGGGTTCTTCTGGGTTTGCTTATGACTCAAAAGAACGTGCCGGCGCTGTTTATCAATTGAAACAATCTTCACTTCCATCTTATCCCCTTCGGCGAACTGTTCCTCTGGATGATCCCAGGTCTTGGCCCAGGAGAGCTCATCCTCGGGCACCTTCCCTTCGACGTCCCGTTCAAGACGTATAAATACTCCATCACTCCAGACATCAACTATCTCACCGGTGGTTATATCTCCTTCTGAATATTTTTCATCAATATTCTCCCAGGGATCCGGATATTTCTGTTTCAAACCAAGCGAGACCTTTCCTTCTTCTCTATCCATATCCAGCACTTTTACCTCAATTTTTTTCTGCATTTCAACGTAGTCACCCACGTCCCTTACTGGACCCCAGGCGACGTCGCTTTTGTGCAAAAGTCCATCCACAGGTCCAAGGTCAACGAAGGCACCAAAATTAACAATATTTTTTACACGTCCTTCAACCCAATCCCCTATAGAAATATCCTCAAAGAACTCTTGTTGCTCTTTTTGCCGTTCCTGTTCCAAAAATTCGCGGCGGCTGACGACAACATTTTCCTCTTCCCGATCATACTCGAGGACCTTCAGCTTGAAAGAACGATCAATGTATTTGTCGGTATTTTTCTTATGGCTCAAACTCAGGTGAGAATACGGCATAAAGGAGGTAAGATGCTCAAACAGTTGAACCAGAAAGCCCCCTTTGATCTTCTTAAATATTTTACCTTCCAGGACGTCTCCGTTCTCATGCGCCGCTTTAATTTTTGCCCATGATCGATCAGCCACTGCCTCTTTTTCACTTAAAAGCGGCAGATTATCACGGTGTTCAGTTTCAATAATTTTTACATACTTTTTGTCACCAACGGAAACCCCTCCCTCGTGAAGCTTATCAAACGGCAAAACACCATCGGCGGGACCACCAAAATCAACTAAGGCGTGATCGTCCTCCAACCGGACAACTTCGGCGCCGTATATTGCTCCTTTTTTAATTTCAGCCATCTGTAGTTCTTCTTCCTCTTCGCTTACCTCTTCCTCTTGGACTTCCTCTTCGGCTGAGACAGTCTCGTAATCGAAATCCTCGTCCTCAGGATCCAACATCGTGGGTTTGGGGTCTACCATCGCCGCTTAAAACCTCCTGTTAAAAATTAATTTACTCACTATTTTTGAGATTAACAACTGCAGAACGTATCCGCTCCGCCACTTTTCTATATGTTTTACGGTCCGGATTGTCCATATCCAGATCATCAAAATTTATCATTTTGCCAAAAGTCACGGTTGTTTTACGGGGCCGGGGTAACATTTTTCCCGGCGGCCAGGCTTCAAAAGTTCCATCTATGTAACCCGGCAGGACACCAACGCCGGCGTCAAGAACTATCTTCCCCACTCCCGCCTTAAAATCTTGAACACTCCCATCCCTTGTTCTCGTCCCCTCGGGAAACATTAACAATAAATTTTTCTTTTTTAGAATTTCAACCGCTTTTTTCATTGCTCCCCGGTCAAATCCCCCTCGCTTTACAGGAAAGGAATGGTATGCCCGAATAAGTGAACCAAAAATGGGAATGTCATGAAGGGATTGCTTGGCCATATAATAGACTGGCCGGGGCAGATCAACGCCAACTAAAGGCGGGTCAAGCACACTGGCATGGTTTGTGGCTATCACAGCTCCTTCTCGCTGAGGAAGATTTTCAACACCTTTTGTTTCATGTCTGAAATAGAGGTTGAACATTGCTTTGACCGGTGGCTGGGCCCAACGATAATACCAGCGACGCTGCGCCCTGACCGGTATCTTCATGTCATGCATCTTGTTTGGCTTCAATCTTCTCCATTATTTTTTCAACTACTTCTTCAATTGTAAAATCAGAGGTGTCTATTATACAAGCATCCTCCGCTGGTTTCAAAGGCCCTGACGCCCTACCGCGGTCGGTCGCATCTCGTTCTTCAATTTCTTCTACCACAGAATTAAAGCTAACGTCTTCGCTAGCCTGCTGTAATTCATTATACCGCCTCTGAGCACGTATATCAAGCGTAGCGTCTAAATAAAATTTATAACGAGCTTGAGGAAAAACAACGGTCCCAATATCCCTTCCGTCCATTATTACTTTGCCCTCCTCGCCAAGAGCCTGCTGTTTTTCAACTAATTTTTCCCGCACCCCTGGCAGAGCAGCCACTTTACTTACCTGCTGGTTCACACGATTACGCCTGATATCCTTGCTTACGTCCTCGCCGTCCATAAAAACCTTCAACCCATCATCTTTAAAACTCATCCTCATCGTAGTGTCATTTAATAAGTCGACCAGACTATCCTCATCCTCGACGGAAATCGAGCTTTGAAGGGCCTTCAGACAGAGACACCTATACATCGCTCCCGTGTCAATATAGTCCCAATCAAGTCTTTTGGCTAGCTCTTTCGAAACTGTACTCTTCCCGCTGCCAGCGGGTCCATCCACAGCAATAACTTCCTGTTCTTCTGTCAAAGTTGATCAACCCTATCTTGTGTTAAATTATCTTCACTCCTGTTGCTCTATCCTGCAATAACTCACGCGCTTTTGCTTGCTCCGTCTGCCGACGAAAAGCAAGCCTGATTGTTCCTTTTTCCCCTTCCCGCACACGAAGCACCTCAATATCACATATATTAACCTCTTCCTCACCCAATATACCTGTTATTTCAGCCAGTATACCGGGACTATCCGGAGCCTGAATTCTTAGTTCATAAAGAGTCCCCACAAGACCTTTCGCTTTTTCCGGAATAAGACTTCGTATTTTGGCCGCCTGACTCAGCCAGGCGCTAACCTCCGGCCAGTCTTCCTCCTCAATCAATCGCTTCACTTTTTCAATTCGTCCCTCAAACTCTGCAAGTGCCTCCAGAACTTTCTCCCTGTTAGTTTCCAGGATGTCACGCCAGAGAGCCGGATCACTTGAGGCTATTCGAGTGGTATCTCTAAACCCACCGGCCGCGAGCGGCAAAGCATCTTTTTCATAATCTTCCACTCCGCCAACCGCGTGAATAAGAGCGGCGGCACCAACGTGCGGCAGGTGACTGATATGAGCGGCAACTCGATCGTGTTGGGCGGGCGACAGTTCCATAATATGAGCACCAAGTTGCTCCCATATTTGTCGCACTTCGTTAAGCTTATCACATCTGCCTGACGACGGCGTCAGCACACAGATGGCGTTTTCAAACAGCAGCGGATCTGAGGCTTCAAGTCCCTGTTTTTCTGAACCTGCCATCGGATGAGCCCCCACAAATTCAACCGAATCCGGAAGAATTTCAGCGGCGCGGCTGCATATCCATTCTTTGGTCGAACCAACATCAGTAACAAAACCGGGCTGGTTCCCTCCAGACGCAACCTCTTTCAGCACCTGTGGCATAGAAGGGACAGGCAGTGCCAGCAGAAGGCCGTCTACTTCCTCTGGCAAGTCTCCCGGCTCATATGCGCTCTCAATTATCTCGTTTTTTAGAGCTAATTGCAATCGTTCACTGTCCCGATCCCAGCCGCTAACCACAATTTTTGTGTCGGATAACCCCCGGGCTATAGATCCTCCTATCAGTCCCAGACCAACGATGTGTAAATTCAATTCAGAATCCACAAACCTGGTCCAGAGCTGCTAAAAATTGGTCGTTTTCTTCCCGTCTACCAACTGTCAGCCGGAAATGGTTTTTAAGACCGTAAGGGGCCATAGAACGAACTATAACCCCTTCAGGGAGCAGGTCTTCAAACAACTGCTCCCCAGTAAAATCTCCGGGTGCTTCCACTAAAATAAAATTTGCTGACGGTGGAACGTAATTGATTTGTCGCCGGTCAAATTCTTTTAACAAACGCTCACGCTCTGAAATAATTTTTTTACGGGAGGTTTCCAAAAATTCTGCCTCGTTTAGTGCTGCCTTCGCCAGCGCCTGAGCGGGCCGGTTCACATTGAAAGGTGGACGTACCTTGTGTAGCTCGGAGGCCAGCTCCGGCTCCATAAGTCCATAGCCGACCCGTAAGCCTGGCAGCGCATAAGCTTTGGAAAAAGTTCGCAATACAACAACACCGGCCTGACCGGCGTTACGAGTTTTTAGAAAATCAATCCCGTTTGGATAGTCCGGTTGCGTCATCAACTCAAAATATGCCTCATCTATGAGCAGTAGACAGTGACCTGGTAATCGCTCATAAAACTCCTTGAATTCCTGTTTTGAAAGGTAACGGGAGGTGGGATTGTTTGGATTAGGGATACAAACCCAGCGGGTCTGCGGGCCAATCTGCTTAAGCATCGCTTCGAGGTTCAGATCAAAATTATCGTCAACCGGCACCGGTTTGGGTTCTGCTCCCATCATCAGGGCATCCATTTGATAGATAACAAACGAGGGATCGCCGCAGACAATCTCCAGCCCCGGTTCCAGAGTCGCCTTGGCCAGGCAATCAAGAATCTCGTCACTGCCCGCACCTACTACTATACCTTCTGCCGGCCAGTCATATTTATCGGCCAGAGCTTCACGCAGGTAAAAACAACCGCCATCCGGGTAGCGATTTAACTTCGAAAACTCCTGTTCGTAAATGTTTTTCAACTGGGCCGGTGGTGAATATGGGTTTTCGTTCGAAGCCAGCTTCACCGGCAGCTCATCAAGATTGTATTTGGCCTGTATCTCTTCCATTGGTTTCCCCGGTTCATAGGCCTGTAACCTGTTCAGTGAATCCCGCACTCTGTAAGGTGATTCTTTATCCGTCATGAAAAGGCTCCTCCCTTGGATATGAACCAAGTATTTTGAAAAATGGTGTCTCTGATTTTAACGCGTCTAATAGTTTTTGAATTTTTTCGTCATCCTGGTGACCGATAAAATCGACAAAAAAGATGTAATCCCAGGTCTTACTTTTTGCCGGACGCGACTCTATTTTCGTCATGTTCACACTTAGCCTTCCAAACGGCTCAAGTGTATCGTAGAGTGCTCCCACTCGATCTTTAACTGAAAAAGCTATCGTTGTCTTATCCTCACCGGTTGGCTCCGGTATTTCACAACCGAGAACTAAAAAACGTGTATAGTTATCAAGACGGTCTTCAATTTTGTTGGCCAGAATCTTAAGTCCATAAATTTCTGCCGCCACCGGGCTGGCCACAGCCGCCGTATCAGTCTCCCCGGCGGCCAGTTCAGCTGCTCGGGCGGTACTATTGACCTCACGTATTTTAACCTCAGACAAATTCTTTTCTATCCACTGTCGTGACTGAGCCAGGGCCTGGCGGTGTGAACAGAGTATTTTCACATCTTTTAGCTCTTCCATTTGTCCCAGAAGACACAGATCAACAGCCAGGTAGCTTTCACTACAGATAAACAGGTTGGACTCCAGAAAACGATCAAGCGTATGTCGGACTGCTCCCTCTTGACTGTTTTCAATCGGGACCACACCAAAATCAACTTCACCCCGACTGACCGCGGTAAAAACTTCGTCCACACTTTCTCTCGAATCATAACTGCTGGCCGCACCAAATCGATCCAGAGCGGCGCAGTGAGTAAATGTTGCTTCCGGGCCAAGATAAGCTACCCGCAGAGGCTTTTCAAGATTCAAACAGGCCGCGGTAATTTCGTTGTATATCCGTCTGAGAGACGCTTCTGGAAAGTTACCGCAGTTGAGCTCCAATATCCGCTCAACCACTTCCTTCTCCCGTTCTGGGACGTAGAGCCTGAGTCCCTGTTCTTTCTTTATTGCCCCCACCTCTTCGGCAACGCGGGCTCGTTTGTGAAGTAAATCCACCATTTGCCTGTCAATTTCGTCTATCTGACTACGATATTTGTCCAGCTCGTCACTCATTCTGTTCCTCCCTGCTGCGCAATGTTTCCACCTCATCCTCGTCCGGCAAATCATTAAGACTGCCGAGACCAAAATAATCTAAAAATTTCTTGGTGGTTGAATATTCCATTGGCCGGCCAATTTCATCACGGCGTCCCTTGATTTTAATAAATCCCTTTTCCAGAAGAGTATTAATAACTGACTGCGAATTCACTCCCCGCAAAGACTCAACCTCCGCCCGGGTTACCGGCTGGTAATAAGCAACTATGACCAGTGTCTCAATAGCGGAGTCTGAAAGACGGGCCCGGGTCTGCCGCCCAAAAAGTTTCTCTAAAAACGAGTAGTGCTCCTCTCTGGTGGTCATTTTAAAACCACCAGAAATCTCCAGCAACTGCATTCCTCGCTCCTGTTCTTTATACTCCTCTTTTAATTCAAGCATAATCTGACGGATTTTACCACCGTCAACCGGAAGAATATCACTCAATTCTGCAGCCCTTATTGGTTCTTCTGAAACAAAAAGCGCCGCCTCAATAAGTGCTTTTAGATTTAACTCCTCTCCTTCTATTTCCATCGGTTACTACCTTTCGATATCAATCTACCCAACATTTTGCTGACCCGGGGTTATTACAAATATTTCGTCTGTTGAAACCTGTTTTACAATCCTCAGCTCAGCCTGTTTTACAAGCTGTAAAAGCGCTACAAAGGTTACAACAATCTCTTCGCGAACCGGACGAGAACTGAGCAGCTCAGCAAAAGCGACCGGTTCACCGGGGTTGACAGAACTCTTTATCCGCTCCATCTGTTCCTCAGTATCGTAGTTGTCAGAAAATTTAAAGTGTGGTAGCTCTCGCTGATCACGTTGAGTAACAACTATATTTTGAAAAGCCTTGACTAACTCAAACAGGGTTACCTCTTTATAAACAGTTTCCCCTGACCTCACAAACTCGGGCAAATCAGGTCGAGTGTCATAAAGCCGGGCTCGTTCTTTCGCCTTCTCTTTAAGTGTCTCACCGACCTGGAGAAAAAATTGTCGTTTTTCATCGGGTAATTCTTCTTTTTCATCTTCCTCGGGTTCTTCTTCGCCTCCCGGCAAAAGCTCACGTGTTTTTATTCGCAGCAGTTCAGAAAATAGTAGAAGCAGTGAGGAGGCACCACCGACAGTCCAGTCGCTGCTGTTTCCCAGATGATTAATAAAATCCTCAACCAAGTCAGCTAGTTTTATTTCGCTGATCGGCACGTCGTGACTGCGAGCTACCTCCAGCAGTCCCTCCAGCGGCCCCTGATAATGCTCGTCGTATACCTCATAATCAAGCTCCATTAGTTAAATTCATATTCCTTCTTAAAAAATTCTTTTAATTCCTCTTTGTCCTCAGTTCCGGTGTCCAGTTGATAAGCAAATATATTCTCAAGCATCTCTCCCATAATCGGTCCCGGCTCAACCCCCCACTCCTTCAAATCCTCGCCGTCCACTATACGTGATACCGGGGCTATTTCCTCACGATATGTTTTTATCTTTTTCTGGATATTTTCGCTTTCACTGGCCAGCAATGCCACAAAAACTTCCGCCTCTCGAATATAATTCAGCAAATTATACAACCTTGAGGGCTGGCTTGCAAACTCAACCTCTCCCCGGATCTCTTCAAATTGTTTGAATTTGTTGACTATCCGACAGCGGCGTTGATTAAACATTAACCGTTCTGCCAGCTGCTCAATTTTTTCGGAAGGGAAGGGACGCAGAAGCAAGCAGTAATAAACCATTTCGGGGCGTTTTAAATCCTCCTCATCCAGCAGGGTATGGGCTTGCTTAAACCATAATTCCATCTCTTCTACCCACTTGAATTCAGGCATAAAATTAGAGAATACGTCACGCTCAAAAAGCCGCTTGACCACCTTTACCGGCGACGGTTCCCGAAAGACCCGGTCAATCTCATCGCGAAGCCGATCACCGCTCACCTCGGCAAAGGGATGGCCATTAAGGGCCTGCTGAAGCTGGAATCTAGTGTCTCTTGCCAGTTTGAAATCAAACCGGGCCGCAAACCGAAAGGCGCGAAATATTCTGATCGGATCGTCAAGAAAACTCATCGCATATATTATTTTTATCACGCCCTCTTCCAGATCCTGTCGTCCTCCGAAAATATCCAGCAGCTCGCCAAAATCTTCCGGAACTAGACTTACAGCCATGCTGTTAATAGTAAAATCGCGCCGCCTTAAGTCCTGTTGTACAGAAGCCTGGTCAATATTCACCCTGGGCAGCGCCGCCGGATGTGAGTAATACTCTGAACGCGCTGTGGCCAAATCTATATTATCACTACCTGGCATATAGACTCGCGCAGTCCTGAACTTTTCGTGAGTATTATATTCATAATCATAGCGCCGAGAAATTTCTTCGGCAAAATTCACTGCATCTTGCTCTACTACGAGATCTAATTCTCCCGGCTTAATCTCCAACAAAATGTCACGAACACTACCGCCAACAAGATAAAGTTTTTCCCCTATTCCCTCCGCCACTCTCCCCCATTCTTTAAGCAGCTTGAATTGCTCCGGCTCAAGCACTTCCTTCAATAATCTCTTCACGTTGTCGGGCTCCGGCTGTTGGGAATAGGGCGGCGACGATTCCTTAACCCGGGCGGGACTGTAACGCTCGTGTAAGATCCGAACCACGTCGGTTCTTGTAACTATACCTACTAATAAGCCGTTTTCTGTTACCGGCAATCTACCAATCTGTTCTTCCGTCAATATGTTTTGAATCTGCTGCAGACCGGTATCAGGAGAAATTGTTACAACCTCCGGTGTCATAAACCCTTTCACCGGGGCATGAGTTAAATCGTGCTCAACCGCCTTGTCAATATCGCTACGGGTAATAATACCGCAGAGTCTGTTCTCCTTATCTGTAATTGGCAAACCACCGTGGCCCAGCTCTAACATTATTTGATGGGCCTTTTCCACCTTCAAATCTTCTCTGATTGAGTGCGCCGGCGTCGTCATCACCTCGGCGGCAGTTAACTCCGGTTTAAGTCGCTCTTCCAGAAACCGAATCAAAGCATCCCTGGCCTCCGAAAGTGTTAACCCGGCAAGTGTTGCTGATGCCGCACGCTTGTGCCCACCACCGCCAAACTGCCGGGCGATCGCACCGCCATCGACGTTCTGATAGCGGTTTCTTACAACCATCTGAATCCGCTGATTCATCCTTACCATCAGGATCAACAGATTGGCATTCTCCATATCCCGCAGCTTGTGTGCGATTAAAGCCACCTCGGGAATATAACGGTCTCGCTCTGCCGTCGAAATTACCACCGGCACGTTGTTTATGGTGATTTTTTCGCTCTTGGCCAGAACCTCGTTTAATAACTCTTTCTGTTCTGAACTGAGTGGACGATTACAAAAATTTTGCACCAGATCAAGGTCAGCTCCGGCGCCAAGTAAAAACTCTCCGGCACTGTAATCAGAAGGAGTGGCAGTCCCAAACTGCAGGTTCCCGGTCTCCTGGTGCAGGCCAATCATGAAAAGCGTCGCCTCAAACGAGGTAACCCCCAGGTTTTTGTCTCGTAGTTTCTGCACCATTATGGAAATTAGCGACCCCGCCTCGCCCACAATCGTTTCCGCGGCGTCGATGTCCCCCTGTTCGGGCGGATGATGGTCGTATAAAATAATTTCGTCGGCTTTACCCAGAAATTCCGCGTAAGGACCAAGACGCTCCCTTTTGTTGGTGTCTACCACAATCATCTTATCAATCTCTTGATCCCTGTATTCTGAATAGCGAAAGAAAGAGAAATGATCCCGGTATAAGTTTAAAAATTCCAATACCCCCCCCTCCGCTGTCGGCTGTAAATATATCTTCGCCTCGGGATGCAGCTTCTTCGCCGCCACCATAGAACCAACACAATCAAAATCTAAGTTCTGGTGCCCCACAATTATATCCATCTGTTTCTCCTTATCTGTCTTGTTCGAAATATTTTTTTCCTTGGCGCAGAAGAGAAAAAGAGCAATTAATCGGTCCCGTCCTCCAGGTCTCCAAAATCTCCCTCAACAAGTGACATATACTTGCGTTTGACCGGTTTGCGCGTCTCCAGAGCCTCTCCCATTCCATCGGCGGCATGAATTAATGCCTGGAAAAATAATTTTAATCCGTTTCGCTTTGCGAAAGACTTAAAAAATTGTTTGCCCCAGAATAGAAAAGTCTTTCCAAACGCCAGGGGAACGCTAAAGTTGCGCCAGAAATACCAGGTTGAATTCCTGGTAACGTAATAAAAAAGTCGACTCGTCTCGCGGTTGCGGTTGGCTCGCCTGTGTAAAATGGTAATTAACGGAAAATATCTTACCTCGGCTCCGGAATTCAGTATTCTTGTCGCAAAATCCCTCTCTTCAACATAAATGAAGTAGCGGTCCCAGAATCCACCCGTCCGTTCAAACATTTCAGGACGGATAGCCGCCGCACAGGTACGAAATGTTGGACTTAAATAACCTTCCTTCTCACTGCCTACTTTCTTCCACCGAAACCACTTATCCTCCTCACCTTCACCGTCAATAACTCTAAAACCCGCTGCCCCTAAATCAGAGTTGCGGCGAAATTTTTCAACAATTCTCGTAATCGTATTCTCCTGGAGCAATTTACTGTCGTCGTCAAGGGAAATTATCAACTCTCCAGTCGCCTCATCCGCTCCAATATTTCTCCCACCCACCCCGCGATTTTCTTCCAGTTTAATTAACTTTACATCGGGATACTTCTCTTTGAGCGTCAGCGCAGTATCGTCCTCGCTGGCATTATCCACCACAATAATTTCAATACCTGGGAAATCCTGATTCTTAACCGAATTTATAGACTCCATCAACTGATCGCAGCGGTTTCGTGTTAATATGATAACCGAGACCAACTGAATTTCGTCCTCGCCAGCCAGGGTGGGCATAGACAATCACTCTCCTCTAATGTCACAACTTCTTAATAACCTGTTTACTAAAGTTTTAAATCCGTATAATCTTATCAGCTTTTCCAGCGAAGGTAAAAGGAAGCGGAACTTTACCGTCTCCTGAGAATTGTTTATAATCCTATCCTAAAATCTATCTGTTCAACAGGTAAAACAAAACAAACATACTCTAATGATTGCGAGGTAACTATAATGCAAGAATTTGTCGCTGCCGCCGCTCAGATAGCAATTGAAGAGCCGGATAATTTTTCAGAAAATACCCGCAAGGTGGCCCGCTACCAGCGGCGCACCACCGACCGCTTTAACGCTCAACTTGTTGTCTACCCCGAATCAATAACAACCGGATTTACTCCCGGAGTAAAACCACCCGAACTTCACGACGTCCTCCCCCCGTCCATGGAAGAGGGTCTGGGGCCAGTCCTTGAAGCGACTCGAGAAACTAATAGCTACGCCGTTGTCTCCTCTTATGAGCCCGGCGAAGATAAAAACACTGTCTACAACAGCGCCTTCCTCTGCGGTCCCGACGGCAAAATTGAAGGTCGGTACCGCAAAACTCACCTGTTTCCTACCGAACGGGTTGAAAACAGTGGCTGGTCAACACCGGGCAAGGAAATTCCCGTTTTTGAGACTCGGCTTGGCAAAATTGGCATCATAATTTGTTACGACGGCGACTTCCCGGAACTCTCACGAATCCTCGCTTTGAAAGGCGCCGAAATAATTGTCCGGCCCGCCGCACTGCTGCGTAGTTTTGAAATCTGGGACATGAGCAATCGTATGCGGGCCTACGAAAATGACGTCTACTTCATCGGCGTAAACGCGATCGGCGAAGATGGTGCCGGAACTAAATTTTTCGGCCACAGCATGATTGTGTCTCCGGCTGGACGACGTCTCCATCTGGCCAGAGCCGGTGAAGAAATTATTGCCGCAACAGTTAAACCACTAACAAAACACGAGGGAATTGAATCCAATTATCCCGTCCTGTTTGATCATCTCCAGGACCGTAATGTAGAAAGCTACCAGGATTACTTAACTGACCTGTGAAACCCAAACGGAGGGAATAACATGAGCTCTCACGATAAGCTGCTTGCCGATTACAGATTACGACGTGAAGCTGTTGCCCGTCAGCTCGACACTGAACTTTTCGTCAAACCAGAGCAAACAGTTGAACTGCTGGAAACTGCTATCAAACCGGGCGACGTCGTCTGTCTTGAAGGCAACAACCAGAAACAGGCGGATTTTTTAGCTGAAGCACTGAGTAAAGTTAACCCGAAAGAAGTAAACAACCTCCACATGGTTCAATCCTCGCTGGTCCTCGACGAACATGTTGAAGTTTTTGAAAAAGGTATCGCCAACCGGCTGGATTTTGCCTTCTCTGGACCCCAGGCGAAAAAGCTCTTCAAAGCAGTAAATAGCCAGCAGGTCAATGTGGGCGCCATTCACACCTACCTTGAGCTTTATGGCCGTTATTTTGTCGACCTCACGCCGCGGGTGGCCATGGTTGTCGCCGACGCCTGTGATCCATCAGGAAACCTTTACACCGGCGCTAATACCGAAGATACACCGCTGATAACTGAAGCCACTAATTTTAAAAATGGACTTGTTATCGCCCAGGTGAGCGAGAAAAAAGATTCTCTTTCTCGGGTTGATATACCGGCCGACTGGGTGGATTACATAGTTGTCACTGAAGAACCCTACCATCACGAAGCGCTCTTCACCCGCGACCCCGCTCAGATTACCGACCTCCAGGTATTAACCGGAATGATGATAATCAAGGGGATTTATGAAGAATACAAAGTAAGCAAGTTAAACCATGGTCTGGGATTTGCCACTGCCGCTGTTGAATTACTTCTGCCCACTTACGGGCGTGAAATTGGACTTAGCGGCGAAGTCTGCTCGCACTGGGTTCTAAATCCCCACCCAACACTTATCCCGGCGATTGAGGAAGGGATCGCTCAAAAAGTTTATCCGTTTGGCGGCGAAATCGGGACTAACGAATACGTCCAGGCCCGACCCGACGTTTTCCCCACCGATAGTAACGGACTCATGCGTTCCGGCCGCTGCAACGCCCACGTTGCCGGCCTGTATGGTATTGACTGCTTTACCGGCGCCACCCTGCAAATCGACAAATATGGTAACAGTTCCACCGCCATCGACGGCATGATCGCCGGCTTTGGAGGCGCCCCCAACCTTGGCTCAACTCCTCCCGGACGCCGGCATCAGACGGAAGCTTTCGCCAAAGCCGGCGCTGTTCATTACGACAACCACTACGGCAGGAAACTTGTCGTCCAGGTCACTCCTACCGTCAGCGAAAAGAAAAGCATACCCGTTTTCCGGGAAAAGTTAGACGCCTATGACCTCTATGAAGCCGGTCACTTCGAAGCTCCGCCTGTCATGATTGACGCTCAACAGATGACTCACATCGTCACTGAAAAAGGTATCGCCTACCTCGACCGCTGTAACTCCATGGAAGAACAGATGGCCGCTGTTCGCGCCGTCGCCGGCGACACCGAGGTGGGCGAACGTGAACGCACTGCTGAAACTGACCGGCTGCGCACAAAGGGAAAGGTTAAAACACCTGACGACCTGGGTATAAATGTGGCTGATGCTACAACCGACAAACTTGCCGCACACAGTATTGAAGATCTGGTTGAAATTTCCAACGGCCTTTACAATCCACCGCAGTATTTACTCTGACACTCAGAACCTATCGAAACATCTCCGTCCTTCACCCCTCTTTGTCTTTCACCCATTAAGGGAGAAAGATGCGTTGGAAGGTTCTGCTGATACTCAAAAACCCTTGAAGCAGCAGCACAATCAAGATATATTTATTGTCAACAAACACCTATCAAGTCTTCTGGAAAGGTGATAATCCCATGCGCACCCCTTTTAACTATTTTGCTCCCGAGACCTTATCCGATGCCCATGAGCTGCTTGAAAAACATGGAGAACGGGCCGAAATTCTGGCCGGGGGGACCGATTTACTGGTTGATATCCGCAATGACATGAAACAACCCGACGCTGTTATTGATATAAAAAACATTGAAGAACTCAACGGTGTGGAGTTTGATTCCGACGACGGACTAATAATAAATGCCGCCGCCACCTGCACCGAAGTTTCCAGCCACACTGTCGTCCGAGACCGGTATCCTTTCATAGTTGAGGCTACCTCGGAACTGGCCTCGCACCAGGTCCGCAACCGGGCGACCGTTGTTGGCAATATATGCAACGCCTCACCCTGCGCTGACGCCGCACGGCCTTTACTCTGTCTCGACGCCTCAGTTGAAATCAGTTCGCTACAAAACAAGCGAACGCTACCACTTGAGGAGTTCATCACCGGCGTAAAACAAAACGACCTCGCCCCTGGCGAGCTGGTCGAACGGGTGCGCGTCCCCGTTGAAATGGCTGACGCCCGCGGCGCCAACCGTAAACTTAAACGTATCAAGGGACATGACCTTTCTCTGGCCAGCGTTACAATGGTTAAAACAGATGCGGAAACACGAGTCTCAATTGGCGCCTGCGGTCCTACCCCGGTAGTGCTGACCGGTTTTGACGCCAGCACTGACGTTGACGAGCTTTGCAGTGCAGCCGAAGAGGCTATTTCACCAATCGACGACGTTCGCTCTACCGCCGAATACCGAAACTTCATGATTAAACAGTATATCCGAGAACTCGACGAAGAGTTGAGCTAACTCGTAATTTTACAATTCTCCACGGGAGGTTATTATGCAAATAAATTTAACCATCAACGGTAATGAATATAGCCGTGAGGTCGATGAACACAGAAATCTGCTTCACTTTCTCCGCGAAGACCTCGGGCTGACCGGCACAAAAGAAGGGTGTGGCGCCGGAGAATGTGGCGCCTGCACAGTAATTATGGACGGCGAGCCGGTAAATTCCTGTCTTGTCCTGGCCGCCGAAGCCGACGGCTCTGAAATTGAAACTATC
Organism: bacterium; assembly: GCA_003554945.1. Taxonomy (GTDB): domain Bacteria; phylum T1Sed10-126; class T1Sed10-126; order T1Sed10-126; family T1Sed10-126; genus T1Sed10-126. The sequence continues at coordinate 21,163 of PWHN01000057.1, forward strand.
GAAGGCGAAGCAAGTGAAGGTGAGTTATCTGACTTACAGCAGGCCCTGCACGAACATCACGCCGTGCAGTGCGGCTTCTGCACTCCCGGAATGATTATGTCTCTCAAAGACCTGCTCCGCCGTAACTCAACCCCCGGTGAAAATGAAATTAGACAGGCGATTGAAGGTAACCTCTGCCGCTGCACCGGTTACGAACAAATAATCGAAGCAGTCCTCGATTTAACAGGCCAACTCGATGAAAGAGAGGAGTTAAAGTATGCGTGAAGACACTCCCCAGGAAGAACTTAACTACGTTGGTAAAGGAACTGAACGAGTTGATACAACTGAAAAATTAACTGGAAAGGCCAAATACACCGGCGATTTGCGCATGCCCGGCATGCTCCACGCCGCCGTCAAACGCAGTCCTCATGCTCGCGCAAAAATTAATAACATCGACACCTCCGACGCTGAAGCCATCCCCGGTGTCCACGCCGTTGTAACCGGAAAAGAATTTGATTACAAACTCGGTCTCTACCTGGTCGATAAGGATGTTCTCGCCCGGGAACGTGTCCGCCACCACGGTGAGGCAGTTGCTGCCGTCGCCGCAGAATCTCCCGGTTTGGCCGAGCAAGCAGTGAAAAAAATTGACGTTGATTACGAAGTTGAAGAACCTGTTCTTGACGCCCTCGAAGCTATTGAGGATGACGACAAGCTTGTTCACCCCGAACTGGACGACTACGATTACTTTGAGCCCGCCTTCTCCCCTCAACCCGGCACTAACGTCGCCAACCACACTAAGATCCGTAAAGGCGACGTAGAACAAGGTTTTGAAGAGGCTGACCACGTAATTGAACGGGAATACACTAATCCCAACGTCCAGCACGTACCGATGGAAACACACGTCGCCGTGGCAAGCTGGAAGGAACAGGATGAGCTTGATGTCCATACATCATGTCAGTCCCCCTTCACCGTCCGCAATCTTCTCTGCGTCGCTTTTGACCTGCCCCATACAAATGTTCATGTAGAAGTTCCTTACGTTGGTGGCGGGTTTGGTGGTAAAGCGGGAATTGGTGTCGAACCTCTGGCCGCCTGTCTGTCTAAAAAAGCTAATGGCCGGCCGGTAAAACTGGAAGCCAGCCGCGAGGAAGAGTTCAGTCTACTTCCCTGCCGCAGCGGACTAACCTACCGGATTAAATCCGGTGTTACCGAAGACGGTGACCTCGTGGCCCAAAAAATGACAATGTTCTGGGACTCCGGCGCTTACGCCGATTATGCCGTTAATGTCACACGGGCATCGGCTTACTCGGCTTCCGGCCCCTACGAAATTCCCAACGCCCACGTCGATGCTTATACGATTTACACAAATAAACCCTACGGCACTGCTTACCGTGGTTTCGGACACGTTGAGTTCTCCTGGGGTCTTGAACGACACATGGACTTACTTGCTGAAACTATTGATATGGATCCACTTGAATTTAGAAAACAAAACGCTCTCAAACCCGGTTCCATTACGATTACCGGCGAGAAGATAGTGGAAAACACCGGCAATGTAACTAAGTGCATGGAAGTGGCCGCTGAGGCCATAAATTATGGCGAACTCACGCCTGAAGAAAAAAAGCGACAGGAAGAGACGGGAATGAAGATCGCCAAATCCGTCTCCGCTCTGCACAAGGCGCCGGCTATGCCCTCCTTCACTGCAACCGCCGCCGAACTGCGCATGAACGAAGATGGCTCTATAAATGCCGATCTATCTCTAACGGAATACGGACAGGGAACTTACACCGCCCTCACCCAGATTATTGCTGAGGAACTGGGCTTCCCGCCGGAGCGTATCAACCTGAGCATTAAAGGGGATACGGACAAGGCGCCCTACGACTGGCAGACAGTCGCTTCCAAGGGCCTGCTGATGTCCGGTAACGCCTGCATTAAGGCTGCGCGCGATCTGCTTGAGAAGGCCTACCAGGACGCCTCTGAAGTCCTACGCGCCGACCCCTGTGACCTCGACCATAACGAAAACGAAATTTACATTAAACATCACCCCGAAGAATCCGTAACTTTCTCAGAACTTGCTGTTGGGTATGCTTATCCAACCGGCGAAGGTATCGGCGGCCCGATTATCGGTGTCGGACGCTACATGGCCCAGGGGTTGACCAATCTTGATAAAGAGACCGGCCAGGGTGAGCCGGCCCTGGACTGGACTTACGGCTCCCACGGCGTTGTCGTTGAAGTCAACGAAATAACCGGTGAGTTTAACATCCTTAAAGTCGCCTCCGCTTTTGACGTTGGAAAAGCTATTAACCCCGCCAATATCCGCGGCCAGGTGATCGGTGGACTGATCCAGGGGTTAGGAACAACCATCTGCGAAGGTTACGCTTACGACGACGAAGGACACCTGCTTAACCCCTCCTTTACCGACAACAAAATTCCCACTTCTATGGACGTCCCCGAGGAAATTGAAGGTATAGTAATTGAAACGCCTCAAATAGACGGCCCCTACGGGGCTCGCGGCGTCGGCGAACACCCCATGATTGCTCTCTGCGGCGCTATCGGCAACGCAATTTACTACGCCGCCGGTGCCGACCTGACCCACATGCCCATTCGCTCCGAGGACGTCTGGTGGGCCCTGCATAAGGACGAGGACCGCGATCGACCAAGATATTCGATCTGCTGACGATTTCGTCTTAAATACTCGCAGCGACTTCTTACTCAAGGACACATCACCTCTGTGGGGACGTGTCTCTGCCCTCTTCGAAAACTCCTTCGATATTCTTTTGGATGATTACCTGGTAAATATCAACTCCGCTCGTCCCGCCCTACATCCGCTGGGAATACTGAGCCCCGCTTCACTTATTTCTGAAGTCCGCACTGACCAGACGGCTACACTTGAGCCCAACCAGCTTCAAATTGGGTCGCGACAATTCCAGCTTCAGACCCATTTCGAGCCACCACCTCCTCCTGCAGCAAATGAATTAAAAAATATTGATCTCTCCCCCCTGCGCAAATGTCTCAAAATCCAGGTTAATAAAAGCCGACACAGCTCTTGCCTCTTGACAAACGATTTTGACTCTCCGCCTGAAATTATTTCCCGCGCCGGACGCGCTTTAGTCGCACAGCTGAATGAAAAACAGGTTGATTTTAACCGGCTGTTAAATTACTTTGGCGACGGTGAGGGACTTACCCCTTCTTTTGACGACATCTGCGCTGGAATGCTCTTCGTTGACCGACGGCTAAACTGCAGCAATGTTAAGCTGCCCGGCGACCTTTTCGAACGGCTAAAAAACAAAACTACCCTGACCAGCCGCTGGCAACTTGAGTTTGCTCGGCGGGGGAAGCTCAGTCTGGCTTTCGAACAGCTATTTAACCGGCTGATAGAGGGAAAAGTAGCAATTAAAGACTGCTTCTCAGCCTGTCGCTGCGGTCATACTTCGGGTGCAGACATATTAACCGGAATTTATCTTTATTTTGAAAATTTCTAACCACTCAACACTGTTCACCCAACATATAGTTAAATGCAAAGTTTGACCGTTTTATACCTTCCTGATCAACATAATCTGTGCCTCAAACTATGCATATAACTTAACCAACCGCGAGTTGCCTTCAAAACCACCTTTTTAACACCATATTACTCTCCCCTAACTACGCCCACGTCCGTTCAACCCCTTTAACGCACTCTTTTTAGACAGCCTTTTCCCTGCACAAAGCCTGAAAAACCCAATTTTTCCTGGTTTTTACAAAATTGAATTGGTAACTGTTTAGCGCCTATCGTCATATTTCGTTTAGTTCGTCATTTCGACCCCAGAGCTGGAAAACACCAGCTTAAAGCTCAAAGCTAATTCAAATCCATTAAGTGCTCATAATCTTGTTCTTTAACTTGAGTTTGGTTTTGGTCTTTCGCCTCTTCGCCCCGTCGCCCGCTCGCCTCTTCGAGCATTCCGGCCTCCGAGCCGGAATCCAGAGGCGTTGAGCTTTTGATTGTCATTCCTGCGGAAGCGGGAATCCAGCGGCGTTGAATTTGAATTAAGAAAAAGTCAATGTCAAAGTCACTGGATTGTCCGGTCAAGCCGGACAATGACGACCAATAGATCAAGCCCGTTCTTGAATTTGACGTCATTCCGGCCTCCGAGCCGGAATCCATCTTGAAGAGCAGTAATCGGTAATCGGTAATCAGTGTTCAGTGAAGTCAAAACCGATTACCGAATACCGAACACCGTTTACTGAACTTCTTGCAGGTCAAGTCCTGGGACGTTATTCGTTCCCGCAATGACGGCCGATAGAGCATACCCGTAACGGCGGCGGTGGCGCCAAATAAATACGCAAATTGCTATCAATCGAATAAAAACAAATATTGTTCTGTTATATTCAATGAATAGATAAACGACCACACTAACTACACCCCCTCAGAAAAAATTTCCTCCTTGAAGGGGGGAAAGACAAAGGGAGATGAAATATAGCCCTCGCACGCAAGGGAAAAGGCAACTTTTTAGAAAGTCTCTAACTACGTCAAAGTATTTTGACGTAGTTATGGATAAATTCCACGCTGATGGGTGGTCTATCATGCAAAAAACATTGGAGGTAAGTGGCGGCTCCATGCCGACGGCACATCTGCTGGCGGAGGATTTTCAACGCATGTTGACGGAAAACGACTACAGTCAGAGCACCTGCTCCACTTACCTCCGCTTCGTCGAACCCTTCCTCAAAGAAAATCCTCATCCCGCAGAAATGGACCGTTATGACGTCGGACGGTACATCCTCAAGTGGCGCAATCAGCTCAGCAATAACTCGATGAAACTGGCCACCAGCGCCCTGATTAAATTTTACAAATACCTTAAGTTTTACCACGGTTTCCGACGGGCCGACGCAGTTATCGATCACATCCAGGATTTGAAGGGAGAATTTTTTCGCACCCCCTCTTTTCAACCGGACCCGATGAGCGAGGATGAATTAAGTACCCTCTTCCAGTACACCCTGGGGGCAAATCCCCGTCAGGTTAGGCGCCGAAATATCATTACTATACTGCTGGGCACCGGTCTGCGCGTCTCCGAATTCTGTGCCGTGCGCCGCGATCAGGTTGCGATCCACGAACCCGGCGTCCAGTCACATATTTTTGTTCCCGGGGGAAAAACAGCTTCGGCCCGGCGCAAAATTCCTCTCCACCGCGACTTCCCCTACTCCAACTCCTGGATACTCGGCGAACGAGTCGTCGAAGCATTCGACAGCTATGAAAAAGTCCGACCCGTTCCTCGAACTGAGGAAACAGAAAATTTCTGGTTTATCTCCGAACGGGGCCAGCCCATCTCCAAACGTTCCGTCCAGGCAATGTTTACCCGTCTCTGTGAAAAATCAGGGCTGCAGAAAAAAAGGGCGGAAGCTGATGAAAACTCACTGTCGGTTCACAATCTACGTCACACTTTTGCCACTCAACTGGCCATGCAGGGAGCTAACGCCTACCAGATCAAGGCTATCCTCGGCCACGCTTCAGTCAGCACCTCCCAGGCCTACATCCGACTGCTCGATCGCGTCGGCTAAAAAACAGTCGTTACTCACTCCAAATAGCTTACCTGACCGACCGGGGATAACTAACGCCGGTCCAACCCTACGTTTTTATTTAGTTTATCAGCAATTTTCGATACACTTGTAGAAATAAGAAACTCACTCAAAACCACTCAACGTCACCCCGGACAGGTGACCCCGGAATCCCCCCTTTCTTTTTCCCCCCTTGAAGGGGGGAAAGACAAAGGGGGGTGAAGAAAATGGATTGCGGAGCGGGGTCCGCAATGACGAGCAATAGGTCACTATCTGAAAAGTTATTCGTTCCCGACAATGACAAAAACATTGGAAGATTTTAAACCCCACAACAGAGGAGTGTAAAAACTATGGAAGTAATCACTAAAATCAAGCAGGACACCTATTACGACTCAGTGACACTGATGCTGGTCAGCAGCGAAATTGAAAAAATGGAAGCTGTTGAAGAAGCGATGATCGGCATGGGAACGGATTACAACATCGAGAGCCTTCAACGGCTGGATATGTTTGGCACAGAGCACGAGGACGCAACACCGAATGACCTGATTCTCACCGTAAAAGCAGCCGACGCCAAAGCGGGCGAAAAAGCTATTGAAACGGCAGAAGAAAAGCTGAAAGAAAAATCTCAATCCAGCGGTGGCGTAAGCGCCTACAACCCTCCGACCCAGGAGAGAGCCGCCGACATGCTCCCCGGGGCCAACATGGTCTTAATTTCTGTGCCGGGTGAGCACGCAGCCAAAGAGGCCCACGAAGCACTGGACAACGACCGGCACGTCATGCTGTTTTCGGACAACGTAAGCCTGGATGAAGAACTGGAACTGAAAGAAAAAGCGGTGAAAAAAGGACTGCTTATGATGGGGCCCGACTGCGGGACCTCAATTATCAACGGCGTGCCACTCGCCTTCGCCAACGCCGTTCGCGGGGGTAATATTGGACTGGTCGCCGCCTCGGGCACCGGCCTGCAGGAGACTACGAGCATAATTCATCAGCTTGGTGGCGGTATCAGTCAGGCTATCGGTGTCGGCGGACGCGACCTCTCTGCCCAAATTGAAGGGCGAATGACGCTACTGGCCGCCAGGGCCCTCGATCGCGACGACAATACCGATGTTATCACCCTGATTTCTAAACCACCCGACGAGACAATCCTCGCACCTCTGCTAAAGGAGCTTAATTCACTCAGTAAACCGGTAGTCATTTATTTTATTGGTGCCGATCAGGCAAAAATTGAAGCGGAAGGATTCACCGCCGCCGGCGACCTGGAGAACGCTGCCGTACAATCCTGCCGGCTCGCTGGTGTTGATGCTGCCGACTCACTAATAAACCAGGCGGAAATTGAACAAAAAGCGGCCAAAATACAGCTTTCCGGTCCTTATCTACGTGGTCTCTATTCCGGCGGCACTCTCTGCGATGAAGCCCAGCGAATCCTCCACGATCGGCTGGATGAAATTTACTCGAACACACCCGTTGAAGGTTGTCACGAACTCGAAGACCTCTATCAAAGCAAAGCGCACACAATCATCGACCTCGGCGAGGACGAGTTCACCCAGGGACGCGCTCACCCCATGATCGATCCTACACTGCGTAAAGAAAGAATTGTTCAAGAAATGCAAGACCCTGAAGTGGGGATAATACTGTTGGACGTCGTCCTCGGCTATGGCGCTCATCCGGACATGGCCGGTGCCCTCGTCGAAGCTATAGAAGAGGGTAAATCCGCCGCGGACAGTCCACCGCTGGTTGCCGCTTCTATCTGTGGAACCGACCAGGACCCGCAAAATTACGAACAGCAGAAAAATACCCTCGAAGAGGCTGGGGTTTATGTTTTCCCATCTAACGTCTCCATGGTAAAATTTGCATATCAGTTGTTTGAAACGACATAACTAAACGCAAAAACGCCAAGAAATCGATTTGGAGGATGACATCAAAAACTATAACAACTTTAAGATCAAGAGCGAAAAACACTAAGTCGCAAAGACGCTAAGGAAGACAATTAATTATGGACGAGAATTATTTGAGTAATCAAATAATCAATGCTGCTATTGAGGTTCATCAATGGCTCGGTGGACCTGGTTTGTTGGAGTCTGTGTACGAAAAATCTTTAGCAAAAGAGTTACGGGATCGTAACTTTAAAATTCAACAACAAGTCAGCTTCCCTATTGAATATAAAGAGGAAGAACTTAATGAAAAATTCAGATAAGAAGGTATCCATCGAGTGGTTAACAATTTGTAATTAAAAACTTTGCGGCTTTGCGCCTTCGCGTTTTTGCTTTTTTTCACTATGTCATTAACCTATAACAGGGTGATTTTTATGAAGCCAATTGACTCGCTTTTTAACGAAGAAGTTAAAGTGATTAACCTGGGGATTCCCGCTTTTCGCGACGACCTTGACGAGCAGGGCGTGGAAGTGGTTCACGTCGACTGGAGTCCTCCGGCCGGCGGCAACAAAAAAATGCAGTCACTGCTCAACCAGCTCAAGGGGTGACTATTAAAAATCATTTGAGCTTATTAGGATTATCTCAAAATTTTTCCTCGTCATTCCCGCGGAAGCGGGAATCAAGTTGAAGTTCAGTAACCGGTAATCGGTAGTCGGTGATCGGTAACTTCGGTAGTTCAACATCAAAGTCACTGGATTACCCGGTCGAGCCTTGGGGCGTTATTCGTTCCGGGCAATGACGTTCGGTAATGCTGAATTACGGGTCGGACCCCACAATGATGAGCGTAAGGTCTTGACTGTCATTCCCGCGGAAGCGGGAATCCAGCGACGTTGAACTTATGATGGTTAAGAAGCATCCGCTTTTGATATTATGATGTTAACCCGCAACACACAACACGATGTTACTTTCACACTTTTTCACTTTTTAACTTTTTAACTTTGCAACTTTATAACTTTCACACTTTTAAACTTTGTAACTTTCACACTTTTAAACTTTGTAACTTTCACACTTTTAAACTTTGTAACTTTCACACTTTTAAACTTTGTAACTTTCACACTTTTTAACTTTCACACTTTTTAACTTTCACACTCTAAGGAGGAAATAAAATGAACGTTGACATAGAAAAAGCTAATCAGAAGGTAATCGATAAAATCCAGGCTGGTAATCCGGTACTTAAAGGTATTGGAACGGTTGGTGAAAATGTCCCGGAAGTTCACAAAAAAATGATACTTCACGCCGGCCCGCCAGTGGAATGGGAAGACATGAGTGGCCCCACCAGGGGAGCTGTAATTGGCGGTTTAATCTACGAGGGGCTTGCCAAAGACGAGGACGAGGCGCGGGCGCTCGCCGCATCCGGTGAAATAGAGTTTGACCCCTGGCACGAACATAGTGGTGTTGGGCCGATGGCCGGCGTCGCCACTGTCAGCATGCCGGTCTGGATTGTGGAAAATACGACTGAAGGCGGGCAAGCCTACTGCACATTCAACGAAGGGCTTGGCAAGGTCTTACGTTACGGTGCCTACGCGCCTGATGTGATTGACCATCTTAAGTGGATGGAAAATGAGCTGGCTCCAGTTTTAACTGAAACGCTGGCCCAGCTTGATAATGAAATAAACCTGAAGAGTATTATCGCTGAAGCTCTTGAGATGGGAGATGAGGTTCACAACCGCAACCGGGCGGCCACTTCACTCTTCTACCGCCGCATCACTCCGGCTCTTTTGGAAACCGATTTCAACGTTGATAAAAAGAAAAAGGTCCTGGAATTTATTGACTCTAACGATCATTTCTTTTTAAATCTCAGCATGCCGGCGGCCAAATCAATGATCCAGGTCGCCGAGGGAATTGAAGGCTCCTCTATCCTGACAGTTTTAGCACGAAACGGTACTGAAACGGGAATAAAAATAGCCGGACTGGGTGACCAGTGGTTCACCGCCAAAGCGCCGGTTCCCGAGGGCCTGCTCTTCTCCGGTTACGATAAAGACGACGCCTGTGCCGATATTGGCGACAGCACGATCACTGAAACTGTCGGTCTTGGTGCCTTTTCCATGGCTGCCTCACCGGCAATTGTTAAATTTGTCGGCGGCAGCGTCGAGGACGCTTTCAACTTCACCCGTAAAATGTATGAAATCTGTGAAGACGAGTCCGAAAACTTCAAGGTGGCCACGCTGGACTTTCGCGGCGCACCGACCGGAGTCAACTTGCTAAAAGTCTGTGAGCTTGATATCACGCCCCAGATTAATACCGGTATAGCCCACAAGGAGCCGGGCATAGGACAAATTGGGGCCGGACTTGTTCAGGCACCAATGAAGTGTTTCGAACAGGCGCTGGAGGCGTTCGCCGCCAAATACGCATAACTAAAACTTTCACACTTTGTAACTTTCAAACTTTCACACTTTGTAACTTTCAAACTTTCACACTCTAAGGAGGAGTCACAATGGTAAAACTTTATGATTTAACACAAGATCTGAGCATTCACACCCCCCCCTGGCCCAGTTACATGCCCCTGCAACTGCAGTATTTTAAACGTATTTCAGGTGCCCACATGGGACAGGGAGCCAACGGTCAGATCGTCAAGACGAGTATGCACGTCGGCACACACATAGACGGCGAGAAACACTTTGACGCCAAGGGACGGACGATAGGCGAAGTCCCGCTTGAGGAATTTTGCGGGGAGGGAGTAGTCGTTGACATCTCTGATGATGTTGAAGATTTTTCTCTTTACTCACCCGAGATGCTGGAATCAAAGGCCGACATTCGTGAAGGAGACATTCTAATAATTAACACCGGCTACCACAGATACGCCTGGGACCAGCCCGAGAGCGACGAGCTGCGCTACATGGTCAAACACCCGGGCCCAAACCCTGACTTTCACAAGTGGGCCCTGGAGATGGATTTCAAGTGGATTGGCGTCGACTGCGGTAGTGCCGACCATCCGATGAACACTATCCTTCGTGACTGGCACCCCGGTCTGTTCGAAAAAGCCGAGGCAAAACTTAAAGAAGACTACGGCAAGAGCTGGGACGAGATGTTCCCCTACGAGGAATACTACCAGGTCATGCACCTTGATCTATTTCCAGAGGGCCTGATCCACGCCGAAAACCTCGGCGGCGAAATTAACGAGCTCAACAACCAGCGCTCCTGGATTGGGCTTTTCCCCTGGAAAGGTATCGAAATGGAGTCCTCAATCTGCCGCATTGCTGCTTTTGAGTTTTAAATCCTCGTTGGCTCCTTAATAACTACTCATCTATCCCCTCTCCCCTGGAGGGAGAGGGTCAGAGCCTGCCCCGGACTTGATCCGGGGGGAAAAAAAGGTGAGTAGTTACGATATATTTTACAGCGGCGTGGGCAATTAAGCACCCACGCCGCTGCCTTTATTTAAAATCGGGTAATTTCTTCAGCACTTCCTTTTCAATCGGTTACTTTTTTCCCGATTTATCTTAGCTTTTCCAGGATTCATTACCAACCATTTCTATTTGTGAAATAATCCCGCCAGAAAATTTCCTCCTCTGAATACCTGCCACAATAAAATAACCCCTACAACAAGAGATTTTTTGGCATGGGTTTCCTGACAATATCATCCTCATATCAAAGAATGATTAATTTTTAGACGCAATTTGGAAATTGGTATGGTAATTGCTTTTTAAAATAACTGAGTGCAATAATAAGTTTAAAGGAGGGTTAAAGATGGTTACAAAAACAAAAGGCGTGCAAAAACGTATTCGTGAGTTAGCGCCGGGGATGGAGTTGGCCAAAGCTGCTCACAGCCGCAGTGGCTCACGTCTGTTTGACGAAGGAGTAACCTTGTCGGGAGCAGACATCGACAAGCTCAAAAACTGGAACGTGCGCAGTGTCTACGTAGTCCCGGAAACCTAAGGTTCAGGCACTGGCTCAAGCTCAACAAGACTTTCAGCGCTGGAGCGAAGCTCCGCGGCTGAAAGTTGTAGCGAAGCCACCCCTTCCTCCATTGCCTTCTCCCCAACAGCAACGGCAGCATTGACAAAAGATTCTTTATCCTCCATTGTGGGAACAATATAATCCTCCCGCAGTCCCTTTTCTTCCGCTGTTTTAGCAATTGCCTCGGCTGCTGCTATTGCCATACCGTCGGTTACCGTCCGAGCGCGTACATCGAGTGCCCCCCGAAATATAGCCGGAAAACCAAGAGAATTATTAATCTGGTTTGGGAAATCTGAACGTCCCGTGCCGACAACTTTAGCCCCCGCCTCTTTTGCCTCCCAGGGCCATATTTCCGGCAACGGATTTGCAACCGCGAAGACAACCGGGTTTTCATTCATCTTGGCAATCCACTCTTTTTTAACCGTTCCTGGACGCGGACAGGAGGCAGCCACCATAACATCAGTGCCTCTGATTGCTTCGCCGCTATCCCCTCGACGGTCCTCCGCATTTGATTTTTCTACCAGCTCCCATTTATAGGGGTTTTCCTGGCGCATTTGCTCGGCATCGTCGCGATCTTTGTATAAAATACCGCGGCTGTCGGCAACATAAAAGTTACCGGGGTCAGCTCCGGCAGTTTCAAGAATTCTACACAATGCAATGTTGGCGGCACCGGCTCCAATAATACTAAATTTGGCCTCAGAGATTTTTTTGCCAACCAGTTTCAGAGCATTTATAATACCTGCCAGCTCAACGGCAGCCGTCCCCTGCTGATCATCGTGCCAGACCGGCACGTCAAGTTCCTCGCGCAACCGGTCGAGGATATAAAAACACTTGGGAGTTTCTATATCTTCAAGATTTATCCCACCAAAAGCAGGCACTATTCTTTTCACGGTCTCAACAAATTTGTCAGCATCTTTTACCGCCAGCGGTAGCGGAAAAGCGCTAACTCCACCAAGATATTTAAATAACATTGCTTTACCTTCCATAACCGGCAAACTTGCCTCAGGGCCAATGTCTCCCAGTCCAAGTACCCGGCTACCGTCGGTAACCACGGCAACATTGTTCCACTTGTTTGTATAGTCGTAAACCAGTTCGGGCGTCTCAGCGATCTCCTCACAGGGAGCCGCAACTCCAGGCGTATACCAGATCCCAAAATCATCCATGCTCCTGACCGGAACCTGGACCTGTCCGCCATATTTACCCCGGTATTTACGGTGCATCCCCGGCGCTTTCTGCCTTGGTTCTTCAGCTTTTCGTAAAAATTTTTCCTTTTCACTTTCGTCCGGCATCTCTAATACCTCCGCTATTTATATTCTTGCTGCTTATTTACATTTCTAACTTTTTTTACAGAACCAACCGATTCCCGTCATTGAGAGAACGACTAACGTCCCAAAACTTGACCCGCAAGACATTTTTACCCCCCCTTTGTCTTTCCCCTCTTCAAGGGTGGAAAGGAAAGGGGGGATGGTCTTGAACTAAAGATTGTCATTGCGGGCTCCAACCCGCAATCCATTTTTACGGGTTTGAATGATAAACACGTCAACTTCAAGATGGATCCCGGCTCGCGCTCCCTTCGGTCGCTTGGCCGGAATGACGGAGTTAGGTTTTGTGTTTTGCATCAATCGTTACAATTAATGGTCCAAACTTGTTCATTTCAAAAACCCAGACCGCTTCTGCCATCCCCAACTCCTCTAACCAGTAGACATCTGTAACACGCTCTATTGCCTCCGCGGCTGCAACAGCCGCTCCGCCGGGAAATTGTGCATATATGCATCCGCATCTTTTCATGGCCTCGGCCGTCCCCTGCCCCATACCTCCCTTGCCAATTAATACTCGTGGCGTGTATCGATTTATAAAATCAGGCGCGAAAGGCTCCATCCGCATACTGGTCGTCGGCCCGGCGGCCAGAACTTTCCACTCGCCGGCACTGCCGGCAATAAGTGGACCGCAGTGAAAAATTGCACCGCCAACTATTCTTTGTTTCAACTCGGCAGGGACTTCCGCTTCTGCATTCAATATATTATTATGGGCAGCATCACGAGCCGTAACTACGGTACCGGTCAAATATATCTCATTTCCGACTTTTAGCTTACGAACCTCCTCTTCCGTCATCGGCAGTTCAAATTCCATTAGAGCCGCACCAGCCTCCAGGAGCCTTTTGGATCAAACTCAATCACAGAGTATCTATGGGCCCAGCACTGTATAACGATACCGACGGGAAATGAAGCCGGATGGCGGGCGGACAGATTTAGATGCACCGCCAGCGCGGTCGGCTCACCGCCCAGTCCCATCGGCCCGGCTCCCCGGGCATTAATTGCCTCCAGTATCTCTGCTTCTATCTCCGCCGCTTCAGGATCCGGATTTGGCTCGCCGATTGGCCTGAACAGACTTTTTTTAGCCTGTTTCAATGCAGAATCAGCGCTCCCGCCAACAGCAACGCCAACCAGCACCGGTGGACAGGGCTGGCCGCCGGCGGCCACTACATGCTCTACGACGACATCTTTAACAACATTCAGACCGGTAGACGGGGCAAGCATTTTCAAAGCACAGTGATTTTCCGCACCTCCACCTTTGGGAAATATATAAATTTTACAGCTATCCCCGGCCTCAAGCTCCCAATCAACCAGAGGCATCTGCGGACCGCTGTTGTCCCCGTAGTTCTTCCCATTCAGTGGGTTAACCGTGTTTGGTCGCAGAGGGACTGCACGAGTGGCCGTTGCTACTGCCTCTTTTATCGCTGGATATATCTCTTCCTGAGCGGGGAAATCATGTCCTGCTTCAACAAAAAATGCCAGCAGACCGGTATCCTGACAGAGCGGCAGCTGTTTCTCTTCTGCCAGTTCTATATTCTTTAAAATTGTCTGCAATTGAGTTAAAGCCGCGCCCGTGGCTGTTTTGGCCGCTTCTCGCAGACGCTCAGTAACAGCAGGTGGCAGGGTGGTTACGGCAGACTTTATCCCCGCTACCAGTCCCGCTTCCATCTCTTCGCGTATCACAGAAGAATTATTCACCCGGCACCGTTCAACCAGTGGCTAAAGTCACGATCCAGCAGATTGCTCAGCCGCTCAACTTCTGGTTTAGTCTGCTCATTCAACTTTTGCCGCAGCTCACGAGAAAGTGGCGGCCGGGAAAATGTCTCTACCACTGCCGGTTCAATACTGCGCCACGCCTCCATGCAGGTGCGAACCGGCACAAGATCACGAATATTTTGTTTGGTATCACCGGAAAGCTTCTGAATTAACTCCTGCACAAACTTGCTCTTAAAACGGCCGTTGGAATTATATTTCTTAAAATTAACTCTGTCCGCAAAGTCAAGTTCAAGAAAATTCAGGATCCGACAGTAAACTTCCTCCACATCCTGCTTCATCTCGTCAAGCGTTACTACCAGCACGTTCTCACGTCCAAATTCTCTAAAATAACGCTGTATCTGATCTGTGTAACGATAAACTTGAGTATATAAAAGACCGTCAGGAAAATAAGCAGCCTCAGGGACATGACGTCCTTCTTGCCGTTCAGGGACAAGCTCAAGAGCCCGCTCAAAATCTTTCTCTGTTTCATTTCCAAGAAAAAGATACTGACTGTGCAGCGAATACATGGCCTCTGGTATACTACGAAGCATTATTATAATTTTAGCGTCGGGAGAAAAAGACTTTATCTCCCGGGCCGCCACTCGTGAGTAGAGATACCAGGTAGAAGCTTCACCAACACGCTTGTAATCTGATGAGCCTTCAAAGAAGGAGAGATACTCCATTAAATCACGGGTACGTAACTTGTGGTTGGTTAAATCCTTACAAAAATGCAGGGGCTCCTTGGGGATTGACATGAAGATATCCGGGTGCTGTTTTAAATAAAAATACATTGATGTGGTGCCACATTTTGGAGCGCCGACAATAAAAAAATTCGGCCGTTTTACCCCCTTTTCTTTTTGCAACGACACCAAATTAGTGACTCGCCCTGTCACCGGCATAAATATCAACTCGCTCCGTTAAGTTTCAAAACGATAGTTCTTTACGGCCCAGCTAAATTCGCTGATTATAACCCAGAGACTGGCTGCTACCGGGATTGCCAGGACCATGCCCAGCATGCCGGCGAGCTGGCCGCCGGCAATAATAACTATCACCACAATTAACGGATGCATCGACATGCTCTGGGAAAAAGCGACTGGTTTGACCGCTATGTTATCAATAAGTTGGACAAGCAAAATTAGTAGCATTACCATAATTACGGGAAGGGCCGAGCCGGTTTCAATTAATTGTACTATAATTGCCGGGAGGGCTCCCACTACAGGCCCAACATAGGGAACCACATTTGCCAGCCCCACAAATATTCCGATTGTAATCGCATAGGGCACATCGAGCAGCCAGAACCCCCCCGCGCTTAACAGAGCAATTACAACCGCTTCTATTGCAAGCCCCCGGACATACTCACCTATTTTTTGGTCGACTTTATTATATATCTGATAAATCATCTCAAAAAAAACGTTAGGCACTCCGCTCAAGAAAAAAGTTTCTATAGCCTGTTGATCGCGAACAATAAAAAAAGCAATAAACGGAATAACTACAACGTATACCGCAACGTGAGGTAATATTCTACCAATTGTTAGCAGAAGAAGAGTAAGCTGCTGCAGACCCCAGTCATAAGCATACGAAACCTGGTCATGGAATGTGCCCTCCGGTATAAAGCCAAGCGAACGTTCCAGCTCACTCAAATAGCCCATGATCCCCAGGACTTCTTCAATTTCTCCAGGTTCTTCTTCCTCGAGCAATTCTTCCATCTCCAGTTCTCCCAGCGTCCGCCGCAGGTTAATTGCCTGGTTGTAAATATGGGGAATAAAACCACCCAGCAGAGTTACAAGTATTAAAAATAAAACTACAAAGACAAGCGCCGTCGACGTATAACGAGAAAACCCACGATGTTCAAGCGACTCGACCGGCGGGCGCAAAAGGTACGAAAACAGAACAGCTATGAATAGCATACTGACCAGATGATACAGCTCCGGAATAAAATAGAGGGTTACTGCAAAAATTATGAGAGGCAGAAAGTAATGAATCAGCGAGACAACAAGCCTGGGAGTTGGGGCCCATGACTTAGATTCACTCATTGACTTCAGCCTCGCTATCCTGCTGATTTAGACGCAAATTTTCTTGCCGTATCTTCAAAAACTGCTGGCCTATGTGAGCAGTTAAGTTCCCATGTACTTTCAATCCGGCCGAGGGGTTACGGTAGACAAAACGTTCCAGTCCTTTTCTGAATAGAACCAGGGTCTTTGTTGAAGCACGAGTACGAGCATCATACATACGGCGATGTTCACAACATAAGGCTAGTTCCCCAAAGATATTTCCCGACTCGAGATAACTACCATCCATCTGCTTGACCGCCGGGCAACTTAACTCAACCCGGCCATTACAGATTATATACATTGCAGTCGCCGGATCTCCTTCGGAAAATATGCTCTCCCCTTTGGTAAACTGTCGCTCGTGCAGATAATCAGCAAGCGCCAGATATTGAGAGCTGCGCAACCCACTAAATACCTCGATATCGGACAGCAGGTCAATTAACTCCTGAGCCTCTGGATCTTCCGGTTCATGTATTTGCTCCCACCATTCAACTACCATCCCGCGCAGATCACACCAGTAAAGCTTTATCTTTTCTTTTATGTCGTTGAGAATCTTCTTTCCCTCCTTTGTATAACCAGGCATAAAATATCCTCCCATGTTTACATCTTTAAGTCCGTCACGTATTTCCATCTTTAAGTCCGTCACGTATTTCCATCTGAAACCCCGGTAACAATAGATTCCTGTTCTCGCAGAAATGACAAAGTAGAGGGGCCTGAATTATTTTAACATATTACTTGTCTCAGTATAATATCCGACTTTCCCTTTCACGTCTCGAAAGTTATACTTAATTTCAAGAAATGAGTCTACTTTAAATCAACATCTTACTGGAGGTATGTCCTGATGTTTAATGCCCTTACTTCCGTGACGTATGAGACAGTTCTCATCCTGCTGCACGATATTATCAATTATCCGCTATTCAAGCTCCAGGACACTCCGATCACCCTGCTTGCCATTCTTTTGTTTGTGGCTGTTATCGCCGGCTCATACCTGATTTCAATCTATATTCGCAAACTATACGATCGACGTCTTACAACTCGCTTTTCCTCCGGAATTGACTTCACAGTAAAGCGGCTAATACATTACACAGTTTTAATTATTGGATTTTTGGTAGCTTTTGAAATCGCCGGCATCGACCTCTCCAGTCTTGCGATCATCGCCGGTTTCCTCAGTGTAGGTATTGGTTTCGGGCTTCAGAATATAACTTCTAACTTCATCAGCGGACTGATCCTTCTCTTTGAAAGACCAATCGAAGTCGGAGATACCGTAACTGTCGGTGACCAGCTCGGAACCGTTACCGGTATTAATCTTCGAGCAACGGAAGTCAACACCTGGGAGAATATCGACATTATCATCCCAAACTCCGCTTTTGTCGAGGATAACGTTATCAACTGGTCACATGGCGAGGAATACATTCGGGTGAGCTGTCCGGTGGGGGTTGCTTACGGGGCCGACACTGAGAAAGTTCGGGATATTTTGTATGAAATCGCCCGTGAACATCCAAAAGTATTAGATACTCCCGAGCCAAATGTACTTTTTCTTGAATTTGGCGACTCTTCCCTGGACTTCGAACTGCGTATATGGATTCGAACTCCCCGTCGCCGCAACTGGATAAAAAGTGAAATAAACTACGAAATCGACCAGCGGTTCCGTGAAGAAAATATCGAAATCCCCTTCCCGCAGAGAGACCTGCACCTGCGCAGCGCAACTGAACTCAGACTTAAGCAAGCCGATACCAATAGACAAGGAGATTAAACTAAACTCTCCCCCCTCATTTTTCGATTGTAATAAAATTCTCGGCGACTGCAGTAACGCCTCCGCTGATTGAGGCGTGCTGATAGTTGCTTATCCCTTCGGGAGCCGGTTCGGCGACAACGTCTCCCCTTTTTACCCGGTTGCCCGGTTCAACCACTGGCTGGCTCGGACTCACACCCCCCGCCAGCAGCGGATTGCTAATCAACGGTACTCGCACCTCATCTGGTTCCAACCACTTGGGTTCCGGGAAGTCTTCCGTTGGGGACCAGTCCCCAGCCGCCAGAGCATTAATTCTTTCCGGCTCTCTCTTCTCTCGATACTCTTCAACAAAATCTCTACCGGCAATCATCAATCCGTTGGTTCGTTTGCTGACAACAGAGTCACTGAACGATCTCTCCACCTCACAGCACCAGCCCGGTCCACCATCCAATAATACCGGCTCTTCCAGATTGTTTAGATCCATATCTTCCGCGGCGTCCAGCAGATCAAACACGGGCGTACCTATCGGAACAACAAAATACCTGCCCGGCAACTCTGGGCCGTATAACAAAACATGTTTACGGGTCACCGGTCTACCTTCTAACAAGGCTAACAGGATGTTATAGGTTGTTTCAGCGTTCTGCACGATCCAACCGTGATTGGTCGGCAAATCTCCCCCTACACGTTCACCGGCCACTGTCCAGAGCAGTGATGACTCCTGGCTGATCTCGTAACGGTCTCTGGTGTAGGCGAGAATTAGACCCTGCCGGTCCTCAACGTCCAGCGGCAGGTCAGCCGGAAAATATACATTTTCGGCCAGCAATTTTTCCAGCTCTTCAAACCATTTTTTACGATATTTTTCTTTAGTAGCCACCACAACTGAGTCAAAGACTTCAGTGGCCAGTTTACTGAGCCCTTTCTGGTAAAATTCAGCCTGAGACGAAATTAGCCAGCAATCGCCATAAAATGGCGGTTCCCCCTCCTGGAGATTTACCATTAAGTTCTCAATTTCGTCGAGATTCTGCCACTTGACGTAGGTTGGAAATCCGGCCCCACCGGCACCGGCGACACCACACTTCCAGATCCGCTCCGCCAGGTCAGCTCTGGCCGGCAGTTCCGTCATTAGTATCTCCTTTCAATTAACTAAAACTTTATTTCATTTGAACTTTAGTTTAAAACCAGAGAGGAACCAACTGAATAAGCACCCCGGCGGCCAGGGCTGAACCGATTACTCCGGCGACATTGGCGCCCATAGCCACCATGATAAGCTGATTGGAGGGGTCTTCTTCCTGACCTACCTTGTGTGCAACACGGGCTGCCATGGGCACGGCACTAACCCCGGCGGCTCCAATAATAGGATTAACTTTCCCGCCGGTTACCCAGCACATAATCTTACCGAACACAAGTCCGCAGATAGTCGCAAAAATAAAGGCACAGACGCCGAGTAGTAAAATCCCCAGAGTTTCCCAGCGCCAGAAACGCTCCGCCGGCATTGAAGCCCCAACCGCCAGACCGAGCAGTAATGTTACAATGTCCATCAGATAATCCTGGGCCGCCCGGTTAAGCCGCTCAACCACCCCACAGACACGAATAAAATTACCGAGCATTAGCATACCTACGAGCGGCGCTGCGGTCGGAATTAAAAGGATAGTGATAACCATGCAGACGGCTGGAAAAATAATTTTTACAGTGTTGTTAACCTTGACGCTGGTTCCCATCTTGATAGCTCTCTCTTTTTTAGTAGTTAACGCTTTTATAACCGGGGGCTGGATTAACGGAACAAGAGCCATGTAAGAATAAGCTGCAACGGCAATCGGTCCTACAAGATCACCGGCCAGCCTGTTAGCGGCAAAAATTGCCGTCGGTCCGTCAGCACCACCAATAATGCCAATCGCTGCCGCCTGGGCCGGTGTAAAACCCAGTAATATGGCGCCGAGCAGAGTCAAAAAGATGCCGGCCTGAGCGGCCATACCGAGCAGCATAGTATAAGGGGCCGAAAGCAGCGGAGTAAAGTCAGTCAACGCCCCCACACCAAGAAAAATCAACGGCGGTAAAATTTCATAACTTATCCCCAGCTTAAAGAAAGAAAGCAACCCGTCCTCGGCAAGTAAATCGGTCGCCGGCATATTTGCCAGCACAATACCAAATCCTATCGGCACGAGCAGCAGTGGCTCAAACTGCTTTTTTACCCCGAGATAGACGAGGATTAAACCGACTATGATCATTCCCGCCTGTCCAAGGGAAAAATACTCTATTCCGGTCAGACCAATAATTTGTTGAATAGCTTCCAACTTATTTCTACTCCCCCTTGAAAGTAACTAATTTGTCTTCTTCTTCGACGCTCTCGCCTTCGTTTACGTAAACCTGATCTACAGTCCCAGCTTGAGGGGCAGGAATGACCGTTTCCAGTTTCATCGCCTCCAGCTTTACCAGATCGTCACCGGATTTTACACTATCTCCCACATTGACCATGACCTCCAATACCTTGCCCGAAAGCGGTGACAAAACTTCTCCTCCCTCAGCGACATTTGGCTCGCTCGCATCCTGGGCAACCGTCCCGCCCCCGGTTTGCTCACCTGAGCCCGATCCGGCTCCCTTGAGAAGCTTAAATCTCCAGCTTTTTTCGCCGATTCGTGCTTCGTAACCGTCACCGGCCCAATCAACTTCTATCTCAATTTTTTCGCCGTCTCGCTCAAATTCATATTTTGCCATTCTATCAGTCCTGTTTCATCACCTACCGAAGCATATCCCCTCTCCCGGAAGAGCGGGGGAAGTAATTTTCGGAAAACTTCGCTAGATTGTGATCTTGTTTTACTTTAAATTTTTAGATCCTTTATTTAATCGCTCGCCCAGTTTAAGCTGACGGCGATGGTGTTCAACCGCCGCTGCAGCAAGCAGAGAGTCATCAGCTTCCTCGGCTTCTTTTTCTTCTTCCGATTCTTTAGCTGGTTCTTTTTCAACTGTACCGGTAACCGCCGGAAAAAGCACACGCAAAATTAATACAGTAAATACTAACAACAAGAGGGAGGCGGCCACAACGCTAATTCCCACAACTGATACCAGCAGAGCCGTATTGAAAATTGTCCAATCAACCACAAAAGGTCACCATGTTAGAGCGGAATGTTACCGTGCATTTTGTCTGGCCGCTGCTGGTTCTTGTCAATAACCATTTCCAGGGATTCAACAAGCGACCGGCGGGTCTCGGCCGGGTTGATTATCTGGTCAACAAGACCGTCATCGGCAGCACGGTAAGGATTAGAAAATTTTTCACGAAACTCGTCTATTTTCTCCTGTCGTTTCAGCTCAGGGTCATCGGCCTCTTCAATTTCTCTGCTGTGAATTATGTTAACCGCTCCCTGTGCCCCCATAACAGCAATTTCGGCGGTTGGATAGGCAATTACAGAGTCGTAGCCAAGATCACGACTGCACATGGCTACAAAAGCTCCTCCGTAGGACTTGCGCACTATCAAACTGAGTTTGGGCACAGTTGCCTCCGCATAAGCGAAAAGCATCTTGGCGCCGTGTCGAATAACGCCACCGTGCTCCTGGCCGACCCCTGGTAGAAATCCGGGCACGTCTACAAAGTTGATCAACGGTATGTTAAACGAGTCACATAACCTGATAAATCGGGCAATCTTGTCGGCACTGTCGATATCCAGACAACCGGCCAGCTTCTTGGGCTGATTACCAATAATTCCCACCGGATGACCGGCCAAACGTCCAAACCCAATAACACAGTTATCCGCAAAACCCGGTTTTAACTCCATAAACTGCTGGTCGTCCAGAACCGGCCGTATAACCTCTCGCATGTCGAAAGCCTGCTTGGGATCGGTAGGGACAACTTCCAGTATCTCGTCGGTAGAACGATCAACCGGGTCCTCGAATTGGGCTGTCGGGGGGGACTGTCTGAAATTGTCCGGTAAAAACTTGAGCAATTTCTTTACCGCGTCCAAGCACTTACGCTCATCCGTATAAAACTGATCAGCCGTTCCTGTCTTCCTAACGTGGGTATGAGCTCCTCCGAGTTCCTGAACCCCCACCTGCTCTCCCGTGACCTCTTTTATCACCTTGGGTCCGGTTAAAAACATGTTACTGGTCTCTTCAACCATAAAAATAAAATCTGTTATCGCCGGCGAA
The DNA here is from genome assembly GCA_003554945.1 of bacterium. GTDB lineage: Bacteria > T1Sed10-126 > T1Sed10-126 > T1Sed10-126 > T1Sed10-126 > T1Sed10-126. Next base: position 43,475 of record PWHN01000057.1, read on the forward strand.
TAAACAGCTCCCCCGGCACAAGGTCCCATTATACAGGTTATTTGAGGAATTACGCCGGAAGCAAACGTATTATTTTTAAATATCTTACCGTATCCGTTCAGGGAATGTATCCCTTCCTGAATTCGAGCGCCACCGGAGTCATTTATCTGAATGAAAGGCACACCGTTTTCACGTGCTTTTTCCTGGACCGCGGTGATTTTTTCAGCATGCATCTCACCAAGCGAACCACCCATAACCGTAAAATCTTGCGCCATTAGAAAAACAGGCCGCGAATCTATCTGTGCCGCTCCTGTAACCACGCCGTCGCCGGCGGGACGTTTCTCCGACATCCCAAAGTCAGTGCAGCGGTGTTTGGTAAAGGGATTTATTTCCCGGAAAGACCCCTCGTCCACGAGAAAATCTATCCGCTCACGGGCTGTCATCTTTCCCTTTTCATGCTGCTTTTCTATTCGCTCCTCACCACCACCAAGTTCTGTCTCTTCCCTTCTTTCCTCTAACTCGTCTATAAGTTCCTGCATAGCATCTCTATTCTGCTCGTTATCCATTGTGAACTCTTCTCCTCATTTTATAAAAATCATCCGCTCGTCCAAAATTAACTGTATGGTTAAATGTGCCTTTCCCCATCAATCTGTTTTTAAATGAAGAAAACGCTTGTTATCGGATAAATTTTTTCGAGTTTAAGCGGGGTCTACGTAAAACAGCGTATCGTCTTTACTTACCGGCTCGGCGTCGGTTTTGCAGACTTCTTTGATCGTCCCCTTGCACTCGGCTTCAATCTCATTCATTAACTTCATCGCTTCAATGATACAGACGGTTGTCGAGTAACTGACTTTGTCACCGGGCTGCACAAAAGGTTCGGCGTCCGGTGCCGGTGCTTCGTAGAATGTACCCACCATAGGCGCCTCAATAGCAACCCAATTCTCCGCCGGGGCTCCCTGCGCCCGGGGTTTTGCTCCCCGAACAGCCTGAGGCGCACTTTCGGCGGCGGGCGCAACAGCTCCCGGTGGGGTCGAACTAAGTTTTACCTCAAACTCTTCATCCGTCCAACCGAGTTCTGTGAGCGCGGCCTCTTCTTTCAACTGCGCTATCTCCTGTAACGTTTGCCAGGGAATCACTGCGAGATCATCTCCCTTAAAGGTAGATTTTTTGCATAATCTGGTCTTTCAATTAATTTGTTTTCAAGTAAATAACGGTATATTGATTCCTTTAGTTTCGTCAACCCTTCTCCGGTCCGGGCGGAAACAAAATAAGCATCAGGGAATTGTTTCTGGTAACGTTCAACCAGTCCCTCACTGGCCAGATCAATTTTGTTAAAAACTTTAAAAATAGGTCGTTCGGCAACACCCAATTCTTCCAACAATTCCGTCACTGTGTTCATTTTTTCCTGCAACCGTGCCCCGGTAATATCAATCACGTGGAGCAGACAATGAGCTCTGTCCAACTCCTCCAGAGTGGCAATAAAAGCATCCTTTAGCTTGGGAGGCATACGCTGAATAAATCCAACGGTATCAGTGAGAAGAAAATAGCGGTCCCCTTCAAGATGAACTCTCCGGGTCTTTGTATCCAGGGTTGCAAAAAGCATATCCTCTTCCCGCTCTTCTGAATCAGAAAATTTATTTAAAAGTGTTGTCTTGCCGCTGTTAGTATAACCAACCAGACTAATTTCAGGGATTCCCCTGCGATTTTTTCGCTGCGTTCTCCGTTTGTCTCTAATGCTCTGCAACCGCGTCTCAAGCTGGTGAATACGTTCGCGCAAATCACGCTCCTTGATTGTCATTTTTGTTTCCCCGGGACCACGTGTCCCTATCCCGGCACCGGGATTCGTCAGAGCCCACCCCCAACCCCGCTTGCGGGGCAGGTTGTGCTGAAGTTGGGCCAGCTCTACCTGCATTTTTGCGTCCTTGGTATGAGCACGCTGAGCAAAAATATCAAGAATAAGATCCGTCCGGTCAATCACCTTGACTGGAAACTTCTCCCGCAATTTGTCGTGCTGAGCGGGCTTCAGGTTCTCATTAAATATAACCAGGTCAAAATCCTTCGATTTTTCAGCCAGTTCTTTTACTTTACCCGAACCTATCATCGTCGAAGGATCCGGTTTTGACCGTTGCTGTATTTCTATCTCTTCCAGCCTCGCGCCGGCGGTAGCAGCTAAAAGACCAAGCTCACGTAACTCCTCTTTCAGAGCACGTCCACTCGAACGCCAGCCATCAATTGCCACTCCCAGCGCCACTTCTACATCATTGGAGCTCGTATTTTTGCTCAATTACCCGAATCAACTCCTCGCTATCCGTTTCCGGATGACCGCTGATATCCGTAGGCATCTGGTCAAACCAGCGGATCTGTTTACGTGCAAATTTTTTAGTTCGCCGTGTTATATTATCAATTGCTTCTTCTCTTGTCAGCTCCCCCTGCAAGCACCTCAGCCCTTCAGTAAAACCAATAGCCTGCTTAATATTTCGGTTCAGATCTTTACGCTGCTGCAGTTGTTCAACTTCCTCAACCAACCCTTCCTCAAACATCTGCTCCGCCCGCCTTCTAATTCGCCTGTATAGTTCCTCCCGTGGTCTTTTCAAATAGACCAGAAGCGGGTTCAGACCGTTGCGAAATTGTTTCTCGCCACTTATTAACTCTGTCTTAGTCCGTCCGGTCTCGTGATAAATTTCTAGCGCTCTAATAATGCGCCTCAGATCATTAGGATGAATATTTTCTGCCGCCTGGGGATCAATTTCCAGCAGTTCTTGATGCAGCACCCGGCTTCCCGCTTCTTGAGCTCGCTCACGCAACCGGGCGCGGTATTCAGGATTAGCAGCGGGCATTTCGTCGAGACCATAAAGGTATTTTTGAATATACATCGCAGTGCCACCGACCAGGACCGGTAGCCGGGCCGATTTAACCGCTGCTTCTACCGCCTCCTCAGCCAGTTTTAGAAAAGCAGCAACGTCAAAATTTTCGGCCGGATCCAGCTCATTTACACCGCTATGCTTAATTTCGGCCAATACTCCCGCCGGCGGACTGGCGGTCGCCACGTCAAACCCACGATAAACCTGCATCGAATCGGCAGAAATAACGTGGATTGAATAACCATTGAGATTGTTATAAACAAAGCTCGATTTACCGACAGCCGTCGGCCCAACTATTATTAAAGGTTTTTTCTTGTCCAGTTTAACTGCCTTTAAACCTCCATCCACTGCCACTATAACGGTAAGTAAGATTTTTTGTTTGCAGCAAAATTCAGATCGCCGGGAAACACTACCGGTTCCTAAATTTGCCCTTTATTTTAACAAAAATACCCCGGTTTAAGCCAAACAATTTTTAATATCTGCTCACCTTATCTTTCCCCCGTCAAGTAAGAAAACGAAACGTCCCCCCCTTCAAGAGTGGAAAGCTTTTCGGCGAGACTCGATTTCGTCTTTGTCGGTAGGTTTTGAACTAGGGTTGGAGGGTATTTCCGAGAAAAACTGTTAATCAAGCCAGCTCGTCCACAAACTGCCCTTCAAAATCGAGCTCGGGCCGTTCAAGAACTTCTACCATGATTTCTATCCTCTGCAAACGACGCCTTAAGTCAGAACTTGACGCCTGAGCGGTAGAGGCGGAAGACGAACCGGTCTGCCTGGTTACAGGCCCACTATTTAACGAAGCACCGGCACCACTGACTACGCCCGTACTCATGAATCTTCTACCTCCCCTTTCAATCTCGCCCATTTTCCTACCATTTAAAATATAATACAATCTCACCTCAGAGTCAACTTTTGACCCGACAAAACCAAAAATATTTTATATAATTTTGCACGAAAAAAAGTAACATCGCTGTTAATTTAAACAGGAGGCCTAATTTTTAATGAAAATTTATGACACAGTAATAATTGGCTCCGGTGCCGCCGGACTGACTGCAGCCATATATACGGCAAGAGACGGCTTGAAGACCGCCGTTCTGGCCGGAAATACTCCGGGCGGCCAACTTACTCAAACCCCCGACGTCGAAAATTATCCCGGCTTTCCCGAGGGAATATCCGGCTCTGAATTAATGCAAAGAGCACGAACACAGGCCGAAAATTTTGGTGCCGAAATATTGCCTGTGCTGGCCAGATCGGCTGATTTTTCGGATCTGCCCTACACCATAGAAACTACTGACAATACTGTTAGAGGCCAGAGCGTAATTATTGCCAGCGGTGCCAGCGCTCGCTGGCTTGGTTTAGAATCCGAAACCAAATACCGCGGAAAAGGTGTCTCGGCCTGCGCCACCTGTGACGGTTTCTTTTTTCAGGGCGAGGAAGTTCTGGTAATTGGCGGCAGTGACGCCGCCGCAGAGGAGGCACTATTCCTCACAAAATTCGCCCGCCGGGTTCGCATTTTACACAGACGCGATGACCTGCGCGCCTCAAATGCTCTTAAACAACGACTGAAAGCAAACGATAAAATCGAAATACTCTGGAATACTGAGCTTATAGAGGTACTGGGAGACGGTGAGAAAGTTACCGGTGCCCGAGTTATTACACACCCTGACGGCCACCCGAAAAATAAGTTAAACCAGGAGGATCAGTTGATCGAGGAAAAAGAACTCGAATGTGCTGGTATATTTATTGCCATTGGCCACTCCCCCAACACCGATTTTCTTGAATCAACCGCTGTAAAAACGGACAAACGTGGCTATATCATTGCAGAAAATGAAGTTTTTACCGGTGTCGAGGGGGTCTTTGCCGCCGGCGACGCAGCTGACTCTCGCTATCAACAGGCTGTTACAGCAGCCGGTACAGGATGCAAAGCAGCCCTGGAAGTGGAAAGATTCCTGGCCGGTTGCAGAACCTACCAAAGCATCTCCCCTCCCCTGGAGGGAGGGGATTAAGGGGAGGGGGGGGAAGGAATTTTGGAACCTTTCGGTAGATTCTGGCCGGTTAAAAAATCTCTTGTTTTCTTTGATAATTTAACTATAATGGAATTATAGTAATTCTCACTTGGGCCTTCACCTGTAAAGAATCAGGTGCTAATAGCTGCTTTTACAGGTTATGCTCAGGTCATGCTGGAGTGATAAAATGAGTAAAATGAGCAACGATGACTTAGAAAAGATTATTGAGCTTGACATTGAGTCCGAGCTGCAGCCGTGGCCTGAGGACATGAGTCAAATATTTGAGGCAGTTGTAACTACTGACAAAGTCGACGAACAGACCCTCCGCGAGTATCTTTACTCAACAAGGCCTTCCCTTAAGGACATCTCCCGGGCACTTCAGATGGTCGCTGAAAGCCAGCGCAACAATATATCAAGCGACAGCTTTGAAAAAATTAGTCAGGGCCTAGAAATATTAGGACCACAAGTTGACCTTGGACTACCGGACGAAGAACTGCAAAATGTCTACGACAGATTAATAGAGCTCCTGAAAAAAACTCAGGAAAATGGCGAAATTGATATTGATAAAGTAATTCTACACTCCATCTTCATACTGGTGGGGACCATAGTCGCCAGCATAACCATACCACATCTGATAAAAAAACGTGACGAATACGGCGATCAGGTGGGGAAAGCCATTGACTGGCTAAAAGATATTTTCCAAAAAGAAACAGACTAATTTCAGTTATTAATAATTATTGTTTGCTACTGTAGCTTCTTTATGCTATAGTTTGGTTGAAAGCAACAGTTTAAAGCCTGACAGACCGTTATGACGGGCTTTCAGGTTAGAATACTACGCAGCAAAGGAGGTTGTCACAGTGCCAACAGGGACCGTTAAATGGTTTGATGACGCCAAGGGTTACGGCTTCATTGAACAAGAAACGGGCGAGGATGTATTTGTCCACTTCTCGGACATTGAAGTCGAAGGTTACAAAACCCTCGACGAAAACCAGGAAGTCGAGTTTGAACTCGAAGAAACTGAAAAAGGCCTCGCCGCTGTCGAAGTTACCCCGCTTTAGGTGAGGTTAAGTTCACCAAGCGTTATATAAAAGAGCTTCCTCCGGGTTAACCCGGAGGAAGCTCTTTTTTTTGTACTGTTTTAGTCCTGCAGCCAGCGCTTCATAAGCTCCAGAACACCGTAGGCCGCCTGGTTTTCCAGCAAGATTCCGTCGTTGCTTTTTACCGCTTCTCGGACGATCGGTTCAGCGTTGGCAACAGCAGCAGATAAATAGCCGTAACGCCCGTCAAGCATATCGATATCGTTGGCCGAATCACCAACACAAATAACCTCCGGTGACTCAAGCGAAGTAGTTCGCTCGAGCCGTTTCAAACAGCGTCCCTTCCCCACTTCTTTCGGGGCCAGTGTAAGATGAACACGATTACGCAGGGTCTGTTGCCCTTTTTTCAACATTTTTTTCAAAAATTCTTCGGCTTCAATAGCCTCTGCTTCCGAAGCAAAAATTAAGTGCCCGTGCTCATTATCTGGCTCCAGCTCTGCTTTGTTAAGACAACGAAGAAGCTTGGGCAGTAGCTCCTTCCAATCACTATCAACTTCTTGAGTTCGACGCCGTAGTCTCGAATTCCACTCCTCATCAGCCTCAAATCTATCCCCTCTGTTAAAATGGATAAACCTTTCTCGAGATATAATCGTTCCGGGACGCTGAGGCCAGTTCTCACTAAATTTACGCACCTGTTCAAAACTGCGGCCGGTCGCCACAATCCAGCGGCAGTCTTCTAATAGCTGACTATCAAGCAGGTAAAAAAATTCCCACGGTGGGTCGGTAGTGTCGGGTAAAAATAGAGTGCTATCAAGGTCGGTTACAAATACGCTAATATCGGCAAGTCGAGTCATCTAACCGGCTGCTTTTTCAGCTGCTGCCTCCAGCTTTGGCTCGTAAAAATTTAACAGCTCACAGTAAATACGATAATTTTTGCGGGCGCCCGATAGACCGGTGTGAGTGGTAGGGTCATCAGCATTGTAGTGCTGCGGCTCATCGTCCAGGCCAAGCAGGTCAATAATCTCACTGGAGTGCAATTTACTTATCCCCATTCCCCAGGCCAGTGAGGGCAAATCCATCACATAGTCGTGCACAACGTCAATATGTTTTCCCGCTTTTTGAAACATCTGATCCAGAAAAGCAGAGTCAAACGAAGAACGATAAGCACTCATCATCACCTGCTTATCGGCCGCATGTTCGTCATAAAAATCAACTATTTCTTCCACTGTTTCCTCGGCGGTTAAGGTGTCAAACTCCTCCCACTTCTCCACACTGAAGCCGTTACAACGGGCGGCTCCGGGCATCGTCCGCTCGGGATGTGCGGGCATAACGCGACGGTGATAATTGGCTATCTCACCATCCCGCGGATCAGCAAGTACTATTCCCACGTCGATAACTTCATGATAACCGGGATTGAGCCCGGTTGTTTCTACGTCGGTAAAGGCTATCAGCCAGTCCTCTTCTTCAAATATAGCTAACATGTTTTATTTTCCTTTTTTGTTATGGGATTATATTCAAAACTAAGCTGCATTATGCATCAACTGTTGTTATTTTTAAGCCTTAAAATATATCACGGGAAGAGATAGAAATCAAGTGTTTGGAAGATTTGGCAAAAAAATAAAAATCCGGCGGCAGTGACCCGCCACCGGATTTCAACAACTATTCCCAACTTGGCCGTCGAAGCTTACAGCGATGATTCCTCCGAACTACTGCAGGCTGCGCTGCAGGTGCGGACCATATCTACGGCAAAAATAATTAACGCAAAAGCACCAAGTATTGCCGGGATTATGTAAACATCGATATCACCTTCAAATTTCAGGGCCTCAAACCAGTGCCCGAATACGGGTGTTCCCAGCCAGGCACCTAACCACCCAATAATTACTTTGTTCACAAAAGAATCCCATCCACCTCTAACGCTATAGCCGCTAAAGTGTAATATCAGTGAGACAACTACACTTATAACGAGCAGTATTAAAAAACTCAAAAAACACATGCCAATCATGCTGAATCCCTCCTAAAGTGTGATTGATAACTCTTTGCCACATCGTTACAATATACAACACCAATTGTTTATTATCAAGATTAAAATTAATTATGGGGAAATTTGCCGAAGAGATCCTAAAATTGCCCACGTTGAGTGACTTTTTTCAGGGGAGCAAAAGCCAATTTCCTGGACAACGGGAAAAACAAAGTCCAAAAGCCAAAAATGGCGGGAAATGCCCCATCACACTTGCGCATTTTCGCAAATGATCATTTGATCATTTGCGCAATTGCGAAAATGTGCAAATGACTGGGGGATTTGGTTAGTTGGTACAGCTCTCTTGTTCTAACTCTTGAAGGCGACCGTAAAGTTCTTTTTCCTCTTCTCGCAGACAGATACGGCTGTTGTCCTGTGTCTGCAGGTCGCGATCCACTCTATCAAAATTTATCGACAGCCCCAGTGATTCAAAACCGTCCTTAACGTGCTGGGCGCGGTTAATTATGGACTCATAGCTAATAATTATACTATCCTCCACGTTCTCGTAAGCGGCGATCAAGGCGTTATTATTCTTAAACCAGGATAATGAAAATTCTCCCAATCCACGTTTGAAAAGGCTGGCTTTTACGTCGGCAGGGTGACGATAAATAAGGACGAGCCGCAAATTTTTAGCGACATGACGATAGAAAAAAAGTGCCGGCACGCGCACCAGTTTCAACCCAGCGGTCCCTTGAACATCATTCAAAAGGCGAACCACCTTGTTCATCCGCCCGGTTATTTCTGGAGTCATGGCCTTCTGCAGCAGCTCTTTGGAAAGCTCCTTGGCCTGTTTTATTTCGTAATAGCCGGCACGATTGTAGTCGTCCCCCTCAAAATCAGAAGGAAAAGTAACGCCTGCACTTTCCACAAGTTGGCAGGCAAGCGAAGTTCCAGAGCGGGGATGACCGGCAACTAAAACGGCGTCGTCAAGCATTACAGCTTTTGCCAAGACAAATCACTCCTTCTGGAGCAAAGAAATAGTCTGCTCCAGCCTTTCAACCTCGTCCTCTACTTCAAGAAGCTCTTCCTTGCTTTCTTCAATAACGCCCAGCGGGGCATTCTCAAGAAATTGTGGGTTCTCCAGCCGCTGATTTAGCTCTTCAATACGCTGCTGCCGGTCGGCAAGATCAGACTGGAGACGTTCCGTTTCTTTTTGAACATCAATAACTCCGGCCAGCGGCAGGAGAATTGTTCCAAAATCAAGCACTTCGGTCGAACAGAGCTTGGGCTGTTGTCCATCCGTCAGTTCGAATGATTCCACCCCGACCAGTTTTTGCACATAAGGCTCCATTTCCAGCAGTTTTTGACTTGCCTGTTCTTCCGGGTCAATCAGCAGACTGACGCCTGAGCTACGCTGAACGTTAAACTCTTTCTTCAAATGGCGGCCGGAGCGAATTACCTCCTGAAGCTGCTCGACAACTGCAAGTGATTTTTGATCTAACCACTGTTCGGGCGGCGACGGCCACTCGGTATTTATAATTAGCTTACCATTGGGATTAAGCCTACCATAAAGCTCCTCCGTCAAATGCGGCATTACCGGGTGAAGAGCCTTCAGAGATTCCACAAGAACCCGGTAGAGAACTCGCTCAACGTTACGCTGTTCTTCACCGGCGCTAACATCAAGCCGTATTTTTGAAAACTCTATATACCAGTCACAGTATTCGTGCCAGAAAAACTGATAAAGGTTGTCCGCGTAGCGGTCAAAATTATAGTTTTCCAATGCTTCCGTAGCAGCTTCCATACGCTCCTTAAAACGGCCAAGTATCCATTTTTCAATAGCAGAACAGTGTTCAATTTCAATTGGTTCGACGAGATATTGAGCAGTGGGGTCATCAAGTGCAAAATCAAGATAACGAACGGCGTTCCAGATCTTGTTGGCGAAATTCCGAAAACCTTTTACACGATCATATGAGAGCCTTATGTCGCGACCCTGGGCGGCAAGGGCGCAGAGTGTAAAACGCAATGCATCACAGCCGTACTCATCAATCACGTCGAGCGGGTCAATAACGTTCCCCAGCGATTTACTCATCTTCTCGCCGGACTCGGTTCTAATAAGTGCATGAATATAAACGTCGTCGAAGGGGCGCTCGTCCATGCAGTAATAACCCATCATAATCATCCGGGCAACCCAAAAATAAATTATGTCAAAGCCGGTGGAGAGTACATCGGTAGGATAAAAAGCTTCCAGATCTGCAGTATCCTCAGGCCAACCGAGAGTGGAGAAGGGCCAGAGGGCCGAAGAAAACCAGGTGTCCAGAACATCTGAATCCTGCTCCAGGTCAACCTGCTTACCATAAATTTCTTGCGCTTTTTCCTCAGCTTCCTCTTCACTGCGAGCGACTATGGTCTCACCGTCCGGACCATACCAGACGGGAATTCGGTGGCCCCACCATATCTGACGGCTGATACACCAGTCGCGAATGTTCTCCATCCACTCAAAATAAGTCTTTTCCCAGCGTTCAGGATAAAATTGAACCTCGTCGTCCTTGACCGCTTCGATGGCCGGTTCCGCCAGGGGTTCCATTGAAACAAACCACTGTTTGGAAACATAGGGCTCAATCTCGGTATCACAGCGGTAGCAGTGCCCAACGTCATGGGAATAAGGTTCAATCTCTAACAAGTAATCCTGTTGTTTTAAGTCTTCAACCACTTTTTCACGAACTTCGTAGCGATCAAGCCCGGCGTAGGGCTGACCGGCATTCTGATTGTAGGTTCCGTCTTCATTCAATAGGTTAATTAACTCCAGTCCGTGGTCCTCGCCAATTCTAAAGTCCAGGTCGTCGTGCCCCGGTGTGATTTTTACAAGACCTGAACCAAAATCGGGATCGACACGATCGTCAGCAACAACTGGCAGCTCACGCTCAACAAGTGGGAGCAAGGCTTTCTCGCCTTCCAGATGAGTATAACGCTCATCACGGAGATGAAAAGCAACGGCGGTATCGCCAAGCATCGTCTCCGGCCGGGTGGTGGCAATGTGCAGGTAATCGTCTGAATTCAAAAGCGGATACTTTATATGATACCAGTGGCCGTCAACCTCCTGATGTTCCACTTCAACGTCAGAAAGAGCGGTATGACAGCGGGGACACCAATTTACGATGTAGTCGCCCTGGTAGATAAGTTCATCCTCGTAAAGTCTGATAAAAACTTCGGTGACAGCACGGGAAAGTCCTTCGTCAAGCGTAAAACGCTCGCGGCTCCAATCACATGAAACACCAAGAGCCTTAAGCTGATGAATAATCTGATCCCCGTATTCCTGCTTCCACTCCCAGACACGGTCGAGAAATTTTTCTCGCCCAAGCTCCTCGCGACTACTGCCTTCTTCTGCAAGCTGTCGCTCTACCACATTCTGGGTGGCAATGCCGGCGTGGTCGGTGCCAGGCAGCCAGAGGACTTCGTATCCCTGTAAATTACGCCAGCGGGCTAAAACATCCTGCAGAGTACAGTTGAGCGCATGTCCCATGTGAAGCGTTCCCGTAACATTTGGAGGGGGAATAACCATTGAAAATTTTTCTCGTTCTGAACTGTCCTCAGCGGCAAAAACCCCCGCTTCCAGCCATTTTTCGTAAATATCCTTTTCAAAATTTTTAGGATCGTAATCTTCTATCTTCAATTATGAGCCTCCTTTTTCTTTTTCGTTATCATTCTCCCCCTCTCCCTGCCCCTCTCCTCCCCCAATGGGGGAGAAAATACAAAAGAGGGGGACTAGTCCCGCGTTTTCATTAGCTTATAATCCACACCATCTGTGAGAGCTTCCCAGCTCGCTTCAATTATATTCTCCGAGACACCGACCGTACTCCATGATTCCTCCTGGTCGGCCATAGTAATAAGCACCCGTACTTTGGCGGCGGTGCCGGCACGCTCGTCAAGAACCCGCACCTTAAAATCTGTTAAATGGGCTTCCTTCAGTTCAGGATAAAAAGGGTCAAGCGCCTTACCGAGTGCTTTGTCCAGTGCATTAACAGGACCGACTCCGTCAGCGGCAGTATGCTCTATCTGATCGCCAACTCTAACTTTAATTGTCGCCTCACAAAGCCGCTGAACATCCTCCTTCTGTTCACTTATAACTCGAAATCCATCAAGACTGAAGTAAACCCTATGCTTCCCCTGCAGTTCGTTTACCAGGATTTCAAAAGAACCGTCAGCGGCTTCATACTGATAACCTTTATTCTCTAACTCTTTAACCTTTTCGACGATTTTCGTAACTTCGTCCCTGTCCTCAATGTCAAGGCCCAGCTCTTCGGCTTTCTGCAGGACATTGCTTTTACCGGAGAGCTCACTTACCAGGACCCGGCGGGAATTACCAACCAGCTCCGGCTGTAGGTGTTCATAAGTCTCGGGGTTGCGCCGAACAGCACTAACGTGAATGCCACCTTTGTGAGCGAAAGCGGAGTCACCAACGTAAGGCTTGCGGTGATCTGGAGAGATGTTCGCAACCTCGTAAACAAAACGACTGGTCCGGCGCAGATTTTTTAATTTTTCTTTGCCTACCGTTTCATACCCCATTTTAAAGGTCAGGTTGGGCAAAATTGCAGTCAAATCAGCATTACCACAGCGTTCGCCGAGGCCATTGATAGTGCCGTGAACATGAACGGCACCAGCGCGCACGGCAGCCAGGGTATTTGCAACTCCACAGGCCGAGTCGTTGTGGGCATGAATACCCAGCGGGGTGTCTACAGCTTCAGCGGTTTTGGCGGTAATTTCATAAATCTCATGGGGTAAACGGCCGCCGTTAGTTTCACACAAACAGAGGCAGTCGGCACCCGCCTCCGCGGCGACGCGGATGGTTTTTATAGCATACTCGGGATCGTCGGCGTAGGCATCGAAGTAATGCTCGGCGTCGTAAATGACTTCTCGCCCCGCTTCCTTGACGTGAGAGACGGAACTAAAAATCATGTCCAGGTTTTCCTCCGGTTCAACCTGCAGTGCATCCTCAACATGCAGCCTCCATGTTTTACCAAAGATAGCAACAGCCGGCGTTTCCGACTCCAACAGCGCCTGAATGTTTGGGTCTTCAGAGGGTTTATTGTTAGCGTGTCGGGTACTACCGAATGAAGTCAGGGTTGAATTTTTTAGATTCTCCTTTTTCATCTGCGCAAAATATTCCATATCCTTCGGATTTGAACCCGGCCAGCCGCCTTCTATATAATCAAGCCCCAACTCGTCAAGATGACGAGTTATGCGCAGTTTATCCTCAAGCGAAAATGAAATGTTTTCCGCCTGTGAGCCGTCACGCAGTGTTGTATCGTAAATATCAATTTTCATTATTATCACGTCCTACAATTAATAGTAGCTGTTCAACTCTATTCGCGTCCCCGCCAGATTAAATTACGAACAACGGAAAATATTCACAGTTCATAGACATCGTGCAGGATCTGGACAGCCTCATCGCTCTGCTTTTCACTGACCAGAACAGAGATTTTTATTTCCGATGTGGAGATAGTCTCGATGTTGATCCCGGCCCCTCCAAGAGCGTTAAAAAGCTTTTGCGCCACCCCGGGGTGGTTACGCATACCGGACCCGACAACAGAAACCTTGGAAATGGCGTCATCTGTTGTTAATTCGCTGCCACAACCGGTTTCAACCAGTTCATCCAGGATTTCCAGAGCTTCAGCCGAGTCAGTGCGCGAGACGGTAAAAGAAATATCGTTGGCACCTTCCTTGTGGACCGGACTGCTCTGAACGATCATGTCCACATTGATATCAGCATCAGCCAGGGCACCAAATATCTTCCCTGCCATGCCCGGTTTGTCGGGTACATCAAGTACCGTAAATCGTGTCTGATCATCATCGGACGTAACTGCTCTTACCTCTACATCTTCCATATCTTCATCACTTCCTGTAATAATTGTTCCAATTTGGTCGTTAAAACTTGATCTAACATGTAACTTTACGTTATATTTCCAGGCAAATTCAACGGCTCTTACCTGAAGCACCTCAGCACCCAGGCTGGCCAGCTCCAGCATTTCTTCAGGACTGATCCTATCAATTTTATGCGCTCCTTTTACCACCTGAGGATTAGCCGTGAAGACACCGTCAACATCCGTATAAATTTCACATTCGTCAGCATCAAGCGCTGCGGCCAATGCAACGGCCGTAGTATCCGAACCCCCACGGCCAAGTGTTGTCACGTCCTCCTCCTCGGTAATACCCTGAAAACCGGCGGCTATGACTATATTCCCCGCCTCCAGCTCCTGCCTCAGACGCTGGTCATCAATATTCAAAATACGGGCCTTTGTGTGGGTAAAATCCGTTTTAATACCAAGCTGATGTGCAATCAGGGCTCGAGCGTCCTTGCCTTCGTCGGCGACCGCCATGGCTAACAAAGCGCTGCTGATAACTTCACCGGTTGACATCAACAGATCCATCTCACGTTTCGGACGAATGTTGGAGACCTCCTCGGCCAACTCAATTAACTCGTCTGTAGTATCTCCAAGCGCCGATACCACGGCGACAACTTGATTGCCCTGATCTGCCGTTTCTACTATCCGGCGGGCAACATTTTTTATTTTATCAACATCGGCGACCGAACTGCCGCCGTATTTCTGAACGTGTAATTCCATTTTACATACTCCTTAAATTGATTTGTCAAAATCATACCACAGCCAAAACCTTCCGGTGTCATTCCTCCTCCCCTTTTTGAAAGGGGAAAGACAACGGGGACCATAAAAAATGGATTGCGGGGCGGGGCCCGCAATAACGAACTCGTTGGAAGATTCCGTGCCACAACAAGCCATTACAGGCGGCTCTGTTGAAATCCTTACTGGAGTCAGGCTACTCAAAGGTGTTGGGGCTCATTCTTCCGAGCACTCAATTTAAAGCGTAAGAAGTAATAGATGTCAAAATTTGCTTTCATATGTTTTATTGAGTGCTCGGTCCGAGGTATATCTGGCAAAAATCAGATCATCCAGGATCTATTGCCAGCTATAAATCCGTCAAACACCTTCGAGTAGCCTAATTAAAGTTTATAGATATTTAAATCAATTGCTCTCTAAGATAGCAAAAAGGATTTCAACAGAGCCTTATAGCCGCTTGCCAGTAATTATGTCATATCTGTTTAAAATTCTCCGTTTTCTTTATACCAGTGGGCCAACCTGTTCCAGGCGCGAGGAGCAAAAGGAGCTTCTCGTGAGCCCGACTCAGTACAAGTATATTTATTTTTGCCCCCGTCCAGGACTAAAAATGGAACCGGTTCTTTGACGTGAGTCCGCTCCTGTATTGGCGTGTAGTGATCAGGCCCCAGGGCCAGATGAAACTTATTTTTTTGCCAGCGCTTATAAACCACTGAAAGGATTTCACTGTCAAATTTTTCAATCATCTCCAGTTTTAAACGAGCATCACCGTCATGACCGGCTTCGTCCGGCGCCTCCAGGTGAAGGAAAACCAGACGTCCGGGTTCCAATTCAGCTATTGCTGCGTCAGCTTTAGCTCTCATATCAGTATCAAATCCACCGGTGGCTCCAGGAACATCAATTTTCTCCATTCCCAGTGCTTGACCCAGTCCATTAATCAAATCAACACCGGCAATAACGCTTCCCTGAATTCCATAACGTTCTTTCAGTCCCGGCAACCCGGACAAACGACCCGGTCCCCAGGGCCAGATCATGTTGGCAGTCGGCTCGCCGGTCTTCAGAAGAGCCCTATTTTCAGGCTGCTCGCGCAGAAAATCTTGACTGGCCCACATCAACCGAGTCAAACGTTCTGCCGCTTCACCGCGGGGTAAAAGCTCCTGCACCGGACGCCCCATTTCATCGTGAGGACGTGAACAATCTAATTCCCCTACTTCGCGAACCAACAAAATACCACGGTAACCAACACCGTGATGAAAGGTATATTTTTCGCCGCCAAACTCTTCCTGCAGAGCTGAAAACAGAGCCGCTCCCACTTCTCCCGGCAGGCCACCAGCGGAATAATCTATCAGACGATCGTTATTATCAACCGTCACTAGGTTACAGCGATACGCAACTTGATCGTCATCAAGCTCAAGCCCTAAGTTTAAAGCTTCCAGTGCTCCCCGCCCGAGATAATACTTTCGAGGATCGTAACCCAGCAAAGCCATGTTAGCCACACCGGAATCGGCCGGGCTTTCCGGCGGAATGTTCTGAATCCGGAAAGTTCGACCTGCTTCACAGAGCCGCTCGAGATTGGGAGTTGACGCCGCCTCCAGGGGAGTTTGTCCGTCCAACTCCTCCTGAGGCCAGTCCGCCATGCCGTCAGGAACAACCAGCAAATAACTTGCGTCGTTCACTCCGACTCGAAATCCTCTTCTATGCGCAATAGCTTCGGCTTGCGGCCAATAACATCCAGTTGTGAAATTTTGTCGACAGCGTCCTGAATTGACCCCTCCCGAGCCCTGTGCGTGGTCAAGACAACGGGAACAAGCTCTCCGGCTGAGCGACCGCGCTGAAGCACAGTCTCTATACTGATTCGATGTTCCCCCAGAATTTTTGTTACTTTAGCCAGCACGCCGGGTTTATCAGTCGCATTCAGGCGAAGATAATAACGCGTCGAAAGCTCAGACGTAGAAACCAACCCCTCAGAGCTGTCGGAGTAATAAATCGACGGCTGTGAGTTGGGTTCCACTGTCGCCAGTGAGACAATATCCGAGACCACAGCGCCTGCCGTCGACGGCCCCCCGGCTCCTTTCCCATAGAGCATTGAGGACCCCGTGGGATCGCTCTGAATGTAGACGGCGTTGTATTCGCAGTTGACCGCCGCCAGAGCGGAGGAATCAGGGATTAAAGTTGGATGAACGCGAACATCAACTTTTTCTCCAATTTTTTTGGCAATACCCAGCAGCTTAATGCTGTAATTCAATCTCTCAGCGTCCTCTATGATACTGGGCGTGATTAAATTTATTCCTTCCGTATGAACCTCTTCAACCGGGACGGGCATGCCAAAAGCAAGCTCAGCGAGTATCGTCATCTTATGGGCACTGTCCCGCCCTTCTACGTCGGCGGAGGGGTCAGCCTCAGCATACCCCTTATCCTGTGCCTCTTTTAGCGCTTCCCCGAAGGATAATCCCCGGCGGGCCATACTGGTGAGCATATAGTTGGTAGTGCCATTAATGATGCCATATATACACTCAAAATCAGCACCAACCATTGCCTCACGAACAGTGCGTATTATAGGAATACTTCCGCCCACTGCAGCCTCAAAACGTATCTGCGCAGAACTTCGAGAGGCATGTCCAAAAATTTTCTGGCCGTGATGTGCCAACAACTCTTTGTTGGCGGTAACAACATTAATTCCCCGGCCAAGTGCACTTTTTATCAAGTCCCCCGCCGGATTGATACCACCAATCAGCTCAACAAAGACATCCAGTTCAGTATTGTCGAGCATTTCCTCGGCATTAGTGAATATTTCACGATCAGTAAGAAGTTTCTCCGCTCCCGATGGTAAGTCGGGGTCAGCCGCTGCAACCAGACGCACCTCAACACCGGTTCTCCGGGCAAGTTTTTCCTCTTTGTCAATCAGTTGCCGGGCCGTGCTAAAACCAACTGTTCCCAGACCGGCGATTCCAACCTTTATCTGTCCTGTCATACTATCAAACTCTTTCGTCAGTATAAATTCGGTACAAAAAATTACAAGTCAAAATGAGTTAGTCGAACAAATCTCTGGTAGCGTTCGTCAATATCCCATTCTTCCAGCTCCAGCAGCCGGCGGACACCAAACTCCTGGACAGTAAAGGAAGCAACAATATTGCCGTGAACCAGGGCATGTTTGAGCGCGGTAAAGTCATCGCTTTCAGTCCCGGCCAGATAACCCATAAATCCTCCGCCAAAGCTATCACCAGCTCCAGTCGGGTCTTGAACCAGACCGACAGGAAAACCGGGAAGAACAAACTGCCAGTCGTGACCAACCATAAATACACCATGTTCCCCTTTTTTGATTATAACTATCGACGGGCCTCGTTGACGCAATTTTTGGGCAGCTGTAATCAAATTAGCTTCTCCGGTCATCATTTCCGCCTCAGACGAGTTGAGGAAAAAAATATCAATCTGTTCCAGAACTCGATTGAGCGCTTCCGGTTTGCTGTCAATCCAAAAATTCATGGTGTCACAGGCAGTTACCCGGGTATTATCCATTTGTTCAAGAACAGAGAGTTGGATTTCAGGATCAATATTTCCCAGAAAAACGTAAGGAGTCTCACAATATTCCGGGGGCAAATCCGGATCAAAATCTGCAAAGACGTTCAATTCCGTCTTTTCGGTTTGCGCCTCAAGATCAGATTCATAATATCCTTTCCAGCGGAAAGTTTTCTCATCCTCAATTACTTTAAGTCCTTCAAGATCGATACCGGACGCTTCCATCGAGGATAGCAACCCGCTATCAAAATCACCACCCACAACTCCAACAAGGTTAACATCGGCAAAACGACTGGCAGCCAGGCTAAAATAGGTGGCGGCACCACCAGGTTCCTCTTCAACTTCGCCGTGCGGCGTGCGGATTGAATCAAATGCAAGAGAACCGACAACAAGAACATCAGACATATTTCAACAACTCCATTTTGTAAGTATTTGATGTAACAAAATTAGTTGGACTGGCGTAAATAATTTGAATAAAGAGTAAGCTCTGGCGGGAGGGACAGGTCCACGGTAAAAAAATGTGGATGTCCGAAGCAACTATTTTTTTATTAGTTCTCCACAGTACTTATCCAGTAGCTATCAATTTCGCCATCTTCTACCATTTCTTCAGCAAAATTTTCCGCCTGAGAACGAGTCGGAAATTCACCGACACGAACCCGATACCAGTCAGCATCTTCAATAGTTGTTTCTTCGATTACAGCCGGATAACCTGCTGCCTCGAGCCGCTCGCGTTCGTTTTCTGCCGACTCCCTGTTTTCACTGGAAGCGACCTGAATCGTATGAAATTCACCCGCGATTTCAGGTTCTTCGGGTTCCTCAGGCTCTTCGGGTTCATCAATCTCCGGCGGTGTATCAGGTTCCTCTGGTTCTTCCGGTTCAGCATCTTCTTCCATAACAAGTCCCGGTTCCATCTCCCTTTCAACCGGGTCAACCTCTTCCGGCGGCGTCTCTTCATCAACCAGAATCGCCGGCTCATCTTCCAAAAAGTCTATATCTTCGTCTGGAATCTCCGGCTCTGCTTCAAACTCCGGTTCTTCCAGATCAAAGTCCTCCATATCAATCTCTTCTTCTTCAAGCAGAGCGGCAAGATCCTCTCCAGGCAGCTCCGGTCGTTCTTCCGCTGTTAACTCCTGCCCCTCTTCAACCCCCCAATTGTAACCAAGATAAAATCCGGCTCCAAAAAATACCACCAGGAAAATTGCGACACCGGTTAAAGCCCACCCCAGTGCCGTGGAACTCAGCGTCCAGGCTTCGCTCTCTCGACGACTATATTTAGGCACAGCTAATCACTCCTTTCAGAATCTATAACTAATTTAATCAATTCTTCCGCTTTGTCAATATTTTTCTCCATTTTACCGAGAAGCATTTCAATATCTTCTTCGTCTATATCAAGAACGCGCCAGACCTCTTCTTGAAAGTCCGGCGCCTTGTTATCCCCGGACCAACCGACGTCTTTCACCCGTGCCATTACGTCACCCACGTGGATGAAGAGGGGTAACTGTCGGTATTCTTCAGGTGCTTTCATAGGCGAACGATAATACCGTATCCCATTAACTATATTTTCGGGTAAATTCCATGTTTTCGTTAACCATGCCCCTATTTCCGGGTGACCGGTTCCAAGGGTTTCCAGCTCTGCCTCATACATTGAACACTGATTTTCTTCAGCATATGAGAGAATTTGTCTTAACTCTCCGGGAGCAGCGAGATCAAGAAGCATCTTACCTATATTATGAAGAATCCCTGAGACTAACACCTCCTCCGGGTTGGGGTAGCGATCCCAGCGAGCAACAAGTTCAGCACCAATACCGGTGGCAATGGAATGTTTCCAGAGCCCGACCATATCAAATCCAGGAACGCTCTTTGAGCTAAATACATCAAGCACAGAGGCACTGAGAGCAAGACTTTTTATGGCATCAAACCCAAGTATAACGACCGCTTCGGTTACAGTCGATATTTCTCTCGAAAAACCATAAAATGCACTGTTTACAATTTTCAAAACTTTCGCAGTCAACGACGGATCCTGTGTAATTATCCGGTTAACATCCTTGGCGGTGGTCTCGGGGTCCTCTACCAGACCAACCAACTGGGTAACAACCTCAGGCAGTGTTGGCAAGTTACTTACATTGCCAAACAATTCCTGGAATTTTTCGTCGCTAAACTGCTGCTCATTATCAGTCAATTCAGTTCATCACCTTAATCCGAATTATTTACGGCACTAAAGTTTTGCAAGCAAGATAATCTATATCTTATTTTCTCATTTTCTCGAGCACTCAATCGAGCATACAAGGAAAAACCGTTACCAAATAGTGAAGATGTCTCTTTGGCCTCATACAGGGAGCTACCTGCAGGTGTTTTTCGGGATTATAGCCGGTTGCAGGCCACGATGGCCTGGTTTGCAACCGGCTATACCTCGGAGGTTGCCTGGACCATTTAGCAATGGAGGCTTTTTCCTGCCACGATATCTATGGAACTGTAACCTCCTGTACTCATAAAAATGTGCAAAGTAAACACACGTCCCGATAGGGACCGAGAATGAGAAAAACATTTGCAGGTGGCTCCTAAATAGCGTAAATTTACTCCTCATCACACTCTCGATTGAGTGTTCGGTCCCCAAAACGGAGAAACCGTAAAACTTTAGTAGCAGCAATACAAATGCTGTAAATGTTTCAGTATAACTCAACGGGGCTCTGCTGCTTCAAAAAGCTCTCCACCGGGCTGCAGTTTATGAGCAACTTCCTCAGCTTTTAGCTGAAGGTGATCTAAACTACCGCTGTTATCCACAATCTCGTCAGCACGTTCACATTTTTCCTCAGCGGATAGCTGCCGACGGCGCCGCCTGTCAAGTTCAGCTTCAGGAATACGAACGCGCCTGTTCACAACTTCTTCAGAAGCTGTCACACAGACTATCCAGTGACAGAGCCTGTCCACCCCGGCTTCAAAAAGAAGTGGAGCATCAACAACGTAGAAACTTTCCCGTGGTCTGGAAACGATTTGTTTGATTTTTTCAAAAACAAGCGGATGAATTATATCTTCCAGACGCTTGAGTTTTTTTGAATCGGAAAAAACTTCATCAGCCAGTAGGCTGGGGTTAATGTAGCCCTCTTCATCAGTGATATAGGTGCCAAACTCATCCAAAACTGCCTCATACGCATCATGCCCGGGCAACATTAATTCATGGGCCATCTTATCTGCATCAAGATGCCGCCCCCCCTGCTCGGCCAGGAATTTACTGAAAGTCGTTTTACCGCTCCCAATAGAGCCGGTTACGCCTATCACTGGTGTTGACATCTTGTGACTCCCTCTCAACAGCTTTCCGATCCTATAATCATTTCTTGAGTGTAAGTGTTTAGCGCCCCCAGTGTTATTGCGGGAACGTATGACGTCCCAGGGAACGAATAACGTCCCAGGGCTTGACCCGCTCCCGATTTATCTCCTCTCCCCCCTTTGTCTTTCCCCCCATCAAGGGGGGAAAAGGAAAGAGTTTAAATAATTATACCTGATTTGATCTACTAATATAAGGGGCGCTTATTTGCTCACCTCGGCCCAGTTTCCTCCCACTTTCACTTCAACCTCAAGCGGAACTTCAAGTTCTACGGCCGCACACATTTGCTTTTCTACCTCAGCACTAACACGTTGAACATCTGACAGCTCGGTCTCCAGGAGTAACTCGTCATGAATTTGAAGTAGCAGATTGTGGTCATACTCGGCCAGAGGAGCTGCAAGATCAATCATTGCCTTTTTTATCAGATCAGCCGCAGTTCCCTGGATCGGAGCATTTATGGCGCTGCGCCGCGCAAACTGCTGGCGGAAATAATCACCGCTGTTAATTTCAGGCACATAACGGCGGCGTCCGTAAAGTGTTTCTACATATCCTTTTTCGCGGGCCTGGTTGATGACATCCTCAATGTACTTCTTAACTCCCGAATAGCGACGGAAATACTTCTCGATATACTTTTTAGCCTCATCCCGGGAAACACCTAAATCTCGTGCCAGACCATATTCGCTCAGCCCGTACGCAATGCCAAAATTAACCACTTTGGCCGTCCGACGATCACTTTCCTCTACCTTTTCTATCGGCTTCCCGGTCAATTCTGCTGCAGTCAAACGATGAACGTCACGTCCCTCTTTAAAAGCATTTATTAGAGTTTTATCCCCTGAGAAGTGGGCCAGCAGGCGCAGTTCAACCTGGGAGTAGTCGGCCGCGATTAGAAGATAATTGGACTGCGAAGGTACAAAAGCCTCACGCACCCGGCGGCCAAATTCCTCACGCACAGGAATATTCTGCAGGTTTGGGTTACTGCTGGAAAGCCGCCCCGTGGCTGTAACCGTCTGATTAAACTCCGTGTGCAAACGACCTGTATTTTGATTCACCGCTTCAACCAGCGGGGTCAGATAAGTGGAATTAATCTTTTTGTAACGGCGGTATTCAAGAATAATCGCCGGTAGATCATGTACATCAGAGAGCGTCTGCAGACTGTCAGCATCAGTACTCGGCTTACCACTGTCCGTTTTGCCGCAGGGCTCCAGATCAAGCTTTTCAAATAAGATTTCTCGTAATTGTTTTGGGCTGTTTAAGTTGAATTCTTCCCCGGCGCTATCATGTGCCTGCCGTGTCAATTTGGCCAGTTTAGCTTCCAGTTCATCCGAAAACTCATTGAGCTTTTGGCTGTCAATTTTGATTCCATTGTGTTCCATCCGGGCCAGTTCGCGCGCCAGCGGCTGTTCAAGCTCATCTAATATTTGTTTCTGTTTGTTTTCTTTAACACGCTCTGTTATCTCGTCTGCGACCTCTAACAAACTACCAAACAACGTCGCTCGCCACTTCAGCCATTTTCCCTCTTCATTTTCTTGCGGTTCGATTGGCTCTCCGCCCACCTGGCGGCGGACTACCTCCGGTAACGAATGGCCGGCCTCGGGCGAAAGCAAATAGGAAGCTAACTTAAGATCAATCGGCTTATTCACCAGTTTTGGCTCTACTTCAAGCTTAAAACCAAGAGCATAAAATTCCTTTATCCCGAAAAAATAACAGGAATGGTTTACCAGTATTTCCTGGACCTTTTCATACAGCTTCCGTCCCTCTTCACCCCTGACAACCGCTGCCTCCACCACCCCGTCCGCGGCCAGCATCAGATATACTGTCTCTGCGCTTACTATTTTTGTTTCTCCACCGTCTGTTTCAACAAATATCCCCCTGAACTCTCCTGCGCTTAGACGCCGCTTGAGCTCCTCTGCTGATACGACTGCAAAATCAACTGTTCTTTCAGTTGTCAACTCTTCTCGAGAGCGAAACATATCCTCAATATCTCGTAATACAGAGTTCAGATCCAGATTCGCACAAAACTCTTTTAAATTTAAAAATTTCTCTTGCTCAAAAATACAATCTTCCAACTCAAAGTCAATCTCGCAATCCGAACGCAATTGCACAAGTTCAAAACTTTCTTCAAGTTGCTGTTTATTGGCTCGGATCTTTTCTCCCAGATGTCCCTCGATCGACTCGGTATTAGCAAGAATTGTCTCGACATCACCGTATTTATCAAGGAGCTTAGCAGCATAAGCGTCACCAATGCCGGCAACTCCGGGCACATTGTCCGCCGAATCTCCGGTCAGAGCGAGAAAATCAGAAACACGTTCCGGTGAAACGCCCAGCTCGTCCTCGACTCCACTTTCGTTTAGCAACTTAACGTCTGTTAGCCCTCGGCTCTGCTTAAGAACTGAAACTTTATCCGAAACCAGTTGAAAAAGATCTTTGTCATTACTGACGATAATTATTTCCCGGTCCTTTAGGTGTTTCCACTTCTCGACAAGCCCGGCAACCAAATCGTCACTTTCCAACCCCGGTTCAAGTAAAACGGGCACGTCAAGCAACTCAAAGATTTCCTTGATTAGACTAATTTGTGAACGAAGATCGTCAGGCATGTCAGGACGATTTGCCTTGTAGTCCTCAAAAAACTCGTGACGGAAAGTTGGCTCCTTGGAATCAAGAGCACAGACGAGATAGTCAGGTTCATAGCCCTTCTGGAGACTTATCAGGAAGCGGAGTAATCCAAATACAGCGCCAGTGGGCCGACCACTCGAATCTTTTAACCCCGCCCTTTTCATAGCGTGATAACTGCGATAAATTAAATAATGTCCGTCAAGGATGAAAATACGTTCGCCCATCACTGTCTCCTTTCAAAAAACAGTTGTAACTACTCACCTTATCTTTCCCCCTCCCCCTCACCCTAACCCTCTCCCCCCAGGGGAGAGGGGATAGATGAGTAGTTACAAAAAGTTTAAATCAGTTCTTCAATTGCTCTCACTATACTTTTTTCTACACTCTTATTTCGTATTTGCGAGCGTGACCCAGAAAATATATGTTCAGTTACTCTACCTTTTGTTTGAACCCTGATGCCTATATAAACAAGACCGACAGGTTTTTCGGAACTGCCTCCACCGGGCCCGGCGATACCGGTGACAGCAATACTTATATCCGAATCAATATTTTTTAATACCCCCGCTGCCATTTGAGCGCAGACCTCGCTACTCACCGCCCCATGTTCGTCCAGGATAGCTTCATCTACATCGAGGAGATTTATTTTAACCCGGTTGGCGTAAGCAATTATTCCTCCCTGGAAATAAGCGGAGCTCCCCGGTATTGAAGTTAGAGCACCGGCCAAAAGGCCTCCAGTGCAGGACTCAGCAACGCTAATGGTCAAATCATTATTACACAAAATAGCAGACAACCGTTCAGCCGCTTTTTTTATTTTTAAACCAAAAAATTCAGGTACCTGGGTCGACATCAGCCATCACTTTCCGGTTCGACCGCTGCCTTTTCTCGATCTGACTGATAAATTGTCAACCGGCTTCCTCCATATTCACGGTCTCGCATGAGGTAGAGCTTTTTATTCCCTTCTTTGCCATAACTGCGGTCAAGCTCAATTTTGTAGTTGGTAAGCGCGGAGGTTTCCACAGCTACTATTGCCCTGTCATTCAACCACTTTGCTTCCGCTATCAGGGGAAGCAAACGTTTGACATAATCCGTCCGGTATGGAGGGTCCATAAAGATAAGATCAACTATTTCTGGCGGTCCACTTTCCGTAATAAAATCAATCACGTCGCTTTGGAACCAGTGTATATTTGCACCCTCGTCCTGTTGCGGTGGACTTCGAAGATCGACAGCGTAAGCGCAGCGAGCACCTTCGTCCACTAACGCCCGGCTGACAGAACCAAGGCCGGCGAAAAGATCAAGCACAACCAGGTCGCTGATAACAGGCCTTAAAATGTCACAGAGAGCTTTAATAACTACAGCTTTGGTTTTTCTCACCTCAATGCATTCAGACACCAGTCATCCTCCTCCATGCGCCAGATGACTTCTTGATAACCGTCACGAATTTCAGGGACCTCTTCTCCCGGTTGATACTGTTCCTCGAAATAACTATAAATAATTCGAACCTCGGGTTTTGACGTTTTTAAATCTAACAACTGATACTGATAGTTTATTTTTTCAAGACGCGAAAAACGCTTCTTGAGGTCCTCCAGTAATTTCTCCGTGGATTCTTCGCCTTCAGTTCCCAATCTGAAGCCAGAACACAATTTTTCTCTTATCGTTTCTAAATCCAGAGTTTGATAAGCATCTATAAATTTTTCCAGCCTGGATAACGCCTGCTTTTCCGGTGGAGTAAATAGATGCTGGCGCTTGTAACGACTGTAGCGCCCCCTGTTAACCATATATTCTTCGCCCGGTTGCCAGCCGGCAAGAATTGAATTTAGGCGGCGAACCCGATCATCAAGGTACGGGTGGGTCCTCATTATCTCAAACTCGCGCACCGGGAAAGCTTCGCTTTCCTCCCGCAGCATCGTAAGAAATTCAATCATAGCCCGAGGATCATATCCGGCGCGACGCAGGTAGGTCATTCCAAGCTCGTCCGCTTCATACTCAGCCCCCCTGGTGTAACCACGCGCTAACATGTCTGTTCCAATTATGCCACCAACCAGACTACGTCCGTCGGTGGCACTTACCGCAGCAACAGAAGTAAAGATGGATGCAAGCTGAAGTTGCGTTCGCTTCTCACTGTGATAAGCGCTAATATGGCCAAGCTCGTGAGCAAGGACAGCAGCAAGTTGAGCCTCTGTTTCCACCTTTTCTAACAATCCCCGGGTGACATAGACATACCCCCCCGGCAATGCCATTGCATTGACCATAAAGGTGTCCAGGATTTCAAATTGATAGTCCAGACCCGGTCGATCAGAGAAAGAAGCCACCCGGCGAGCAACATTTCTTACATAAGCCTGGTAAGCTTCCGATTCGTAAAGACCTACTTCGCTTTCAAGCCTCCGCGCTGCTCTTTCGCCCATCCTCCGAGCTGTTTCTTCGGGAATAAAAACTCCACCGCCGTGAGGATCACCGGGACGCCCCGGGGCGCATCCTCCTGCCAAAAATAATATCAGAGTTGAAATGACTATAAAACAGGCCGTTTTCGGCCTCATCGTCTACAACTCCTCGCCGGGCACGTAATCCTCCAGATAAGCGTAAATTGAACCAAAATATGCCGAAACTGCTATTTGATAGGGTATCTGACGCTCGTCCTTACTCAACCAGAACCGGATATTCTCTACCCGGTCGGTGACCTCTTCCCCTTCCTCGTCTAAATCACCGGTTTTTCGCTCCAGTCCAACCCCGACGAGATAAGCTTTTTTCCAACCATCGTACGTTCTAACGTCAACAATATCGTTTACTTTTAAATGGATCTGGGCTACTTCATCTCCGACCTGCACTGGAAAACTATACTCGTTGTTCACCTCAAGATCCTGTGAACGCAGAAAGAATACGGCCGAAAGAGCATCCTGTGTATATGGGGGGATTTCTCCGCGTTCGCCGTCATCGTGCTGAAAAAAACCTTTGTCTTGGTAATAGCGAACTCTTTCTTCGTCCTCCTCGTCCTCGTGATCCTGAAAATAATTATACCCCCAGGAAAACAACCCCCCAACGTCCATAAAACTGACCGCACGGTCACTCACGCTATAAAGCCAACTGGCCGCTCCTCTACTCTCCGCCTCAAGAGTCAATTTAAAAACATCTTGGCCGTTGAAATCATCCTCATCGACCTGCACCCGCAGCTCGCCGGCTGTCAGGCCAAGATAAGTCACTCGCCAGCGCAAACGTTCTCCCACACCAAAACGGGGCGTCATTTCACGTGGATCAAAATCAGGCGAAATATCAAAGTGTCCCGGCTGATCCTCCACAACCGGAGTATCCTCCTCAATCGACGGCGTATCGCCGGCTAAAACCTCTGTATATGAAAAAAGTAGGCCAGCGATAAGGAAAAGACTAAAAACAACCAATCTAAAATTATTACGCCTACCTCTAAACAGCTCAAAAAACATCACAAAAACCTCCGTTAGAACGAATTAATATAAAGTCTTCTCCCAAAAGCCCTCTCCCCTGGAGGGAGAGGGTTGAGTGAGGGGAGAGAAGGTCTTACCGAGCACTCAGAGCGCTGAGTGCTCCGGTCACCCCCCTTTGTGTTTCCCCCCTTCAAGGGGCGAAAGCTTTTGGGGTGGACTCAATATAGCAAAATTGCTCAAACGAACAGTGCCCCGCTGATTATCTATCTAAGATTTTTTCCGTCCTACGTTGTTAACACCAAAAAGAGTGGATTAAATTCCTCTAGTAAAAAAGGTAATTTTTACCGGGTATTTTTTACCCATCAAAAAGCTTATTTTCCATATTAATTAGAGAATTTCCGTAGTATTAGCCGCTCAATCTAATTACTGGGTCAACTCATGCGGAATAAATCTTGCTCTATTATTAAGTAACAACCAGAGGAGGTGAACCAAGATGGCGAAGAAAAAAAAAGTAGTTGCCGCGCAAAAACGAATTAACGAGCTTGAGCCGGGGATGGTACTCGCACGACCTGTATATGGACCCGGCGGCTGCCCGCTGCTGCACAAGGACAAACCACTTAGCAGAAAAGGAATCGAACGCCTTCGCCGCCATAAGAAGCGTTTTGTGTACGTTTACCTCCCCGAATACGAACCAGAAGTAGTGGAAACAGCCTGAGACTGACCGAGAAGTCTTCTATATCGGCCATTCAATGTCAAGCTCAAGCGCTTCAAAGTGTCTTTCGGCAAATTCTCCCTCATACAGAATAAAGCGGCAGTTATCGTGATCTTCAGTCATATACATGGTGGTCGTCTGAATCGTAACTTTAACCCCTGAACGCAGGGTCTCAGCGACTCGTATCTCTCCGCCCTCCAGTTCATCTATCTCGGTTTTTAGTTCCAGCAGTTCCTCACTTAAACTTTCTATTCTTTGCTTGATCGCTTTGGCACGAGCGGCCAGTTTTGAACGCAATTCCTGTTTGTCATCGGGTAATTTGTCCATCCCGCCGACCTTCTCCGCTACGTCCATCAGACCCTTAATACCGCTTCTTACCTTATCCATATTGTCTTTTTGAAGATCAATTTCATCTTCCAATTTAGAAACTCTGTCACGGAGACGGGGAGAAATTCCCACCTCAACCTCCGTTTTAGAAGCTAACTTGGCCCCTACTTTTTGTGCCTGAATTATCTTGCCGGCACGGGTGACGCCGCCAATAATATCACCGCGGCGCTTGCCGTCGACAATTACGTTTTCCTCGGCGTCCACCTTGCTGTGCATAATCGCCTGTCGCACCATCACATTGCCGCCCGCCTTCACCCGGCAGTTTTCAACGTATTTGGCAAAGACATTGCCGCCCGCTTCGACCAGTCCCTCGTCCCGACCCACGAGCCCCTGTTCAACAACCACGTCGCCCTCCGTCTTCACGTGCGCTTTACCCACCGAAACAGCTTCCACCCCCTGCTTGGCCTCCACCTTAAACCCGTCCAGGATCATCCCCTTAACTATCACCACACCGTCAAATTTAATGTTCCCCACCTCGTAATCAAGATCACCGTCAATCTCGAGAACCGGTTCAACGATTAACTCCTGCGTATCTTTATCTCCAATCAAACGTGCCCGACCATCCCGGTCAGCAATAACTTCCGTTCCGTCGGCGGAAAAACTGGTATTTTCTCCGGCCTTAATTTCCACGTCTTCACCGGGTTCGGGGGGAATTTCCTCCCCATACACGGACAGACCAGCTTCACCTTCTGTGGGCGTATACACCTTAACCAGCACGTCGCCTTCTTTCACACTTACAACATTTTCCCCCTCTCTGAAGTCTACCTTTCCCTCTTCGACCTCTTCTTCTTCCTCCTCTTCCAGCTCTAGCTTAAATTCTATCTTTCCGTCCTTGCCATGTTCGGGGTCCTTCCCCTCGGCTATTAAAACTTCTTCTTCAAATAGTTCCTCGGAAAAAACCCGCTCGACTATTTCTTTGTCATAATTGATTCCCTCCCCCTCAAGATAGTTAATCACTTCTTCTTTAGTTACAGCCACCCCCTCAGGTTTTGGAGGTATAACGGTAAGATATGCTTTAGTCTCGTATTCATTCATATTAATGCTAAAGCTGCCATCAATTTCAGGGTCACGTTGGCGGGGCCCTATTTTACGGGGTTCCCCCGTCGGTTCTTCGACCATCTCTTCGACTGTAACCCAATCAATGTCCTGATCATAGTTATTGTCCTCCAGTTCTTCTTTCACCTGTTCAAGTGTGACAGGGAGTCCGTGGCCCTCCGGTGGATAAACCGTAAGCATTAACCCGTCAACTGTGTTTTCCAGGTTTATAAAGCCAGCAACATCCTCCTGCTGCTTGGCCTGTTGAAGCAGATCAAAGGTCTCTTCTTCTTCCTCTTCCCCCTTTTGCTTAGTCTTTATATTTTCTTTTTTTACCACCCGAATTAGGTAATCTTTTTTACCGAACCCAAAGACACCGGGTCGCCCCTCTTCTAAAATTCTAACAGCTAAATTTTCGGGTCGCTCGGCCAGGTATTCAGCCGCTTTTTCAAGCCCTTCTTTAGGGGACTTACACCTGACCTTTACCGAATCCCGCTTCTTGGGATCAAAATAGTGTCGTACTTTATTACGATTTTCCCCCTCCCGGACCTCAATAGCCCACCATTTCTTTGCTTCTTTGTCCGTTTTTTCTTCATCTCCTTCTTCCTTTTCGCCTTCGTCATCTTCTCCTTCCTCCGGCCGCGGTCCCTCTTCCTCTTCCGGAGTTATATCTATCAATACTAATTTCTCGTCCTCGTCGAGGCCCAAAAATAACCGAAACTGATCCTCACGGTTAAACAACGGCTTTTCTTCCTGGTAAGTGACGTGCCGTCGTAATTCACTTATTTCCGGAGTCTCGTATTTTTCTTCGAAGTCGTCGAGGTTTTCACCCAGAGCCGGGCTAAAATCCAGCGCTTCCTCAGGTTCACTGAAACTATCGTATTTTATTTCTTTGTCCTCCACCTTGATAGTGCAGTGATTTCTTTCCTCCTCCACCGGTTCACGAACTGCGCCAATATGCAATCTAACCCCGGGATAAACAGTGCCCCTCACTATGATTTCACGACGTATGTCAGAGTCTAACTCTTCTTCAATATTTTCTATTCTCAGCTTAACCTGCTGAAAGTCTTCACGTTCATGGTTCAATTCAAATTGAAGTTCACGCAGCCGGTCCTCGTCCGCCGGTGTTAACCCCTCCTCTTCCTTTTTCTCTTTCAGCTTGCTGACATTTTTTTCTTTTCTTCCTACATCTCCCTCCAGTTTGTTAAAACGCTGTTCAAGTTTTTCCAGTTCTTCCTGCAGAACACCTCGAGCACCCATCCTGACCTTTGTTTCCGGATAACTTACCGAACCAAGATCATTGGTCACGATCAACTCACCGGCCGCCGTTTCTCCGCCAATTATATTCCCCCCCTTATCAACCAAAATAACAGCTTCTTCGGCGTCCAGTTGACTGTGCATCACCACCTCTTTGATAATAATTTTACTACCTGCTTTAATCCGAGCATTTTCGGCAAAACGACCGTAAACAAGACCGAGCGCCTGAATAAGTTGTTTTTCGCTACCCTTGATCCCCCCCCTGATTATTATATCCCCGCTGGCTTTCAACCGTGAGCGGCCCACAA
This sequence comes from bacterium, assembly GCA_003554945.1. Taxonomy (GTDB): domain Bacteria; phylum T1Sed10-126; class T1Sed10-126; order T1Sed10-126; family T1Sed10-126; genus T1Sed10-126. The sequence continues at coordinate 74,480 of PWHN01000057.1, forward strand.
GCCCCATGACCCAGATGTTACCGCGCGCCTCGACCAGACGATTGTCTGACACTTTTCCCTCAATAAAAATGTTCCCGTCATAACGAATATCGCCTGTGTCCGCATCCACATCTCCCTCCACGTGCATTATGGGGAGAACATGAACGGTATTCCCCGCCCAGACTACCTGGCCGGGACGACCGGCATAGAGGCGCTTGCCACCGTCCGTTTCTCTCACATACCGCCCGGCTTTAAATTGGGGCTCCCCTTCTTCGGTCAGATCAGCGGCCAGAAGCTGACCGGGCTTGGCCTCCTCCAGGTTTTCCATTGACTCGCTAAACTCAGCCAGTTTTTCCTCAATGCTGGCATCCTCTTCTACTCCCTCGTCGTCCTCCTCTTCCTCTTCAGGTTTATTGAAGGTAAATGTTTTCTGAATCTGAAGCTCTTCTTCTTCCTCTTCCTCCTCGTGCGAACGGATAGTGGTTCCCTGCATTTCAATGAGACTGTCTTCAAGTTCAAACAGCTCATCTTCTATTTGCATGAGCTCCTCTTCGGAGAGCTCTTCCACTACCTCCTCGTCAAAAGAGGTCTCCTCGGTCATATCCTCACTGGTAGTTTCCGAGTCGGCCATTTTTAACACCCGCTTTCCTGTCAACGCCATCTTTCAAAATTAGTCCGAACAATTCATACTTTCGTAAATAACCGGGGATAGCTGTATATAATTTGCATTGACCCCACCGTAAAATTTCTACAATATCATTAACAGTAAAATAAACCAGAAAATAAATATAAGTCCGTTTCCAACCAGCAACAAAAAAATAAAAAATGTAACCAGCTCCGAGGTAGTATTTCGTTTGCCACCTTTAATGTAAAGATGAGCAGTCCAGCCCAGCAGCCAGCAAAGCCAACTAAAACCGGCAAATAAAACAACCGGTAGAGATTCCAGCACAACTATTTCAAGCCATAAGACACCCAATCCTACTATTGATAAAAATAGAGCCAGGGAGCCGGATTTTAATCTACCCTCCCACAAATGACCAAGTCCCGGCAAAAGTAAAGACAGCACCAGCGGAAGAAAAAACCAGCCTGAGCCACCGCTGCTACCCCGGCGCACGGGAGTCCCGCAGTAGCTGCACTCCTCCGGCCAGCCAATCACGCGGGCTCGACAGGTCGGACACTGACTGAGACTAATCGATACTACCTCCCCAGTCCGGGGTTTTATAGAGAAGCCTGATTTCATTCTCCTGGGGAGCGGAAAAACCCTCTATAAAAGAGACTACACGACCCATTAAACGGAGCGGCGATGGCCTCTTTTCTTTTGGCTCGTCCAGGACAGGATCGGCTTCTATATCCGCCGCTTTACGAGCCACTTCAATAGCTTCGCGGCGGCTGCCAGTTTTGTCAATGAGACCAACCTCCAGGGCCTGCTGGCCGGTAAAAATTCGACCATCAGCCACCTCTTCAATATCCATATCCTCCAGCCCTTCCCGCCGCTCCGCAACGTATCCAATAAATTGATCGTATACGTCCATTACTAATTCCTGCAGAAGCTCACGTTCATCGTCCGACATAGTACGAAACGGTGACCCAAGGTCCTTAAATTCCCCCGACTTTATTATTTCGTAATCAAGACCAATCTTATCGACTAACTCACTTGCCTGAATAAATTGAATCATCACCCCAATACTTCCGACCACGCTGCCGGGATTTGCCACAACGGTGTCACCGCTGACTGCGACATGGTAGGCTCCCGAAGCTCCGGTATTACGGACAAAAGATATAATTGGCTTGTCAGTCTCATCACGCACACGCTCAACCTCACTACTCAGCTCCTGGGTGGGACCCACCGCACCGCCCGGACTGTTGATATCAAGCAAAATAGCTTTAACTTCCGAGCGTCTTTTTAATCTTTGTAGCCGATCAATCAACGGCTGAACGTCCAACAAAACTCCATCCACGCTTACCACACCAATCTGGTTTTTACGGGGCACGGTAAAAATATCAGTGTATTCATGACCCACTATCCCCAGGAAAATCACTGATTGCAGGGCCAGGTAAAAAACGAGTCCAACAATCAGAACAAACGAAAAAATCCAGATAATCCTCTTTTTAATACTACTTCGCATCATTCAACTCGGCCTCCTTAAACCCGAAAAATCGGACACGGTGTACGGTATTGAATTATTAACTTTATGTCTTTTGCCCGCCTTTTTTGTAACAGTGGGGGCAGCCCTTTATCCGGAGTTCGGATTCTTTTTCATTTTTTCTAATCTCATCTGCAAACAAAGTCTCCCCCTGGGCCAGGTCGCTACCACAAACGGGACAGGTTCTAGCCGGGGGGTGCTCACCCGGACCGGTTAACTTGCCCACTCGTATTAGAGCTATGATCACGGCAATTATCAACAGAAGATATACAAACCAGATGATTTCAGGGGTCATTTGTCATTAGCCCCCTCTAAACCGAGGACGGGCGGTTGCAAATACGGCTGACCGGCTTGACCCTGTTCATAGTATAAAACACTTAACCGGTATTTTACAAACGGAGACAGTGAAACGATAAAATTATCCTTGACCGCCTCGAGAAGCTCCAGTTGAGCGCGGTCAGCAGCACCCGGGATTAATTTCATGCGCTCTCCCGGTGTAAAAATCCCCGGTTCTTCCCGCATAAGCCCCCGTAGAACATCAAGTTCACCTTTCTCAAAAAGTATTTCTTTTAGCAACTGCCGTGCCTGCCGCATGTATACATCTCCGGCTCCCATCCCCCGGAAAACGTCAAGCCGGGACTGAGCTTCAGCCAGCCTGCCCTTGGAAAAAAGTTCGAAGGCTCTATCCAGCAGCGGTACATCCTCGGGCGAATGCAGCGGTATTGAGTGTTCAGAACCATATTCTCCTTCATTTATTACCTCCCAGAATGTAAATTGGGGGACATAATCCCTGTAAAGAGCTTCTAAGCTTATATAGCCCGCTGGCAAATCACCTTTACGAAAGTAACCACGGGACTCTGTAGTTACAACATCTCCACCTGGTTGTATCAAAAACGGCACTCCGGAGAGATCTACAGGATCAGCCACACTCAAGCGGCCCCTTAACCCTCCCCGCGGCCCCCCTTGGTTGTCGGGATAAAGTTCAACAAGATGCCCCTCCGACCTCAAAGGAAGATTTAGCAGCTTGATTTTTTCATCGTCAAGAGTAAGTATTTCAAAGTTTCCGGCCTGGCGCCGAATAGTTTCTGGGCGGTATCTATCACGATAAGGACGTAAACGTACCAGCCGGCTGCTATCTCTCGTATCTTCAACCCTGAGATACAGATCTCCTTCATCATAATGCAAACGGCTAATTCGACGGTCAACATCTAACAGTTCTTCCACTGGACGCCAGACGAATTCACTTTTGTCCAGTTCGCCACGAATTATCTTATAATTATCATCAACCGTATAAATTCCATAATATTTATCTTCTGCCACACGTTCTAAATGCAGCAGTCCCTCGCTGTTTTCTACCTTGCCCGAAGTATCCGCTTCCAAATCAATATATCTGAAATTTAAGGTATCAGCTTCTTCGTTAACCGCGGGAAAAATATGCACTTTTCCCTGCGCTATCCCGGGACCTCGTGGTTTGGCCTCCACACCCATATTTTCAGATTGGAAACGGGCTCGATCTGTCCGGTAGAGGTTGTATTTATCAACGCCGGTCGGTCGGCTCCAAAAGTAAATATCATCGTCTGATCGCTCGTGGTAAGGAAAAAATATACCGGCGGGCTGTGGCGTTGACATGACCTGCTCATAGCTTCGCTCTTCAAAATTATATTCAAATAATTCAGCACGTCCCCCCGGGCCTCCGCCAACCAGATACGCCTGCCGGTCGTCAATCGCCAGACCTTCGGATAAATTCAACCCGGAGCGCGGCGAACCCAGACGGACCGGCGGCGATTGGGGACGAGAAATTTCTTTAATACTTCGTGCCTCGTCGGCCAGGACAATCAATCCCTCCTGGTGGCCAACCAGATCAACAGCCCCCTCCACTCCGCTTATAAAACCGCGCTCAAATCCATCAAGATCAAACTGCTGGATAAATTCCGGGAAGAGCAAATAAAGGTAGCCGTCACCTCCGTAGGCAAGCGACACTTCAAAGGCTCCCTCGCCTCGGCTTGCATCAACTAATTTTGAAACCTGCAACAATCTTTTTAGTTCACCATCACTATCAAAAATTAAAACTATCCTCTGATTCCCCTGGCGTGGAAAGAAATATTGTCCCTCCAGAATAACGTACTCTTCATTAACACCAACAAGCTCTGGAGCTTTTACCCGGTCCATCTGCTCCCAGTTTAACTCAAGCCGTGAGATGATTTCATTTTCTCGGTTATATTTTTCTAATGAATTGTCGTCGGAAAAATAATAATATAGATATCCGTCCGGCGACCAGTAGCTTTCCGGCAGAAAAAAATACTGGCGAGCGCTTAGAGATAGGTCATCGGGCAGAGAGGCACGACGGTATTTTGGCGGGGTATCATGAATCCGACCAACAGCCCGGGGTGCTTCCGCGGATGAACCGACCAATAAGATAGTGGTATCCCCCGCCTTATCCTCAGGTTGTTCTTCCAACCAGATGCGGCGCTGCTGTCTTTTTTGGGGACGTTCGGGATCTGTTCCAACAATTTTCCGCGCTTCGATAGTTCGAGTAAGAAAATAAAAAATTTCGTATTCAACTGTAAGATCAACGAAAAATATCCCCTCGGGACCGGCCAGCAGTGCCCCGCGCTCATAAATCGAAATATCATTTACCTCTACATTCTCCCGTAAATCAAATATATATTCGGAATCAAGTCGGTCCTGCAGCTTCAGGACCCGCCCCTCTTCCAGGAACACGAAAACTTCACCATCGTAAACTTCAACGTCAATCAACCCTGGAAATCTTCTCTCGGCCAGTGGCCCGTCAAATCCAAAAACGTAAATAGTGTCACCGTCGCGGCTAACTACCTCCTCCGGTCCCAGGGCTCCGACGAGCCCTCCTTCAACTACCAGTTCAGGAGTATCGCCTGCAACTGCCGGTGTGTCCGGTGTGATGAAATTAACGGTATCAGCGGTATTTTGAACAGCCCAGTATTCTTCAAAAGGTTGGATCTCTTTCACTCTGCCCTCCAGGGGCACTGAATCACCGCCGCCAATAAGGGGAAAAACAAAGGTAGTGTCTGCCTGAACTGTTAACTCTCGATCATAAAACCAGAGGGTGTCACCCGACCAGAAGCTGCGATAATCAGGAACTAAATCCATCCCACGTAAAGTTTCGGCAGCGCGGTCAGCTCCTCCCACAATCGAATGCTCGGAGAGCAACCGGATCCCCGGTCGACCCTCGGCGATAGTAAAAAATGTTGCCAGCCCCCGATCAAACACTGCCGCTTTGCCGGATTCATTCACCTGCACTGTCTCCGGGGTGTGAGCAACCGGACGCTGCTCGAGTGGTAGCGAGGCAGTTTGGCCAATACCCGTATGAATAATCAAAACTAAAGCCATCAGTAGAAAAAATAGAACTAATCTGCTAAAATACTTATCCATGAATAAATCCCTTCTCGCCAGATCAAACTTAAGAGTCAACCCAATCATTCGGAAGGTTCTTGAATAATCACATCTAAAACGAATGATTTCATTGCTTTTTTACGCACCTATAAGTATAATGATATCTTAAATCGGCTGGAATATATAGATGAGTTTGACCAAACTCACAATCTACCAACGATCTAGCCAAGACGGCCACCAGCCCGCTCTTGATTTTACTCCTCTCCCCCCGAGGGAGAGGACACAGGTGAGGGGGGAATTTGAACTTGAACTAACGCTCGTCATTGCGGACTTGATCCGCAATCCATTTTAAATTCTCAGTTTCCAGTTTATAGTTTTCAGTTATAGTTTCAACCCGTAACTCGCAACAGACAACCCGCAACAATTTTTTTAAATTAAACTTTTAAGGAGTGCATATCAATGCCAAAATATTGTCAGGTAACAGGAAAAGGTAGTAAATCCGCCAACAATGTTTCTCATGCGAACAACCGCACCAAACGCACGCAGAAACCCAATTTACAAAAGAAACGGTTTTACCTTCCCAGTGAGGACCGCTGGGTTAAGTTGACTGTTTCCACTCAGGGTATCCGTACGATTGACAAAAAAGGCATTGAGAAAGTTGTTAAGGAGATGCGCCAACGCGGAGAGGACATTTGAACGACTATATAACTCGCGAATGAGCCGGAGTACAAGTACGCAAACTAAACCTTGCACCCCGCATTCATAGACATAAATTGGAGGTTTTAGTAATGGCAAGAGAAAAAATTAAGCTTGTTAGCACGGCTGGGACTGGCTACTTTTACACCACTCTTAAAAATCCCCTGAACAACAGGGATGACCTGGTGCTAAAAAAATACGACCCGGTCGCCAACAAGCACGTCGAATTTAAAGAAGAAGAACTGAAGTCTTAACCCCGTCCATTTGATGAATGGGCGGCCCTTCGGGCGGCCTATGCATAGGGTTCATGCATAGGCCGGGCTAAATGTTTAGCACCTGGATTATCCTTACGGATTTGACCTATTGATCGTCATTGCGGACACCGTTCCGCTTTTATCTGAACTTACGGTTTTGATCGGTCTTTCGCTTAAAGCTTTAAGCTTTAGGCTGAGCTTACGGTTTTGATTGGTCTTCAGCTTTCAGCTTTTAGCTTTAGGCTTTTAGCTGAACTTTTGCCGGAGTGGCGGAACAGGCAGACGCGCGGGATTCAAAATCCCGTGGGCTTTATCGGCCCGTGCGGGTTCGACCCCCGCCTCCGGCATTTTTAGTTGGAAAGTGGGAAAGTTAGAAAGTGAGAAAGTTGGCTAGTTGAGAAGTAAACTTACTCCGCCGGTTGGGGTTCAACATAAGGCATGAGGACGTAGCCGGCTTCCTCCATATAAACGGGTTCGTCGACGTCGCGAATAAACTCTATATGTACCTTCTCTCCAATTCCGCTTCCACGCAACCTTTCCAGCACCCGCCTGTAAACCCGGACCGGATAGAACCTGTCGGGAGCAAGATCAAGATCTATCGTCCCAATCTCGTAGCGATCCCCCTCAGGAGTAACACCCCGTCGGCTGGCAATTTCATAGCGATAAGGTTTCTGCGTCCCGTAAATTTCTGAGTAAGCGACTGCATAGGGGGAGTCAAGCTCCAGCACCAGCACAATATCCATTGAACCACTCAGCCAACCATCTCGCCGTCGGATCGGACCAATTCTGAAGTTACCGGTTGAATCGAGCAGATCAGAACCCAGGCGGTCGTCGGCCACTCCCTCAGCATAGGCGTCAAAAAAACCTCCGCGGCGCTCGTAGACATGCACAGTTGCCCAACCCAGGTTCCTTACCCGTCCAGTTATGAAAAAATACCCCTCAGGTGCGGTTGGTCGACGCCCCAGCTCCCAGGGCAACCGCGGGAAAACATCGCCCAGACCAATTGTCCCCATAAGCTGAGGACGCGTCAGCTCCACCGTCTCACCCACCGGTGTGTCCGGCTGGTCCTCGGGATCCGGCGGTAGCACCACAACACGAGGCACAGTGTCCATTCCGGGCACTTCCGCAGCCACAGAAGGTAATCTCCGGCTTGGACGAGGTACAGTGACTACTTCAGCTTCAAGCGACACAACGCCACTGAAAGCTAAAAGAAACAGTAAACCCAGTAAAAATAGTCCCCACAACCAGTAATTTTTCATCAGCTACTCCCCAGAAGCGGTGATTCGGGATATTCTTCCTCTAAAAGTTGGCGCAGACGCTCAGCTTCAGACTCTTCGCCAAGCTCTTCGGCCAGACCTTTCAACTCATATATAACTTTCTCACGCTCTTGCCAGTCTTCATAAACGTAGTAGACGTGATACCAGTATTCCTCGGCATCTTCGTAGTCGTTCAGCTCCCGGGCCACTCGACCCTTCCAGAAGTAAAGTTGCGCCTGAAGATCCGCTGCCGCAGGTGTTTCCATCTCTTCTAACACCGAATTAGCTCTGGAATATTCCCCGCCATGATAAAACAGACGGGCACTCAGCAATTGATCCGCGGGTGCTGGAGATTCTATCTCCTCAATTAACTGGCGGGCAAGCGAAAAATCCTCCCGCCCATAAGCCACTTCTGCCTGCAGTGATTTGATTTCATCTGCAGTTACAAAATCCGGCTGAGCCTCGGATACTTCGCCCAACAACGACTCCGCCTTCTCGTAATTTTCGAGTTCCAGGCTAACCTGCGCCAGGCGAAATTGTGCTCTTAGCTTGATATTCGTTCGGACTGCCTTCTCGATTGATTTTTCATAACTTTCCGCTGCTTGCTGGAGCTGATCATAGAGCCGTTTTCCTTCCCCGAGCATAAAGTGAACCTCACCGTGATACCGTGAGGTTTCATAAAGTTCGATAAATTTTGGCCCCCATTCGAGCAATTCATCAATCTCTCTAAAATTGTAAAGACCGGAGAGCAGGCGATAAAATCCAGTAACAAGATGTTCATGCCCGGCAACCGGTTCCAGATTTTCCTCCAGATAGACAAGTGCCTCCAGCGGTTGGTTAAACTGGAGCCGAATATCTACAACCTGATTAATTGCTTCAGCCACAATAATCGGGTCATCCGTCATTTCGGGCAGCTCACGGTAAATTTTCTCCGCTTCTTCTAACTCCCCCAGCTCGAATAAACTTTCCGCCCAACCCTGCGTCATATCAGCCTGTTCGGCGGCGGGACTGGCCTCTATTTTTTTCCGTATTCGCTGAACTTGTTCATCGCTTTCCGGGTCAAGATCTTCCAGCTCGGTTCTAAAACTCATCCGGCGCGCTGCTGAGGCAAAGGCTGATTCGGGAAAATCGGCAGCGACGCGGTCGTAATATCGACGCGCTCTCTCATACTGGCCGGCTCGATAAGCGGCTTCCCCGGTAAAGTAAGCAAACTCAACCGGAAATTGCTGCTCCAGAACAGTTTCGTAGTTTCTAAACACCGACCAGGCCAGTGTATAACGTCCCATCTCAAGAGCGGAACGGCCAAGGGCAAAATTTACCGCTGGTTCCAGTTCGGCCGTCAGCTCTCGACGGCTGAGCTCAAGCAACAGATCAAACGATTCCGCCACCTGGCCAGTTTCATAGTAAAGCTGTGCCAGCTCATACTCCGTTTTATTGCGCGCTTCTCCGTCCGGTACCGTTTCAAGAGCCCGCTCATATGCTGATAACGCCGTGTCATAATCGCCTAATTCCATAGCTGTCCGGCCACGAATTCGGTAGAGTTCGTCCACCGGTATTTTCTCAGATGATTGAACCTGCATGAAGGTTTCATACGCGGCTTCAACCTGGCCCTGTTGATAGTAGTTCCAGCCCAGCCAGTAACGGGTCTCGTTAATAAAACCTTCGTCGGTGGAAAAATCAACTGCATCCTGGTAAGCCGAAGTCGCCTCCTCAAATCGTCCGTCGGTCATGTATGCTTTCCCTTTCAGGCGGCTGGCTCCGGCAGCAAGTTCACCACCAACTTCCGGCCAGTCAACCTCTTCCAGCAGGGTATAAGCTTCAGAGAGTTGATCCCTGTCGTATTTTATCCAGGCTAATCCGTAGGTAGCCTGAGCGACATACTGACCGGCGTCCTGTAAAAACCTGTAATTATCCTCCGCGACCTGATACTCACCGGTAGCAAGCGCTGACTCTGCACGAAAAAGTGCCATTTCGGCCGATTGCCAGCGACTTGGCACCCGTTCAGTCAGACGCAGTAAATCTTCAGGACGCTCCTGTTCCCACAACTCACGAGCAGCAAGGGTTAGCAAATTTTGCCGTAAACCGGGCGGCAGCTCTCCAAGGTTGTCTCGAATCTCCGGTGTCCAGCGACCGGCTGCCAGGTCATCCTTCAGCTCCTGCGTCTCACGATCAAGTTCGTGCTGAGCCAGCAGACGCTGGGCTGACTCCGTTAATTCTCCAGCGTCCAGCAAAAGGAAACGTGAAACCAGGGAGTCAACCTCTCCCCGGGCCCATTTCCACTTGATTAAAAAATTCTGCAAAACTGGTCTATTTTCAAGATTCTCTGTGGTTAACAGGTCGATTACTGCTGATTCACGCCCAAGCTGATCGGCAAGGTAGGCCAGCCGGTGCAGCACCAGACCGGGTTCAAAACCTGGGTTTTCCTGGTGCAATCGCAGCAGCAGATCAAAAGAACGCTCGTAATCTTCAAGATGTAGAAGTGCCTCCGCCTTCCACATCTGCGCCTGTGGCAATCGCTCGTCGTCCGGATAACTGTTGATAAACCGTCGGAACCCGCGCACAGCAATTCTGTAATTACCGTCGTTGAAAGCACGAATCGGAAATCTGAACGCTGATTCACGCTCCGCCAACCCCGGCCCTGCCGTCAGAACGATAAGAACAGCGGCGATCACCACAAAAATAATTGTTTTAACTTGTTTCATCGCAAAAACCTCCAAGTAAAGCGACATCTACTGGTTTGTTTTATCTCAGCCATAATATATTGGACTTATTGTAACTACTCATCTTATCTTTCCCCCTCACCCTAACCCTCTCCCTCCAGGGAAGAGGGGATAGATGAGTAGATAGGACATATTTTTAATTGTCTGCTGCCGGAATTTCAACGGTTGCCTCAACCTCCACTTCAGCCCCCGGCTCTTCGTAACGCCAATCCATAACCCAGCTTTTTACAGCACTATCCAGCTCCTCGTCACCGGAGGATTCAATGACCGACGCGTCGCTAACTTCGCCCCCCGCGTCGACTAACAATTTATAGCTTACCCGGACGGCTTCCTCGGGCAGAAGCCGTCCCAGGCGCGCGTATGGGAAAGAGGGGCGGTCAACAACCGACGGTTCGCGTATTTCCGCCTCGGCCGGACCCAGGTCCATAAGATCATCCGCAGACTTATCTTCAACCTCTACCAGGTCCTCAATTTCTTCAGGCACTACCGATTCAGGCGTTACTCCTTCCACCTCCGGATCCGGCTGAAACTCCGCCAGCGGACTCGCCTCTATATGGCGAGCATAGGCAGCGTCAAGCAGTCCTCGCCGCTCCGGTTCTTCCGGCCGGGACGGCCTTCGTAAGTCTTCGCTGACCCCGGTATAACTTCGCAGGCCTGCCAGGCGATCCACTTCCCTCACTGCAGCGTCAAAATGCATAGTTTCTGGATAAGCCCTGAAAGCACCCTCGCGCTGCACCGGTTCCCTCACTCTAACCCGAACAGGCTTTACCTCTACGGGCTCCCCAATAAAAACTTCCAGGTCAGCAACTGTTACCACACCCAGAAAGAAAAGGTGACAGACCAGAGATACCAGCAGATAAAAGTTAAATCCCTTACGAGACAGGAAGCTTCGTTTAGCCATCGGGTCTCCTTCCTCGTAATGTAACTTCAAAACCGAAATCCTCTATCCCGGCGGCCCTCGCCCCGGACATTACGTCAACTACCCACTGGTGCTGAGAACGAGCGTCCGCGGAGATAAGTATAACCGGATGCTCTATTTCGGCGTTCAGTCGTTGAAAAGCCTCTTCAAGCTGGCCTCGCTCCAGCCACTCCCCCGCCAAACGAACGCGCCCGTCAGCAGCCAGAAAAAGTCTTACCTCCGTCGCTGCCGGACCATCAGTAACCTCCGCTTCCGCCAGCGATACGTCCATCTGCTGCGGAATTGTCGTATAGGTTGCCGTAATTAGAAAAAATATCAGCACAAGCAAAACTATGTCCACCATTGGCACAATCTGCGGAAAAAAACTCTCGGTATCATCAAGGCGATATACTTTCATATTTACACCTCGCCGGTTTCTTCCGTGTCAACTCGTTCTGAATCACTCTTTTCTTTATCCCTGGCTATTTCAGCGTCATTTTTCTCCTCTTCAGCGACTTCAATCCCCTCTTCTGATTCCTCAGCTTCCAACTCGCTGGTTTCTTTCTCTTCCTTTGTCTCTGATGATTTCTTCTCTTTCCGCTTTTTTGAACTGGATCGCCGCGGGCGTTCCAGAACCACGCTGTCCGGATAATGAAACGCTTTCATCACTTCATGCGAAAACTCCTCAAACTCAGCCGCGTAATGGTTTACCCGGTTGCGAAAATAGCTGTGGACGACGAGAAACGGTATCCCGATCGAAAGACCCACCGCTGTAGTTATGAGAGCCTGACTGATACCCTGGCCGACGGCCATCGGATCAGCCCCCGCACCTATAGAAACTTCTCCCATAGCCCTAATCATTCCAATCACGGTCCCCAGCAGACCGATTAATGGTGAAACCTGGGCCAGTATACCCAGCATCCGCACGCGCCGGCTTATGTTGCGCACGTGCAGGCTAGCCACGGAAGCCATCTCCGAAAGCATGTCTTCTTTGGGCAGTTCTGCTACTAACTGAGCCGAGCTGACTATCTCCGCCATTGGCAGTGGCGACTCCTTTTTTGCTTGATCAATTTGTTCTTTTTTACCCCGCTTTATTGCCAGCAACAGGCTAACGGCGGCGCTTTCCTGGAAAAGACGCTCACGTCGTAAAACGATAAGTTTCTCCAGGATAATTGCCAGGCCGGCGATTGAGACGAAAAAGAGAACGTATATAAGCACACCGCCCTGACTGACAAGCTGCTGCCATCCTTCCCAGGAATATCTCAATAACCACATAGCTCTAACTCCTCCTATTATTGTGTTTAAAGGTTTTCATCCGTGCAAATCTGTGTTTATCCGTGCCCGCCCGTGTCCTAACGTCCCGAATACTAAAAATTCACCGTGCCTCCGGTGCGGATAATATTCCCATTTTCTTCCTGCATATAACCCAGCCGGAAGGAAAATCGCTCAAATTGAAAATCAAGGTTACCGGCCATTCCATCGTTATCCTCGTATATGTTGTGATAACCAACAGCCAGACTGACGTGGGGAGAATATAAAAAACGTAGCCCCCCGGCCACTCCAATCTGTTGATCGTCATCAGTATTACTGTTCTCATCTTCAAGATAAACGGCATCCGCCGTTATCCCCAACCTGGTCTGAAACAGATACCAAGCCACACCCGCCCTGTATTGAGGTGGAAGCTTGTTTTGTTTATCGTCAACCTTCAAGGAACCGTTTATGTTTTTTCCTACGGCACCGAGCCATAAGTCAGGCGTCATTCGAAAAATCGCCCCGACGTCCATACTTCCGGCAGTCTCTCTGTCGTAGTCAAAGTCAATTTTAGAAGTCATTACATTCCCGGTCACTCCAAGAGCCAGTCTATCTGTAAGAAGCTGGCTGTAAGTGAGACCTGCTTTAAATTCATTGCCCTGGGGCCGATAGAGGTCATCGGGCTCTTCCGGTTCAAGTTCGCCGTAATCAAGCCACGTGAATTGGGTTGAAAAAGCACCGCCACCACGCATCGGATGCGCCAGGGCAGCGCTTACAAGGTCCCATCCTTCACCCCAGCGCTGGTATTCAACGCTGAACTGGTTTGAAGCTATACGGCTAACGGCCGCCGGATTAGTAAAGCCTGCCTGTGCCGCTCGTGCATCAGCGGCGTAAGCCTGACCGACTCCCATGTTAAAAACCGGCAGATTCCAGCGCTCAAGATTGTCCCCCAGGGCCACCTCCTGCACCGTCTTACCAGCATACAGCGGACTCGCCCCCAGAAAGAACCCTATTATTAATATAGAAAAAATGACTGCCTTCATTACTTTATTAATACCACCTTTAAATGAAATCAGTCTCCTCAACAGTATCTTTCCATACGAAAAAAATAATCTTCCAGCTCTCAGTTCCCTCCCCTGAGAAGGAACAAAGTTTCCGCCTTTTAATCCCCTCCCCCCTGGAGGGGGAGGGTTAGGGTGGGGGGGAGAATTAGAAAAAGAAACAGTAAAATGTCTCTCTAAATTTTTCATGATTCATCAAGCCCCTTTAAAATTTGCTCCAATACTTTATCTATCTCTTTTAAAACTTCGTTGTTCCAAAACCTTAATACAGTAAATCCTTCACTATTCAACCGATCAGTTCTCTCATCATCATACGTCTTATTTTTTTGGTGCTGACCACCGTCTAACTCCACAATAAACTTTTTTTCAAAACATTCCACAATATATTTATCTATTGGCTGCTGACGTCGAAATTTATAGTCATCCAAATTTTTCTTCCTCAGGTGATACCAAAGTTTTTCTTCAGCATCTGTCATATTTTTCCGCAAGTGCTTCGCTTTTTCAACATTTTTCTTTTGATATTTACGTTTCATAATTCAACTTCCCCCTCCCCTTAATCCCCTCCCTCCAGGGGAGGGGAGATATTTCGGGGGCTATGGCCTTTCCTATTCATTGGTTATCCCTCGCATTCTGCAGGTATTCCCGCGCCTTTTCATAATTACCAATCTGGTAATAAGCCTGTCCAAGCTGCCTGTATACACCGCTCTGTCCGGGAGCATCCCGCAGACTCTGCTCCCACAACTCGATTGCCTGCTCGTAGTTACCTGCCTCTAAGTGCTGCTCGGCGCGCGAGTTAAGCTCAGCGTTTTCCTCATCAATTTCTTCACTGCGTTCTGGAATTAGCTCCTTAAGATCTCGCTCCAGCCCCTCGCGGAAGCGACGCCGTTCTTCAGGGTCTACAATCTCCGGTCGTTCCCTGATCAACCTTTCCTCGGGCCGGTGACCAAACTCGAAAGACATCGAGAAGACGTGACTGGCTTCCAGGTTTGTGCGATCAGAGTAACTGTAATCAAAAGCAAACTGACCATCATTAACTCCAAGACCGGTATAAAATTGCCCGTCGTCGCTATAATCACGCGAAGTAGAATAACCGGCCCGCAGGTCGAGAAAATTAACGAGATTATACTCCGCACCCAGGGCAAAATAAGTGATATTTTCCGGCTGATAATATATTAGATCGTTGGCCAACGTTAAACGCCTCTCAAAGGGCTGAAAGTCATAAGCCCAACCGGCGCGAACAGTACGCGGCAGTGGATCTCCTTCTTCAATAAATTTGATATCCGGCCCCAGGTTCTGCACCACCGCTCCAAGACGCAGCGGTGTCCGCGGAGAACTGTAATGCAGGCCAAGATCGAGCGCATAACTGCTGGCATCATAGTCAGCCAGTTGTTCACGAATGTATTTGGCGCCTGCTCCCAGAGACAGACCATAACGACTTCCGTAAGCGTAGTTTAACGAAAACGAACCGCTGTAATTTGTAAAATCAGAACCGTCCTCCCACTCTGAGCGGTAGTAATCAGTGGTGTGTAACAATCTCCCTCCCACGCCAACAGTATGACTGGCCCCAAACGGATAAGCCAGGCTCAAATATTCGTTGTCAATATCTAAATCGGGAAATAGCTGCTCGTGGCTGACGCTGAATACGCCCCGTTCCAACCGGCTCATGCCGGCCGGATTCCAGTACATTCCGAAACCGTCATCAGAAACAGCCGTATAGGCGCCGGCCATAGCCGTAGCTCGCGGGCCCGCCTTGACACGCAGGAAATCCGCGCCGACTATACCGACGTCACCAGCCCACACCGGAGAAATCCCCAAACATAAAAACAGTATTACTGTCAATATTACCAAGGGCTCTATTTTTCGACTACTCATAACACTTCACCCCACAATGGGTAAAAGTTTCTCTCGCCAACATACCACAAACCATCTTCTGGCACGCAGATCCCGCCGCTAACTTTCGCCCCCTCGCCCCATCTCCCCATCGACACTCCACGTTCCCCGCCCTTGAACTTGACCTTCGCTCTTGTTGTTGACGCCAAGCGCGAAGCGCCCCGCGATCGTTTACTTAACAAGGGTAACCTTGCCCCTTTCGACGCCATATTGTGATTTAATCACGTAGACATAGGTACCACTGGCCACGTAACTGCCGCGGTCGTTCTTGCCCCACCAGCGGGCTTTGTTACCGCTTTCGCGAAAGTCTATGCCCCGTCCAACAGTCAACCGCCGCACCATCTGTCCCTGCACGTTGTAGAGGAAGATCTCCATACCGTCATCTGCCGGCAGATCCTGGAATACGAACGGGTCGCCTTCAAGCGGTTTAAACGGCGACGGCCAGGTTCTGACCTCATCCAGCGTATCGATGTGGTCGGGATCGGGATCGGGCGTCCAGACAGTGGTATCTTCCCCGGCCAGGGCAGCATCCATAACGTCCGTATTAACCGAGGCTCTAATGTAAGTAGTTTCGCCACGCACCTCAAGGAAGGGCGTCTTGCCTTCCAACGCCGGGTGTTCATCAAAACGTGAATGTCCCTCCGTAAAGCCAAACTCAAGCTCATAGAGTGGAATATCTGCATCTTCATCCTCTTCCAGAACTATGTCAAGTTCTGAACCGGTTAATTTATCACCATATTTATCCTCGGACCAAATGCTTACCGGCAGCGTATCGCCAATAGACGGCTGCTCTGCCCTGATCATACCAAGAGGTTCTCCCGCTTCGTCCGTCCGCCCCACGTATTTTTCTTCCCTGAAATAGAGCGGCTCGGGTTCTTCGGCAGTTACTGGAATCACTACTGTATCTGCTCCGCGGCCTCGTTTAGAATCCACCCAGGCACTGTCGGGATGGCTGGTTTCTGCCACAATAGTTATCGTATCGGCTTCAAAATTACTATCCAGATCTATCTCTAGACCAATATATTTGGTATCCATAGAATCAACTATAGACTCTATTCTGCCGGTAGAATCAATAGTATCCCCATCTACATCTGTTAGTCTGATACTTTCTATGCCCGTTTCTCCAGCAACTGAAGTATCCGCGGAAAGACTGAACTCATCCGGCGCATTCCCCAGATTCCAGGCCTCAATGTCAATTATGTCAGATGCGCCCGGCAACATTCTATGCTCGTTATGTTCGGGTATCAGGTGTGGGAACGCAAGCGTATCCACACTTGCCGAAACTTCTGCCGGAGTCATATACGTAGTATCTCCGCCGTCTCGGTTACGGGCGATCATAACCATTTCACCGGGACCGGCCGGCAGGCGATTATCAGGTGTTTTAGCATTCTCAATTACTGTTCCTACAGGGGTCGTATCCGTCTCCAAATCATACTCAAATCTTCCTTCTACCGGACTAACACACAGCAGCAGAACGAGCAGACCAATCCCACAGAGCAGATAACGGGACCAATTGCGGAAAAGCCCGCTCATCCTGCTGGTTTCATTCATGCGTTACACCTCACTTTTGAACCACAGATTTCACAGATAAAATTCGGATTTAATTCAAAATAAACATCTTTTTGGCACGCAGATCCCGCAGATAACTTCGGATTTATGGTCAAGCCCTTGCTTTGGGCGGGCTGTGAACCGCTAAACCTAAATCCTGTCAATCCTGTCAATTGCCTCACGCCCTTGAACTTGACCTTGATTCCCACGCGCTTTCGCCCCCTCGCCCTATCGCCCCACCGCCCCATCGACACTCCACGCGGTACCAAACACACAGGAGGTGCACTTAGACTCGAATTCGCCGCAGAGGTCCCTGGATGCGATACAGGCCACCCCTGCAAATTACACCGGTCCGCAGACCATCGCTTGCCCTGTCGCAAATCACGCACTAATTTGCTTCGGAGCCGGCCGCGGCTCCTATTGAACTGTTCCGGGCAACCACGCCTGCTCAGCACTGATTCCCGGGTCGAGTCTATACTGCTTCGGTCATTCAAAAGATCCATCCTTTCTTCTGCAAATTCAAATCACCTGCAAGTTGAGCAAGCCCCTCTCAACAGATCATCAACCTCAATCTAAAGGCTCCGGCCCGCTCAGACATTCCCGATCACCGACCGGTTATCCGGAACTGTCCTGCCTGCACAAGCTGCACGCCTTACAACCAACCCACCGGCAGCCTGCCGCAAGTATACAGCCGAACTACCGCAGTCCTGAGACCACCCAATAAAAAACATCATCAGTTGATCTGAACAGTGAATTCAACTAACCGGTTACCAGGCACATTTTCATTAAAATCCGGGTCTTCATCACCGTAAGGCCCTATCTCATGAAAATGCCAGCGGAGCATCTCTACGTCCGTATCGCCATCTGTAGGTTCTTCACCGGTGAAATCATCGTAGTCGTAACCATCCGCATACTCGAATTCATCCGCTTCACCTTGCTCCCCCGAATAATACGTCGTATGCTCCGGAATAGCATCGATGATCTCGATATCGGTCGCCGTGTCACCACCATGGTTGGAAACAGCTATCTCATAACTAATCGTGTCACCAGGGCGCCGGCGCCAGTCTTCAACATCCAGTGCTTGCTTATCGATAGCCATATCCGGACCTAGGACCTGAGTTACAAACCAGCCGGTCTGGGTGTCAAAACGGTCCTCTTCAACCGGCATTCCACGCTCCCAGCCGTCACCGTAGGGATATTCCCCCTCGTGAGTAGGGGCGTTATTGGTCACCTGAAACCTGGACTTTATCCAGTCTTGATCACTTACATTTCCGTCGGAGGTAACGACAAGATAAATTGTCTTTACCTCGCCGTAGGACCAGCCAGATATTTCACCGTCGACAAGATTTCCATCTTGCCCGGCTCCGACCGCGTCCTGGGAACCATCAAAATCTGCCGCAGTATTGGCACCGTCTTCGTAGTAAAGCTCGACTGTAAACTCTCCTTCCTCTTCATCCGGGTCCAATTCTTCGACATAATTCTCGTGCAGCGCGTCGTAGTCGATGTTTACGTAGTTGTTACTCATGTTCATCACCTGCACGGCTCGCACCACCGAGTCGCTGGCTGTAATCGACACCGTGTCGGCCGGATCGTAATCCTCTAGATCAGAACCGTCACTCATCTCAACCTCACGGAAAATTTGCTCGAAATCCTGTCCTTCGACCGTGGAGGAGTCAGGCCGGGCAATATAGGACATGTCCCAGCCGGTATCGACGTTATCCTCAATTTGATCCGCTATAGCATAACTGGTGTCGGCTCCCTGCAAGTTTCTCCAACGCAGGGCCAGTTCACCAGGGTCGCCGGGCAGTTCCTGCGGGCCCGGATCAATAGCGTTAATTATCTCCTCCATCGCCTTGGTTATCGTGTCACCGTCATCAACCGCACTCTCCATCGAGATCTTGTCCGTGTCGGACTCTACTGCCTGTGAGGGCGATGGGCTCACAGCCAGTCCAAAGGCAGCAACAAAAGTCACTGCAAGAAAAAGAATTAAAATCTGTTTAAATCGCATCGTTAGAACCTCCTGTGTGTGTGATACTGCAAGATTAATTGTGCGTAATGTAACGTCGTACTGTGCTGCTAATGCTGTCCTTTGCTACAATACTTGTCGTATCACCTCCCGTTGTTGGCGGGGAGCAGGGCGCAGGGGGCGGGGGGCTAAACCCGTAAACCCTTAAAATCCTCTGCTCGCAGACCGTAAAATAATCGATCATTTCCATTTTATTTCCCTCTCCTTTTTTAAGACTTTCTCAAACTTTTTTGAAAATTCGTTATTTGTCGGGATAATTGCTCAAGTTCTGTCACAATATCCTTACAAGGGTCAGGATCAATTAACCCACGTCTACGAAAAACTGTAAGCATATTTACGTTCTCGAAAATAGAACGCCGTGCAATTCCCAAAAATCGGCTAAACTCCTTATCACTATCACAACCGGCTCCTTCCGCGATATTATTAGATACAGACAAAGCAGCTCCGTTAAGCTGCTCAGCAAATTTATACTTTTTCTTTTGCGCGATTTCCTCCGCTATGTCATAAAGCTTGTCTCCCACGTTTATTGCCATTTTCCAAATTTCAAACTTCATAAAGCGAAACGGCTCGTCTTGCATCTCAAATCACTCCTAAAAATCTTTTGGCGGGGAGCAGGGGACCGAGGGCTGGGGACCCGTTAACTCCTGAAAACCCTTGCTTAACCTGCTCTGCCTTGAGATATCCATCATCACTCATCAGTAACCTCTCCAGCTCAATTTCCTTTCTTGGTTTTGAACTGCTTTTTTTCTCGTTTTTGCTCTTAATTTTGCACTTGCCTTTGTCTTTTGCTCCACGCTCCCCGCCCCACGCGCCCTTCCCTCGCACTTGAACTTGACGTTAGCCCCCTGCCCCCTGCCCCACGCCCCCCGCTGCTCTTTAGTTAATCCAAACTTCAAAACGCACCACCCTTTCACCGGTATCAGGAGCTTCCCAGTCAATCTCCCAATCTTCCGGATCAATTCCCTCGTTATATTCAATCTCATCGTACGTCCAGCGTATCTTTTTCACGTTTTCCGGTTCGTCCACATCCCAATCCTCACCGTCATACTCACTTTCAAATTCAACCGTCAGATTATCCTGCAGAATGGTATCCCCTTCGGCACTTTCCGGCACATAAGTAGTATGCTCTGGAATCGCATCCACAACCTCAATTTCCGTCGCCTTGTCACTACCGTAGTTAACTATCGCTATCTCATACCCGACCGTATCTCCGGGTCGCATCCTCCACGCGCCCGTATCACGCGCCCGCTTATCAATCATCATACGCGGACCGGTTATCTCGGTCACAAAGTAACCCCACTGGGTGTCAAACCGGTCCTCAGCAGTCGGCAGGCCGCGCTCCCAGCTATCACCACTGGTGCTGGCATCGTCGTCATGCACCGGCGCGTTGTTGGTTATGAAGAACTCCGACTCCACGTAGTCGCCGTCACTGACCTGGTCATCAGCACTGATCACGAGGTAGATAGTCTTGACCTCGCCCATCGTCCAGCCGTCGATATCACCGTCAGCTCCATCAACACGAGTTATTCCCCCACCAACGTCACCGCTATCAAAATCAGTCGCTTCCCGGAAACCGTCCTCGTAAAACAGCTCCAGGCTGAAGGAACCTTCTTCGATCTGATCTATCTCTTCGGCTATCGTGTCGTGGTAGCCGCTGAAGTCGATATCGACGTAATTGTTGGAAAGATTAGCCACCTGGACGGCCCGAACCACCGAGTCACCGGCGCTCATACTGACCGTATCGGCGCCGATATTACGTTCTTCTTCCGTGCCAAACCGGGCCCGGCTGAATACTGGTTCGTCGGCACCATCGACGTCAATAGTGGAAGAATCAGCCGCCGCAATATCCGACATGTCCCAGCCGGTGTCGACACTGTCGGTCACTGTCTGCTCCGGCGCTTTCCAGCCGGTGTCACCGCCGGCAAGGTTGGTCCAGTTGACGACAAGCTCACCGTGGGTATCGGGATAACGCTGCTGCGTGGCGGCAGTGTCAAAGGCGTTGACTATCTCCGTCAGCGCCCGCGTCACACCAACATCAACCGTGGTCTCCTCGGCCACAGCCTGCCCCGCCGGCAGAGCAATCCCCACAGCTGCCAGAGACAGACCAACAAGAACCGAAACCAACCACTGATTACGTTTCATTAGAATGAACCCCTTATTGGCGGGGAGCAGGGCGCAGGGGGCGGGGGGCTAAACCCGTTAACCCCTGAAAACCTCTGACCAACCTGCTTCGCCTCAAAGTGTTCTGCATCGTCCATCTTTAATCAGTCCTATTCACTTGCGTTCCGCGGTTTTGAACTGCTTTTTGCTCTTGATTTTGCTCCACGCGCCCCGCTCCATGCCCCATCACCCCACCGCCCCATCGACACTCCACGTCCCCCTCCGCCCTTGAACTTGACCTTGATTTCCACGAACTTTCGCCTGTTCGCATGCTCGCCTGTTCTCCTGCTCGACGCTTCACGCAGTACCAAACACACAGGAGGTTCAAATCCTTGTTCGGGTACAATCTTCCCCAACACATACAACCAGGACGGCAGCCATCGCTTGTCCCGCCACAAATCACTCACAAATTCGTGTCGAGACACCGCACGCCCTTTATTCAACTGCACCGGTGCACCGCCGAAAAACGATGCTTCCCGGGTCGTAAAGTTCAACTTCGCTGTAACCAATAGATCCATCCTTTCAAGGGTGTTCTCATTGCACTCCTCAAAAAATCGAAACACTGCACCCCTTCACTACTTACTCAGCCGGGAAAAATCTTTCCCCGGCCTCCATCAGACCGACTCCGCTCGTTAGTCAATGGTGACGGAGAAGCTAAGCTCCAGTGATCCGTATTCACCATCTTCCTGATCCGCCGGGATCGTGTCGTAATACCACCTGATCATCTCAGTAGCGTCATCATCCGCGTCATCAAAATTGTCAGCGTTGAGATTGTCAGAAAAATCTATATCAACAGATTCTCCATAATCAGGATCATCACCGGCGGCTGATCCGGCGATATAAGTGGTATGCTGCGGTATAGCGTCAATAATCGTCACGCCCGACGCCGTATCGCTACCGATGTTATCCACTGTCAGGGTGTAATCTATAGTGTCTCCAGGTCGTGTGCGACCGCTTGGAGTATCGTGGGACTTGTCGATTTGGATAACCGGTCCCTCGACAACTGTCCAGAATAAACCGGTTTGTGTGTCATATTGATCCTCTCCGACAGGCACGCCTCGCTCCCAGGCATCACCGCTTCCGGAAGGATCTCTAACCGGTGCGTTATTAGTCACCCAGAAATCAGATTTGATCTCATCGCCGTCAGCAGCATCAACGCCAGACTTTACAACTAGAAACAGGGTCTTAACTTCACCCATAGTCCAACCCGTCACGTCACCGTCGGAGCCTCCTACTCCTTCGAGATCTTCATCTGGCAAAGTGTAAAAGTCTTCCGCCGTGTAAGACCCATCAGCGTAATGCAACTCCAATGTGAAGGTGTCGTTGCCATCGGTAAATTCATTTTGATAACCCTCACCAATTAAATGATACGCAGAGAAATCAATCTCGACGTAGTTATTGCCGAGATTGGCAATCTCCACGGCTCGCACCCTGGTGTCGTTAGCTGCTATCGACTCAGTTTCACCAAATACATCCGTTACTGCGAGGCCTTCAAAATGAGTTGTATCGTGGATATCCGACATGTCCCAGCCGGTGTCGACGGTGTCCGTAACCCGATCCTCGGGTGCAGACCAACCAGTGTCACCACCGGCAAGGTTGGTCCAGCGTGAGACAACTTCACCGCGGGCGTTTGGAAAACGTTCGTCAACCGCCGCGGTGTCAAAAGCGTTGATAATCTGCTCCATCGCTCGGGTTACTCCAACATCAACTGTGTCATCGGCCTGCGCGGGCGATGGGTTCCACGCGAAACCAATTGCAATAGCGATCGCTACTGCAACCAATAAAGTGAATAATCTTCTGACTTTCATCGTTAGAACCTCCTGTGAGTGTGATACTGCGAATTTAGGTTGTGCGTAATGTAACGTCGCGCTGTGCTACCAATGCTGTCACTTACTGCAAAAATTGTCTTATCACCTCCTGTACTGATCGAGCTTGCGAACTTGCGAGCATGCGAGCTTGCGAAAATGCAAAGTCAACAACATCCTGTACTGATCGAAGTTCATTCAATTCTCCAGCACCCACTTTTGGTTGTCTTTGATCATTCGTGATATTTGCCTGAGAATATGTTCATA
>PWHN01000081.1 GCA_003554945.1 bacterium
CCCACTCTTCAAAATCCCAGTTGGTGAGCATATTTTCTGAGGCTTCGGCCTGGGCAGGGATAATACCCAGCAGAAATATTCCGATTGTGATTAAAATAATAGGAAAAATTTCTCGTAGTCTATTTAATTGAAGATTTTTCATGATTAAGATCATCCTCCGGGGAAATTATTTTGGTCTATAATTTGATTTTGTCGAGATTTTTTAGAAAGAATGGCTGGTCTTTGGAGAGAATTTTTTTCTTTTCTATCTGTATAAATTTTGGGGAATAATAAGAGGGAATCAGTGCTGGATTTGGGGGAAGGAAAATTTGCGAGCTTTTTCCTGCAATTACCGGCGGATCAAGTCCAAGCAGAATATATTTTAACCAGCAGCCATAAAAACGTTCAAACCAGGCCAGACATGTCAAGGGAAGACGACAGATCTTTTCCCAGGGATTCTCGTCCTCCGGGTGGCGAGTGTATTGACGCACCCCAGCCGCTAATTGAGAAGGAACTAAACTGGGCCGGCGAAAAAACGCTGGATAGGGAAAGTTAGATTGGGCGAAGTAATCGGACTCGATTGCCCCACAGACACTTAAGCACTTCACTAGCAAGGCCATTGCGGCCACCGCTTTCACAGTAAATTGAAACCACTGCTACTTTTAACCTGTGGGAAAAAGTAGATTGGCTTTCAGAGCAATGTAAGTCTAATCTACCAGGCTCTAAAAGTCAAATTTTATTTTATTGGTTTATACGGGGACGATACGGCGGGCCTCCGCCAATGCCTCCAGCACTTCATCGGTAAAGTACTGCTCAATGTGCTCGGTTAGCAGGGTTGCGATTTTATAAAAGAAACCGGAGACTGGCGGCTCAATCTCAGCAAAATGATTGGCTTTTTCGTAGAAGAAGTCCTCAAGACAAATAATTGAAGCGGGATGCATGGAAGTGAAATTAAACTCTACCTCTATTTCATGCCACTCTTCTTCCAGGTTTTCCTCCCGACGCCTGATTTCCTGGCGAAGCGTCAGTTGAAGTGTCTGGAAAAAATCTTGAACAGCCGGGCGACCTTTAAAAGCTCCGTGACCAAACTTCATGATTTTGATTAACTGTTTGAGATGACAATTAGCAACAAGACCAAGACGAAACTTTTCTTTCATGGCAACAACCTCGTTTTAATAGTATAGGAGCGGCATAATCTATTGTTCGTCCAATATTATTTCTACTAACTGATCTAATCTATAGCATAATATAACCTTAAATTCCGCCTGTTTATCAGTTTTTAACTTAGCTTAATTTTCGACATAGTAAGCAAAAATATTTACCAAAATTTGATAAGTTTGGAGTGGGAAAGTTAGAAAGTGGGAAAGTGTGAAAGTTGGAAAGTGGAAACCGAGAAGTAAAAAAGTCAGCGGTGAAAAACTGGAAGCTCAGAGAGGTGCTGGACTTGAAAATTTTCAGCGAGGTGCGATATTTCCTGCCAATCAGCGTGGTCGATGTGATTGGCCGAAATATTATCAGACGGAAAAAGATGCCCCTGCAGTCTGGCCATAACTGCTGAAAAATATTTGCGTCGATCACTGGCATTCTTGAGCGGCAGGAAAAAGGGAGTTTTTAAAGGAATATCACCAGGCCAGGCAGTTGAATCATAAAATACACTGCCGTGCAATAAAGCCGCCTTCTGATGACGCAGCTGTGAAATTGCTACCCACTTTTTACCCGCCTGGCTGGGTTCGTGAGCTGCGGGCGCAGCAAGACAATCAGCAGCAAAACTACCGCCACTGCCGCGTTCGCTTCTGGAGAGTAAATTTTGCTCCAGGGCAACCTGTTCGAACAGATCCACCACCCGGCTGTATAACGTTTTAATTGAAGCTTCAGTCCACGGATGACTGGTGGGGAAAACTAAAGAAAAACTAAAATCACCGGCGTGCAAGAGATAACCGCCACCGGTAGGCCGCTGAACAATGGGAAAACGGTCAGCGAGTTCCCCAAGTCGATCAGGCGGTCGGAACTGCTGTCGGTAGCCAAGGCTGAGGACAGGCCGGTTCCAGGAGTAAAAACGAAAGACCGGTGACTCCGCCGACTGCAAAAGCCACCAGTCGAGAGCCATGTTGTAGCCGGGAGGAAACGAGGGATGGTGGAGAAAGTGCAAGCGTTTTTGTGTCATATGTTCGTTTCCAGTTTTTAGTTTTCAGTTTCCAGTTTTTAGTTTAACTTCAAAACCAACAAAGCCTTCTCTTTCTTTTTCCCCTTTGGTAGGGGAAAGCGAAGGGAGACGTAAAAATGGATTGCGGGTCGGAGCCCGCAATGACGAACGATAGGTCAAGCCCGCTCTTGAATTTGACGTCATTCCGGCCCCCGAGCCGGAATCCATCTTGTAGAGCAGTAATCGGTAATCAGTCGCGGGGCGCGGAGCGCTGAGCGTTAAATTCAATTTAAATTCTTATCATCTACGACCATGATTTTTTCTTTTGCCTTTTCGCTCTTCGCCCTTTCGCTCGCTCGATATTTTACGCCCCGCGCCCGGCGCCCAGCGCTCTGCTGTTAATGACAACCGATTACTGAACTTCTTGCGGGTCAAGCCCTGGAACGCCATTCGTTCCCACAATGACGCTGAAAGTGTTAAACAGCTTCATTAAGTTTCTACCGGATGATTTAGGACCGGGCGGCGGGCGGCGGTGGTTTCGTCGGGACGAGAGATACGGGTGGTCTCCGGATAATTTTTAAATTGGTCTGGGTCTTCTTTGGCTTCCTCTAAAATTTGTTGAAAAGCCTCCACAACCCGGTCCAGTTCGCGCAGAGAAAGGGACTCGGTCGGTTCAATCATCAGCGCTTCTTCGACCACGAGCGGGAAGTAGACGGTGGGCGGATGGATTTCAAAATCAATCAGCCGCTTGGCGACGTCAGAAGCGTCGACGGGCAGGTCGGCGCAGGAGACGACAAACTCGTGCTTGCAGGGCAGCGGGTAGACCGGCTGAAACTCAGCCGGAAGCCGGTTGGCAAGATAGTTGGCGGTCAATACAGAGTCACGAGCGGCCTGCGCCACACCTTCCTCGCCCATGCGCTGGAGATAAACGAGAGCGCGAACAAGCACAGTCAGGTTGGGGGCAAAACTGCGAATACGGCCAATCGATTTTTCAGCCTCTTCTCCCAACATCCACTCCCCTTCCCTTTTTGTCAGCCGGGGCAGTGGGCGGTAAGGAGCCAATTCCTCAGAAAAAGCTACCGGCCCGGCCCCGGGGCCACCACCGCCGTGCGGAGTGCCAAAGGTTTTGTGCAGATTTAAATGGACAACGTCAAATCCCATATCACCGGGCGGCAGACGGCCGGCCAGCGGATTCAAGTTGGCGCCGTCGTAATAGAGACGGGCACCGGCGGAGTGAACGATGTCGGCTATCTCCAGGATATCTTCCTCGAACAGGCCGAGCGTATTGGGATTGGTGAGCATTAAAGCGGCTGTTTGAGAATTACAGGTAGCACGGAGGTCGTCAAGGTCAACACGGCCGCGCTCATTAGAATCAACCTCGACGACATCAAAACCGGCGACCGCAGCACTGGCGGGGTTGGTGCCGTGAGCGCTGTCGGGGACAATAACTTCCGTCCGCTGCTCACCCTGGTCACGAAAGTAATCGCCAATTGTCCGCAGAGCAACCCACTCGCCGTGAGCACCGGCGGCGGGCAGCAGTGAGACAGCCGGTAGACCGTTCAAACGGGCCAAACGGTCGTGCAGTTCTCCCAGCATTTCCAACCAGCCGCGCTTCTGCCCGGCAGGTTGCCTCGGATGTGTTTCAGTGTAACCGGGCAGGGCAGCCAGTTGTTCGGAAAGACGCGGGTTGTATTTCATTGTGCAGGAGCCAAGTAAATAAGGCCCGGTGTCGGTCCCGAAAGACTCACGGCTGAGACGATGGTAATGACGGACAACGCGAGGTTCCGGCAGGTCAGGTAGATCAACGGGTCGGGCGCGGTAGAGTTCCTCCGAGAGCGTTGACGGCGGCGCCTCACCGGCGGCCGGATTTTCAGTGTTTCGTTCAAAAATCAGCGGCGAGTCATTTATTCCTGACAATTTCGTCGACCTCCTCGACAAAAGCTGCTATCTGTTCGGGGGAACGGCGTTCGGTTGCGGAACAGATATATCGGTCCTGGTAAAAATAGCCGCCCAGCCAGCCGGATTCGGCGAGCCGTTCCTCTAAATCCGGTGGTTTGGCCGGCAATTCTACCGCAATTTCGTTAAACACCGGGATAGCAGAGAGAGCATAGTCACGTTTTTCAAATTCATCGGCCAGCTGCTGACCGCGGCGGTGATTTTCAAGCGCCCGCCGACGCAATCCGCTGCCACCAAGAGTGGCCATCGAGACGGCGGCGCCGAGCGCCATTAAGGCGTGATTGGTGCAAATGTTTGAAGTGGCTCGAGAGCGGCGGATATGCTGCTCCCGGGTCTGCAGAGTCAGAACATAACAGCGGTTGCCGCGCCGATCTTCAGTTTGGCCAACCAGACGCCCGGGTACTTTGCGGATAAATTTTTCGGTTGCTGAAAACAAGCCGAGTCCCGGCCCACCACCGTTCATCGGCAGTCCAAGCGACTGCCCCTCACCGACAGCGACATCAAAACCAAGCTCGCCGGGCGGAGTAAGCAGATTCATGGCCAGTGGATTGGCGACGGCAACGCCGAGACATTTTTCATCCGGGCGCCGCTCGACCCAGTTTTCAACCCGATCGGCGGCCCCCCAGCAGTTAGGGTAAGCCATGCAGACAGCAGCCGGTTCCTCCGGCCATTCTTCAGGCAGGTAGGCGCGACCATTTTGGGTCGGCAGTTGCTTTAATTCAACCGCAAGCGGTTCCGTATAGGTCTTCAGCACCTGCCACCAGCCGGGGTAAAGGTTTGGCGTACAGTAAACCACCTCTCGCCGGGTAACCTGAGCAGCCATGAGAATAGCCTCGGCCAGGGCCGAGGCACCGTCGTACATGGAAGCGTTGGTAACCGGCAAATCATAAATGCGGCTGACCATCGTCTGGAACTCAAAAAGAGCCTGCAGAATCCCCTGGTTAATCTCCGCCTGGTAAGGAGTGTAAGCGGTTAAAAACTCGGAGCGTCCGAGGAAATGATTAACAGTCGAAGGCACGTGGTGGTCGTAAACACCCCCGCCCAGGAAGCAGGTGAGCTCCTCTGTGCTGGTATTGGCCGCGGCGACGCGCTGGTGCCAGGCAGTGACGCACTGCTCCGAAAGCTGAGATTTTTGGGGTTGAAAACTGTCCTGAAGCTGTTCGGGTATATCGGTTTCCAGTTCAAGGTATTCTTCCAGTCCGAGCCGCGAAAAAATCTCCCAACGTTCGGATTCAGTAAGCCCCAGGTAGGGTGGCACTGTCTCCTCCACCGGGTTAATCTTCCGCTCCCAGGAAGTCGCGGTAGCCGCCGGCGGAGAGAAGCTCCCCCTCGCCGTCTACAGCTTCCAGTCTGACAAGACGACCGGCTTCGTAAGGCGCGTCGTTTACTGCTTCCGGGGCGCTTTCCAGCTCCTCGTTTAGCTCAACGACCGTGCCGTCAACGGGAGCGTAGACGTCGGAGACTGTCTTCATAGACTCAACCACCATAAAATCCTGGCCGGCTTCGACCGGCTCATCCGTGGCGGGCAATTCAACAAAAACAACGTCGCCCAGTTGTTCCTGGGCGTAGTCAGTTATGCCCATCCAGCCCGACTGAGGGTCATACCACTCGTGATTTTTGGTGTACTTTAGATCCTCAGGAACTTCATAATCCATACTTTTACCTCCTCAGGTTTGGGACGGAGGTGTCGATTGTCATTTCTCACCTTCAAATCTCTCGTCCCACTTATTTTTAAGAGTTTCATCTTGATCTGTTAACCTCTGAATCATTTTGGATACTGTTGAAGAAGTTACCCCCAATTTATCCGCCAGCTCACTTACAGTTAGATGTCCATATTTCCTCCCCGCATAGGCCAACCCGTCTCTATGTCTCACCCTCTCTGGACTCTTACTTGGCTCAAGCAATTTTTCTACTGAAAATCCGGATAGCTTTCTTGCAAATTTTAATAAGTTTTCCCAACTGATCGGGGTTTCTTCCCTTTCACGGGGCTGCTGCCGGACTTCGCTTTTTCGAATCTGCATATATTTCTCTATAAATGCCTCACCGGCTAAAAATTTTTGCCCACGATAAAGTTCATAAGGAAAATTTTCTTTTCCATACCATTCCGTCTCTTTTCCCTTCGCGTCAAGCACCTTTTTCAGAGCTTCTTCTGTCCCCACCCCCAATTTTTGAACTGCTTCCTCCCAATCAATCCACGATAGCGGAGATTCGTGACCCAAATATATCTTTGCACTACTCCAGGGATCTTCCTCCGCCAATTCATACAACCCCGCCTCCACATTCTGATAATGCACGTAACGCCAAACTGCATTAAAATAGGCGTCAGCGTCAACCAAAGTACTGTAATAGCGCGCGTCGTATAAAGCACCGGTCCGTTTAAATCTTTTATTGTACCAGGTTCCGTATTGTCCATTAACCCGACGAAAAAATATCCCCATAGACTGCTTATTTCGACGTAGGAAAAAATGGACGTGAGAATCTACAAAACATATCGCATAAATACTAATATCGTGGCTTTCGCGAGCCTCTCTTAAAATTTTTATATACTTGTTTTTCTTTGCAGCAGTGTCAAAAATTGGTAGCCCATCGACACCGCGGACAATAACATGATGATAGGTGTTCTCATAATCTGGACGAGATAATCTGGGCATATATATCACCTACCTCCCCTGTTATAAATTTACTAAGAAACGACAATCGACACCTCCGTCCCGTTTGGGAGAAACGACAATCGACACCTCCGTCCCTCTCTTATTTACTGGTGGAGGGGAAAATTTTTTTGGTTAACAGTATGCCAGGTGGAGCGGATATCAACTTCCAGCGTTTTGTCTTTAGGGAGATCCGCGGGCAGAAGACCAATCGCTACGCCCTGTCTTAGCAGCGGACTGAAACCACCTGAAGTGACACGACCCAGGGGTTCCTCTCCTCCGGCCAGCCGTATTTTTTGTCCCTGTCGGGGCGAGCGCCGGCCGGTGGCGACAAGACCGCGCAATTCTTTTCCCGGTCCTCCATCGTGTATTTTTTCAAGAGCTTCACGACCAACAAACTCATGCTCCCAGTCAATGAAGTTTACCAGGCCAGCAGTGACGGGATCAATCTCTTCGGTTAGCTCATTTCCGTGCAGGGGGAAGCCCATCTCCAGGCGCAGGGAGTCGCGGGCCCCTAAACCGCAAAGTTGAACTCCCCTATCAATAAAGTGTTGAAACAAGTCGCGACCCGATTCAACAGGCAGCCAGATTTCACAGCCGGCTTCCCCCGTGTAGCCGGTGGTGGCAATCATTTTATCGTCGTCCCAACTGGCACGAAAAAGTTTTTTAGGCGGAGCCAGTTCAGCCGGCAAAAGGTCGTAATAACTGCCGGCCTCCGGTCCCTGGAGGGCAAAAAGAACGGTCTCGTGAGTTACATCTTGAACTTCGAGTTCTGGAAGATTACCGCGGAGATAGAGATAAATTTTATCACGAGCAGCAGCGTTTACGACCAGCCAGAGCTCCTCAGGGGAACGGATGTAGACGATATCGTCATCAAGCGCCCTACCTTCCGCATCAAGGAAAAATCCGTACAGTGCCTGGCCGACTTCCGCTTCAACAAGGGAACGAGAAAACAGCTGCTGAAGCTGTGCGACCGCATCAGCGCCACGAATAATCAAGCGGCCCATGTGAGAGATATCAAACAGACCGGCGGCGCTGCGCACAGCCCGGTGTTCACGCAGGATACCGTCAAAATCGCGGGGCATTCGCCAACCGGCGAAACTCATGCCGGAGACCAACTGAGGATAAAGATCATGGACGGGAGAAAGTTGCTGTTTGGTTTCCATAAAGAAAAGGATATTGATTTTAAGCGGAAGCGTCAAGAATTATCTTTTTGACATCAGAACATTCCAAACAATCAAGGGTAAAGAAACGACAATCGACACCTCCGTCCCGCTTAAATTAATAGTTGAAAGAGCCACCTCCCTCTTGTAGGTCCGGGACTAATGAAAGGACCGAATCACAAGAGGAGCTGATCAGCGATGGCTCAGTATAATGTTAACCTTGATGAAAAGATTTTTCACGAACTTTTTCGGAATAGAAATTGCCCAAATTATTCTTTGTGCTGATTGGTTTTTAACGGTTAATATCTTCGTTCCGCTTTCATCCATAACTTGACAACCGGTTCGTTGGGCGATGGCTATACCATGGGTAGAATCTCAAATCTCAACCCTCGGCCCCGATTTAAGCCTAACTGGTATAACTTTTAGGAGCAAGCCCCTTTTTACCGACTACTTACGGATAGAAACTTACCCCCAAATCCTACCTTTATCCGGTTTCCAAATTTTATTGAACTCTTCTTTTTTATGAATTGACCTTGAAACAGGCATTACAAATGATCGTATCTGGTTGATCACATCAATTAAAGGCAGGTCTTCCTCTGTCAAACCGAGATCGTTCAGAAACGCGGTCCAGCGAGTGCGCATAACTTCGTCCTGAGCCATTTCATCTGTGAGGGAGAGCGGGGTAGCCTCGGGTATCACCGTTTTTCTCCGTTTAAACGTCTCCGTAAATGCGTCACGGAGTCTCAGCCCATCGAATTCGAAGTTTTCACAAAGGAACCAGATGTCGTAAAAATCCTTTACACGGCTGTTGGCCAGACCCATCTCAATCATGTTCTGGAACTTTTCAGAAATTGTGGTCTCTTTCTGGTAGGCCTTCAGCCTGGGAGCTGGAAAATCCAGCAGAACAGGATAATCGATTTCTTCTGGGGCAGGAACCATTGAATCCCCAAAACCAACGTCCAATTGGGCCCCGAAATCTTGCGTGCCGAGCAAAGCTTTCAGATTCACCCGGACTCCCTCATAGGCCCTACCCTCCCGAATTTTTTGACCTTCTATCGTTTCAGGAAGAAAAACCACACCGTCTTCCGAATCAATCTCAAGGTTGCATAAGTTCTTAACGATGTTTTCCAATTCCTCCACACTCATTTCTGCCATAACCGTAAAATCAGCATCCATTGTGGGCCGGTGTGGTTCACCCTGCCAGTATAAAAACAACGTAGCCCCTTTTAACACAAATTGATCACTGTGCTCAGATTTTGATAACCGGTAGAACATCCTTTCAAGCCCATAGCGGACCACGACGTAATTAAAATCCTCGTCATTCGCACGGGCTATATTTTTCAGCCGGTCCCGGATGGACTGGATTATAGCTGGGTCGATGTCACGGCTCATTGTTGAGCTTCCATATAAGGACGCATAACATTCAGCACCCGGTTAATTTTAGCGTATTTCCAAATATCGTCCATAGTTCCTATATTCTGAAACCGAAAATCCCGCAGAGCATCAAGACAGATCTCAAGTCCAATTTTACTGCGAAATTTAAAACAATCGGCCACCGTTTTAGCCGCACTGTACACCCGAACCGGAATGTTATCGACCTTGTGTTCTTCAATCCCACTCTCGAAAGATTCGCCCGACATCCTGATAAATTGTATCGGCAGGTCGACTTCCGGCTCCCAGGCCTTAACCTCAATGGCCATCCAGATCTTATGCGGGTTCAGAGTAGTCATATCGTGAAATCGAAGCGCCGATTTCAGACACAGCACCCCGTGTGTTATTTTCTTACAAGCTTCAAGCTGTGTATCGCTCATCGAAAACTGCTTGTCGGGAAGCTTATAAAGACCTCTACTGATTTTTTCGAGTTTTCCCTGCTCATACAGGCGATACACATACTGCCGGGGCAGACCTTCCTCCTGGACGTCCTTTGGACGCAGTATCCCCTTGGCTTCGGCAAGTTCCAGGATAGCCGTCATTTTGTCTTTTGCCATGAAAATCACCTCGTTACATTTCCTCGGCAATTATTGATAACTACCGATGTTTTGTCACAAAAAGATATCATACCCCGCTTACGATGTCCACTATGGAAGGGCATACAAAA
This sequence comes from bacterium, assembly GCA_003554945.1. Classification (GTDB taxonomy): domain Bacteria; phylum T1Sed10-126; class T1Sed10-126; order T1Sed10-126; family T1Sed10-126; genus T1Sed10-126. Next base: position 9,988 of record PWHN01000081.1, read on the forward strand.
CCTTAAATACCATCTATTGCCGATAACCAAGTCAGACCGGTTCTTTAGTCAAACCCTTCCGGCTAATCGACCAGAACAGCTCATTTTTGGAATCAGTAGAGGCTCCACCGCAATAAGTAAAAAGTGACGGTCTGATACCGCTTTCCGCTTTACAACCTCAAACAAGATTTTCAGGGAACAAGTAAATAATTCAAAGTACGAGGCTTTTACTTACAGCCGGCATGAGTGATTTCGGTGAAAATGCCGGGCAATAGCTCACATGGGCTGCAGTTGTCTTCTATGTTTCTTTGATCAGTCACCGCGAAACGACAATCGACACCTCCGTCCCGCTTAGAGTTCACGATGGGGGGATAGGCCGAAAGGTCGGGGAAATCAAGATCAAGTTCAAGATGGATCCCGGCTCGTAGGCCGGGATGACGTCAAGTTCAAGAGCAGGAGCAAGATTATGAGCACTTAATGAATTTGAATTTGCTTTCAGCTTTTAGCTTTGAGCTTTAAGCTGGTGTTTTCCGGCTCGGAGGCCGGGATGACTTCAAGTTCAGAAGCGAGCTTGACCTAACGCTTGTCATTCCCCGGTTTGCTCTACCGTTCGTCATTGTCCGGCTTGACCGGACAATCCAGAACTAACGAACGTCATTACCCGGCTTGACCGGGTAATCCAGCGACTTTGACGTTGATCTTGACTTTCGCTCGTAGAACGTTCAAATTCAACGTCGCTGGATTCCCGCTTCCGC
>PWHN01000099.1 GCA_003554945.1 bacterium
ATCATCTCGATTGAAGGCGCGGTTAACCGAGCACTCAAGCTGTTGTCATGTGGAGTGAAAAAACACTCTGTAAAATTGGCATACTTATTTTAATTTGCTTTATTTGCCAAATAAAGCTTGATTGCTACCTCGTAGAGGCAGATTATGCACGAAAAAGTATTTTTCGTGCATAATCCGGGTTAAGGATCTTTTACAAGGACCCGGTGGGTTTTTGAGCGGCCGTGACTGTCGAGAACCGTAATTTCGTGTTCGCCGGGCGAGGGTGAGAGCCAGTGATTTTCTCCTGACTCAATCTGACCGAGGTAATCTTCATTTTTAAACAGATGTAGGTTTTGTTTTTGTCCGCCGGCGGCAAGGACGGGGACACGTGCCTCACCGCTGTGCCAGTAAATAGTTTCGTCACCCGGATCAACAAGCCGTAAATCGTCTGATTCCTGGTGATAGGGGCAATCGGGATGATGGGGCGGAAGCTGGTTAGTAAGCCGACCGCGGCTGGCCAGGTGTTGTTTCAGGAGCGGTGGATAGTCAGCAAAGACTTGCGATTCAGCATCATCGGGAGCGCAGGCGGCGCAGTAGCTGTAGGGTGAATCTTCAGAGACCAGAACCTGCTTGTGCAGGTTGCATGTGGGACCGGCCGGCTGGTCGGCGGGAGCCAGGGTTTTTATAGTGTCCGGGCAGTGAGGCGAAGCAGGGCGACCGCTAATTGCGCAAACTTCCCTTTCCACAAATCCTTCCGGTTTTTGAAAAGAAGGGCCAGTCCCGCCGGGGTGCAGTGCCCGCATAATCCGGCGGGCAATCGGTTTGGCAGTCTGCCGGCCAATTAGCGCCTGTGAACTACGGCGGTTGAAATTGCCTGTCCAGACACCGACAGTTAGACGCGGATTGTAAACTACCGTCCAGGCGTCCCGGCGCCCGGTTGAAGTGCCGGTTTTTAAGCTGGCAGGCAGCTTGAATTCGTCGAGATGATCACGTCCTAGCATATCTGTAACCAGGTAAGCGGATTCGGGAGAAGTAAGCGAAGTTTTTGAAGTCTCACTGCCGGCTGAGTAAAGCCAGCGAACGGGTTTGTATCTTCCTTTGTCTGCAAGACTGGCGTAGGCGTTAGTTAAATTAAGCAGCGTAACGTCGCCGCCGCCAAGAGCAAGCCCGAGCCCGTATCTTTCTGAGGGGCCGGAGAGTTGAAATCCGGCCTGGCGCATGAACTTGTGAAATCTTTCCACGCCGACCTCCCTGAGTAGTCGAACAGCGGGAATATTCAAGGAACCACGCAGGGCCTGGCGGGCGCTTATAAGACCGTAAAAATCTCGGTCAAAGTTTTCGGGACGGAAGCTTGAATAGCGTGTGGGCACGTCAATTAAACGCCGCTCCGGCGTGAGGTGATTTTCGTCAATCGCCAGCGCGTAGAGGAAGGGTTTAAGTGCCGAACCGGGGCTGCGGAGGGCAAGTGGCCCTTGAACCTGGCTCTCGGTCCCTTCTGCGTAAAAATTGCCGGAGCCTTCATAAGCCAGAATTTCCCGGTTTTGGTTGTCGAGGACAACTACCGCCAGGTGTTGTATACCGCGGTTATGGAGCCGGTCCAGGGCCGAGTTTACAATTTTTTCAACACGTCTCTGCTTTCTTAAATCAAGGCTACTGCGCAGGCTGGCTTCTGGCATTTGTGCTCTAATAACGTCGGTAAAGTGAGGAGCGATATGTGGGAAGGGGTGCGCCTCAGCGGTCAGGGGACGCTCTTTTAGAGCTGTCAAAACGTCAGCGGACCAATTGTAATAACGGGCAGCTTGAGAGAGAACGAAATTACGTCTCTGGCGAGCCGGGCGAGGATTTCTGAGTGGATTTAATTCGCGAGGCGAGCGAGGAATTGCGGCCAGCAGGGCCGCCTGGTCGTGGCTGAGGGCTGAGGCGGGGCGATTGAAGTAGTAGCGGGCACCGGTCTGGATGCCGCGTAGATTCCCCCCCACCGGCAGGCGGTTAAGGTAAGCCCGCAGGATGTCTTCTTTTGAGTGACGTATTTCTATAATTATGGCGCGCAGCGTTTCGCGCAGTTTGCTGCTGAAAGTGCGGGGAGCCGGTTGGAGCATCCGGGCCAGTTGCATTGTAATAGTGGAGGCACCGGATTTGATTTGACCGTGTCGGAGGTTCTGGTAAGTTGCCCGCAGGACGGCGAGGGGATCAACTCCGGGATGAGACCAGAAGCGGCGGTCCTCGGCCGCGATAATTGCGCGCTGAACTGACTGAGGAATTTCAGTGGTCGGTAGCGGAAATAGATACTCTTCGCTGTCGTTCAGGTCGGCGCGGATGAGCGTTCCATCGCGAGCGTAAATCCGGGGGCTGGGTGAGGGGGCGATGGTTGTGGTTAAATTTATCTCGATCCAGAGTAATCCGCTGATAAGCAGGGTCAGTCCGCCGGCCAGCAAGAATATGATTGCCAGCCATTTACCCCTCTTTTGTATTTTCTTCCCCAGGAGGGGAGAAAAGATGTGAGAGACTAAATAATTTTTCATTCATGTTCACCCAGGGTTCTGATTTTATACGGGTTTGATCTATTGGTCGTCATTGTCCGGCTTGACCGGACAATCCAGTGACTTTGACATTGACTTTTTCTTAATTCAAATTCAACGCCGCTGGATTCCCGCTTCCGCGGGAATGACAATCAAAAGCGCAACGCCTCTGGATTCCGGCTCGGAGGCCGGAATGACGTCAAGTTCAAGATAAATTTCGGGTCTTTCGCCGGGGCAAGTTTGGAAGTTGCCCCGGATGCCAAAATTGGGAGTATGCTGATAGAATTCATTCAATAATTACCGGGTCGCGGAAGGAGAGATAACCGACGCTGGGGTCATGCAGGGCGCCGCCTGCAAGAGCGGGAGCGACGAATTTCCCCTGGGAGACGGCGCGGACGGCGTAGCGGAAGCGATAGTTATTGCCCCAGCGACCGGAATCAAAATAAAGAAGCATCCGATCGTCGCGCACATCCATGTAGTTGGGAGAGTCGCCTTCCTCAAGCGCGGGGACTTCCATGACGTCGGAGGCAAGCCGCTGGTTTTCCAGCTCAAAACCGCCGGGCAGCATGTCCTCGACGTAGAGGTCTTCCTGCCGGACGGGAGTGGTGACGTAGGATTCTATCACGTAAATTTTTCCCTGTTCAAATTTACGGTCCTCGATCTGGTTACCTTCGCTGTCCAGGTAGCGGTGGCGAATGTGAAAGTCCTGCTCACGTTCTTCCCGGTATTGTGGTCGGGGGACACCAAGCGCGTAATGATAAGCGAGAGCCGTTCCCTGGCCGGTAAGCTCGACAAGTGCATCGTCAAACCCACCCGCGTGGTGGTAGACGGTATCGGCGTCCGAATCAAACTCAAGCACCGGGTTATTATCAAGTAGAAGCCGGCCGTCAAAATCGGGGTCCTCGGGCTGAGTTACTTCAAAGTAGCGCCCCAGGGCAACCAGCCCCCGGGAGAGGGAGCGGGGGACCCAGTAGCGCCAGCGTCTATCGCCCCAGCTTTCGAGATTATTCATGATTTTGATAGCTAACTGCTCGACAATGACGTGCTCCGGATCCACCTCGAGCATAGCCATGAGGACGGAAGCGCGGGCAGAGTGAGTGCAGGTATACCAGCCGCGGGTACGCCGGCCCACCTCTTCGAGGTCGGGTGGTTTAACCCGAGCGTATTCCTCGACCGGTTTCTCGCGGCCGGCGAGGGCAAGGGCGGCGAGCAGATAGTAGTTTTCATAGCCGTCAAATTCCTCCAGCAGTTTCTCCGCTATTGTTTCCCGGTAGTCACCGGCGCGGGCCAGTATATAAGCTGCCCGGGCACGAGCGCGGTCATTTTGGTCTTTATTTTCAAGCAGACTGCGCTGAGTGTTTAGAAGCTGGTCGAGAGCAAGTTCGGGGATAACGTAGCCGGCACGATCGGCTTCAACCAGGAAGTGAGCGGTCTGTTGAGTAGTGTAGTCGTGTCGCTGGTCATGGCCGGGATAGCGGGGGAAGTAACCGTCGGGCAGTGAGAGCCGCAGTAGCCGTTCAATTGCCTCCTCAACGTTCATTTCTATTTCCTCCTGGCGGTCCCGGTCCCAGTCGGCAGCCTCCAGCAAGTCGCGCAGGTATAGCTGTGGGAAGGCGCGTTCAACTATAGTGCTGACGTTGCCGCGCGGATAACGTATAAGGTCGGTCAGGGGGCCAAATACTTCCGCTCCCGGCCGGCTGGAGAACATAAACTGGTGTGACTCAGTTGAAGGATACAGCCGCTGTGGTGGGGAATAGTGCCATTCGGTGTCGGCTTCAAGCCGGCGAATATCGGTCAGGACGGTAGGCGGTACGGCCGGGCGGACGGGAAGTATTTCCTGGCGTTCTCTTTCGTAAACGGCGGAGTTAAGACTCAGGGTTAACTTGACGTTTCCGAGGCCGGTATCGACCGTGGAGTCGAAGTAAACCATGGTTCGTTCGCCCGGGGAGAGGCTCGTGGTCCGGCTTTCCGGTTCTGTCCGCAGAGGAAACTCGGAAGTTAATTTCACTTCAATTTCTTCGGTTTTTTCTGTTGTGTTCATTATTTCTACCGGCAAACTAAACCTGTCGCCCGGGGAGAGTGCTCGCGGCAGGGTAGGTTCCATAATAATTGGTTCCTGGACGGTTGCCTTGTCTTCACCGGAGCCGACTGCAAATTGTGAACTACTCCAGGCACGGAAAGTAAGCAACCCACTGAACTCAGGCACCGGGAGATCCACCGTCGCCTCACCATCCTCAATATAGAGGTCCGGATACCAGTCGTGAATTGTTTCGACGGCCTCAACATCGTCCGGAACGTCCTCAACCTCCTCTTCCGGTTCTGCGACTGCCTCAGCCAGCCGTGGCTCACCACCGGGAGGGTGCAGACGTTCGCCCGGGGGCAGCTCTTCCTCCGGGACAAGTAGCGAGTAAATATCGTAAAAACTGGTGGGTAGCCCGCGCTGGCGCAGAAAACGCCGGTAGGCGTCCTCAAACTCGTGTTCGGTCTGCTGAAGGATGCCTTCGTCAACTACTGACAGGGCGACAACTCCGTTGACCGGGGACCCCTGTTTTTGAGCAGTGAGATGGATGGGGACAGTCTCACCGGGCTGAAGCTCGCCGGCCGGATCAATTTCCAGATCGATTTGCCGTTCCGGGACGTCAACCTTTAACGGTTCGATGCCCAGGCTGCGAAAAGCAGGGCTACCATCAGTGTAGACGTCTCTTATCACGTAGACGACAAGGTAACGGTTGGGTGCGTAGCCGGCTCTGACAGGAATAGCAAATTCTGCCTCTTCATCGCTTATTTCCAGCCGTTTTAAGAATTCAGTCTCTTGACCTTCAAGAAAGACGTAGCCATTGCCGTCAAAGGGGGCTTGCAGGTGAACGTGGGCCTCTTCTCCGGGCGCATAGCGGTCACGGTCAAGCTCCAGGTCGAGCCGGTCAAAGTCTACCCTTCGTCCGTCGCCGCGCAGCCACCATCTGCCAACAGAAAAGTCTTGCACGGTTGCTGAACCGGATTCGGGGTCTTCGACGACCACCTGGTATCTTGTCTCATAGGGAAGCTGAAAATCTATCTCGTCAGTGGTTCTGTCAAGCTTTATACTCTTTTCCTGAAGCGGTATTTCTTCGCGCTGCCAGTCGTAGCTGACGCGGCCGTTTTGCTCTTCGAGGCTGTAACGCCACTGGATTTCGTAGAGTGTGAAATCCAGTTCCAGGCCGGTGACATCCCTGTCATCCATGTCGACGGCGGTTAAACTCATAGTCACGGTATCGCCGGGATCGGCGTGTTCGGGATCGCGGTGGGGGAAGCGTGAGCCAAGATAAAACGGATATGGTGAAATTTTTAAAGAATCCCTGGCGGTAACTCCGCGGGCCCCCATGTCAAGGACGGTGGATTCCAGGGTTAGTTCGAGTAGAGAAGGGGGACGATAGTCTTCATCAACCGGAAAAGAAACAGTGGTTTGACCGTCATCGTCCAGCTTTTCGTCATCCAACGACTCCCAGATTTGGTCGAAATCAATTCGACTGTCGCCAAAACTATAGTCGGGGTAACGTTCTGAACTGTAGGTAAGGGGGCTGAGGCGGAACTGATTCTGGACTTTGTTGCCGGCAGTGGGTTCTCCGTGCAGGAAAGTACCGGTAACTCTGAAATCAACCGTATCGCCGGTCGCGACCATCTCGGTCAGGGCTTCCACGTTGGCTTCAATGCGGTCGGGCACAAACTCTTCAACCTGGAAATCCTGTTCCGCTAAGCGCTCGTCGTTATGAGCCCGGCTAACGTACAACCGGTAACGTCCCGTCGGGGCGTCGAGCGGGGTTGCTTGTTCAATATCGATCCGGCCGTAGTCGTCCGGTTCGTGGGTGTTTTCGTAAATTTTGTCACCGTCTGCATTATAAATTGTAGCTGTGATTGGTTGACTGGCCGTTCGGGTCAGGTCATGGCTGCGAATTAAGGCCTGAAAGAGCAGAGTTTCACCGGGGCGGTAAAGTTCTCTTTCACCGTAAATTAAAGCGTCCAGCTCGTCGTCTTCCGGGTAAGGGTCACCGTGGACGTCAAAATCACCGGTCCCCAGGGAACCTTCTTCAAGAACTAAATAATTTACATCCTGCTCACGGCGGGCAAGGGCGACGGTTACTTCCTCAGGCTCCAGGTCGCTTATTTCAGCCAGTCCGTCCTGGTCGGTAACGGCCGAGCCAAGCAGGGTGTTGGCGCGGGAATAGAGATCTACTTCCACACCGGCCGCCGGTTGAGCTGTCTCAAGCTCGGTTGTCATAACGGTAACGTGATCATTGCCCCGGTGGACGGTCAAACCCAGGTCGGTTAAAACTAAGAGGTAAGTTTCGGTCCGATGGGTGTTTAAGTCGCTAACCATAACCTTTTTGACTCCGGACCAGTCCTGGTCAACTAATTCCTGGAGTTCAATGTGATCGCGGCGGAATTCATTTTTCTCACCGGGCAGCTCGTAATAGAGAGATTCTTGTTCTTTAAACCAGTCCCTCTTGCCGGTTGAGTATTTCTGTTCGTTGGCGAAGTGGACCAGGTTTTCCTTATGAAGGTCAAAAACCGTAATGTGCAGGGTGTCGGCATTGACGTGTTCGACCGGCAGGTGGCCACCGCCGCCCCAATTTTTCATCTCCCGGCTCAGGCCCAGTCCCACCATGGGATCAGCGTCGTCCATAGTTATAGTATCGGTGACCGGTTCCTTTAACTCGTAGAAACCAAAGTCAATGTCTTTACTAATTTCGACTTCAACTTCGTCGCCCCAGTCAAGTTCGTCCGAAAAGACGTAAATTTGTGAGCGCCGCCAGCGCCGGGTTTCGAGCCGGTCGGCCTTCTTGCCGTTTATCAAAAAATACTTCTCAGAGTCACGTATTTGTGGAAAATCGTGATTAAATCTGATACTGACCACCGGTTGATTGTCGCGGCTGGTTGAGCTGATTTGTCTCACCTGTACTTTGCCCACCGTATGTTCCTGAACAAACTCTTTCTCGGTGGGAATATTGCCGCCGGTGGGGATTAATCCTTCGCTCAAAGTTATTTCAAGTGTCTGGCCGGAGAGACCGGCCTGTTCGGACAGGACAACACGGTGGGAGAGCTGATCGTCGTTATCAGCATCCGGGTCGTCAATTTCAAAGTAAACCGTGTCACCGGCTTCGTCTTTGATTGTGAGATGCTGACGCATCTCTGACCAGTCGGTCGGTGCGTCGGTGCGCAGGGTCAGGTGCAGTTCCGGGGGCGAGTGACTGACCCGACGCACTTCAAAATCCGATAATGGTTTGTATTTGAGTTCACTAACGTGCTCAGAAGCCAGTCTTCGACCGTCAATATCGGTCATGTCGACCGGGATGATTATTTTAAGGAAAGTTCCCTGGGGAATAGATTCTCGGGCAACAATTTCCGCTGATTTCGGGGAGTGCCAGATAACTGCTTCGTCCATCGAGGGGTCAAGACGAATTTCGGGGTCGGTCTGAAGTTCGCCCACATTATCTTCCGGCACCATCGGCCGGCTAAAGGTGACCTGGAGCCGGTCCATATCGTCCTCAATTAACCCGGTTGGAGTAACATCTACAACCCGGGGTCGTTCCCGGGTAAAAGAGGCGAAAAAATCGCTTACGATATATTTTTCTGAGACAAACCAGAAGCTGCTGGCAATGAGGGCACCCACCAGGATCATTAAAATTGATAGTCCCCAGAACCATTTGCGTCGGAAAGAAAGCAAACGCTGGTATTCTTCCTCGCCGATACGGCCCTCTTCCTTGAGGTTGGTTAATTCGTCCCATTCACCGAAAACTTTTTTTAAAAAATTAATTACAAAAACCTCCCTTTAGGTTGGCTTCGCGGGTTTTAGAATATTCTCGTCATTTGCAGTGTCGGGTTAATTACAGAATGACGTTGGGAAATTATTTAAAGCTGTTTAAATCATAACAAAATATCTTACCTTCCGCACCCCGGAGCCATTCCGGAGGGTGGAAAGCGCGAAGAGGCGAGCGGGCGATAGGGCGAGGGGTAGAGCTCGAAGAGGCGAGCAGGCGAAGAGGCGAGCATGCGAAAATTCGGGAAAATCAAGATCAAGTTCAAGAGCAAGTTCAAGAGGGAGTTCAAGAGGAAGGGAGATGCTTCGGTGGGTTGTGGCTCGAAACGGGGAAATCTGGACAGGAGAAACGAAAATGGTTAAGCTATTATATTGTCAATAAAAATTTAATTAAAGGAGCGGAATATTATGAACTTAAAAGCTATAGTGGGAGTAATTGTCGTTGTAGTAGCGGCGGCTGTGGTTGGTGCTGTTATATATCTGCAGCCGGTCGTGGAGCTGGAGCGTAACTATCATTCAATCATGCCGGATGAATATCTGCTTCAGGTTGAGGTGACGTCGCTGCGTCGCCTGCCGGCGGCCGTACGGGATCTGCGTCTGGTTGAGGCATTTCGTGAGTCAGCATTTTATGACCCGTTTGTAGAAGAGATCTGGCCGGAGATTCGTGAAGAGGCTGTTACCGAAAAGTTTGACGAGGCCCGTTCAGTTTATGAAGGGTTTGCAGAAAAACTCAGCGGTTTTGGTGGTGGCTATATCGAGGGAAGCGGTTTTAGTCCCGAAGAGCTTGAAGAGATTGTTTTTGCTTTTGAATTATCTCCTGATTTTGCCTCTGATGGCGAAAGGGCCGGTGAGTTGGAGCAATTTTTTGAAGAAAAGGTCCTTGATTTGATAAAGGAGCTACCGCCGGTTAAAGAATTTGAAGAGCTGGAGCATCGTGAGGCTTTAATTTACCGGTTTACATCTGCAGATGAAGACCTGGAGATTAGCTTTGTCGGCGACGTCCTGATATTGACTCTTGGTGACGAGGCCGCCGAGCGGGTAATTGATCGTTACCTTGAACAGCCGTCGGCGGGCCGTTCTATCGTCAGCCGTGGGCGAGGGGAGAAACCGGGGTTTCACCTGGAGTTCAGCAGCAAAATGTATCAAGCTTTCGACTGGGTGGAACAATTTGATGATGAGGAGATACCGGCTCCGGACTTTGGTCTGCACGGCTGGCTGGAAGATATGTATGAAATGGTTGATAGTTCAGTGGCTCATTTGATGATTGACGAGGGCCTGTTTCGAGTCGTCACTGAAGCTCGATATCGTCCTGAAATAGAAGATCCATACTGGGAGGCAATACTCAGTGTTGAGGCGGGAGAAATAGAGTCGGTCAAATTTTTCCCCGAAGAAACACTTGCTTATTATGGGGCGCGTCTACCGGACGGAGAACAGCTTTTTGCCGGTTTGACCCAGATGATGGATGAGACGGTTTTTGACCAGGAAAATGACGATCATGCGGAGATGGCCCGGACGATGTTTGAACAGACGCTGAGCGGTCCCTTCGCCGACCTCGGGGAAGAAATTGCCGTGGGAATAAGTCTAAAACCTGAAACAATAGTAGAATTTGAAGAAAATCCCGCCGGGTTGCTGCGGGCGGTTTTGATCACTCTGCAGACAGAGACACCTGAAACTTACACGAACCTGTTAGAACAGTTTCAGATGCTGCCCGGTGTAGAAGTCAGTGAAGACGAGTTAAAGGTTACAGAGGGGCTTGAGGAGCCCCTGTCTATCTATTACGACTACGTGGAAGGATTCCTGATCTTTGCCGGGAGCCGGGATGAAATGGAGGCAGCCGCAGCTCGTTTTGACAGTAATGAGGGGCTTGTTACAACCGAACACTACAAAGACCTGGCGGCTCGCACCACGGATAATTTAACCGGTAAAATTTATCTTACATTGACCCCATTCGCCGGTCCTATCCGGGACGGTCTAATCGAGGAGCTGGCTCCGGGGGCTTTAGAAGATGTGTCTGAAGAGCTGGCCGAGCGCGGCTACGAGATCGAGCCCGCCCCGGAAATAGCGGCAATGCTGGAAAAAATCCCCGGTTTATATGCTGCCGGCTGGTTTGAAGAGGGCGAACTGGTCAAAGGTCACTCAGAACTCTATTCCGGTCTACTGGCTGAAATGGGGCTCTTTTCGATTTTTAGTTACGCTGCAGTGCAGGACGATTTTGGCGAAGCTGTTTTAGGGGCGGGTGAAGCAGTCTGTGACGCCCAGGTTTCCTCCGCCAAGGGAGATATCGCTGTAATCCAGACCGCCGCTGTCCAATGTCGAATGGCGGATGATTGTGACCTCGAGGCGGGGATGGGGGAGCAGTTGAGTAACTATCTGCCCGAACGGATCTGGAGCGCCGACCAGGAGCCGGTTTTTGAGATCGATACCAGAGACGGCGAATTGACAGCAGTTTATGTCGATGACGTCGGCTGTCCTCACGGACCGGCAGGCGAACGGGGAATGATGTATGACGTAGAAACCGGCGAGTTTGAGCCCTGGGCTGATGGAATTAATTAGTAAGGAGATTGTGAAAATTGGATAAGCCAATCGATCTTTCGGAGCGCCAGGAAAAACCTGATTTTGGTATCAACTTCCGGCATTTTATAGTTGCCGGTGGTGTCCTGGCCCTGGTATTGATAGTTACAGTTCCGCTTTTCTGGGGATATTTTAATAATAAAGTAGATTCATATTTTCCTCCGGACGAAAGCATAGAAGATGATTCTGTTTCCGCTCCCGTGCCAGTGGAAGCGGTTCGCCCGACAAAGAGAAAAACTAAGCAGGAGAGAGCCAAAGATAAACTGCCTGACCTGTCGCTACCAACAGATTATGAGAAAAAAGAAGCAGAACAGCAGATAACTTCTGAAACCGAAGATATATCTCCGGAAGAAGAAATTGAGGCAAAATTTGCCGTTGGCAAGCAGTTGTTTGAACTACTTTATCAGGATTTTGAAGAGGCGAGCGACTCCATCCGGACTTTTAAGATTGTTTATCCTTTTGATCCTGATGCCTCCGATACAAAGCCGTCGCGACAAATTGCTGATTTAATGGTTGATAGGGCAGAGGAGGGGCTTGATGTTCAGGTGCTAACCAGCGCTTCGGAAGTAGAGATTATAGATAAAGACATTGTTGACGCCGAGACCTTTTTTGGGCCTACCTCCGTTGATTTTCTCCGCGAACCAACATTAGAAAAACTAAAATTTGACGGGCAGTCGGTTTTAGAATCAAATCAAGGAGGTTCGATCATCTATGGTAACGCAGTGCTCATAGACAGTGAGATACTTTACCTGGGGAATTTTGTTTTGTCGGAAAATGACCTGGGAGCGCCAAACTCACCGGGGTTGCGCCTGCTTGGGAGTGAAATTGATTCGATCACCGAACAGTTGACGAAACTTTTTGATGAACATTTTGCCGGTATACCACCACACTGGAGTCAGTCGAAAGTAATCGAAGTAGAAGACTTTGATATTTATTTTGCCGAAGATATCACAGGAGAAATCTACTCTATGGTAAAAGAGGCCGAAGAGCGGATTGACATCGGTCAATACCGGCTTAGTATGGCTCGCTTTCGGCGCTGGCGCAGCATTCTGGACGAGCTGGTGAAGGCCCACCATTTGCGGGACGTGGAAGTTAACGTAGGCGTTCATGAGTCTGAAAACGGTAGTTCGAAGGACATTGAATATTTAACCGAGCGGGGCTTACCTGTACATATTTACGACCATCCCGACAAACAATACCATCGATTCATGGTGGTGGATGGAGTACAAGTTTACCTGGGGTCAAAAAAATTCTCTTCTGAACTGAGCGGCCGTGGGTATGGAATTAGCTTTATTGGACAATCTCCGCAGTTAGCCGGTCAGATTTCCGGCTATCTTGACTACTGGCTGGAGCAGAGTAAAAAGGTGGAGGCCGACACAGATCCCGAACTTTTACCGGAACCAGAACCAGAACCTGAACCTGAACCAGAGCCTGAGCCAGAACCGGAGCCCGAGCCAGATAGGGAACCGGAGAAAATAACCCTGGAACATTTCAGAGAGGGGGACCTACCGGTGGGGGCGCAACCTGATTCCGAACAACCGGTTGGCAGGCTGGAACTTTCCAAACCGGAAAGATACAGGGAAGAACTGGATCTGGATGATTATACGAAGCTGGAAGCGGCGTCTGTTGGACTGGATTTTAACCGGCTGAGTCACGGGTGGGGGACTTACCGGCTTAATTTAGAGGTAAAAATTCCTCGCTACTCTCCGCTGGACTTCAATCGTCTTGTCCCGTTGACACACCTTTCCCGTTTTTATTGGGATAATTTTATAGACGTGCATAGAGATGAAGATATTTTAACGAGGACTCAAGGGAGATACTTGCTCTCCTCTCTCGGTTCCGCAAACAAATTTTCCCACCATCTTAATTTGGCTGAATTGCCCGAGCGGGTCAACGCCGTGGGAACACATCATTACTTAAAACCAATTGAAGTTTCCGGAGTTTTGCTTTCGTTTGAAGAAGATTTGCCGTGGGAAATATCCTCGAGTGAAGTTGAGATACGAAATGTTAACGAGTCGGAGCTAAAGATAAGTCCGTTCAAAGATGGCGAATTACTGGGGGTAATAGGGTTTGACGAGGAGAGAGAGCGAATTTTTGGCAGCGCCTCTTTTTCGTCTAAAAATTCCGGCACCCTAAGAGTCAACTTTTTTGATGAACCTGAAGTTATGCTGCTGCTTGTGCTTAAAGATTATGAAAAAATTGCAAATCCATTTCAACTTAATTTCACATCTAAAGTTGAAGTCCTGCCGGCCGAAGCCGGAGAAGAGATTAGTCTGCTGGGACAGGAGTTTAAGCTTGCTGAGGTCGAAAAAGCAAAATCTGCCGATACCTCTTCAACCAGGGTTGTGGCCGAAGATAGGGATAGTGTTTTACACGGTCTGCTGGCCCGTGACCAGCAGGGCAACTATCTGAATCCCACTTCACAGAGCTGGGGGCGCGGGAGAAGAAACGGGTTTGGCTTTCGTTGGACTGCGACCTGGGACGGACTGGTCGATGAGTTAGAATTTTACGGTTTAGTAATAGAAGAGTTCAGTCAAGCTGATCACGAGCCCGGGGGAGAGCTTTTCGAGAAAACTGATTTGCCCCGTGAGGAGCCGGAGGAAGTAAAACAGGAAAAGTTAGAAATAATTGACTATGATATAACAGCCCGGGGGCATGAACTCGTGCTGAAGTTTGAATACGATTATGAGCCGGGGACTGATGCCGAGCTGGCAGTCGTTCGATTTGATTCCGAATGGATGCAGAGGCAAGATTTTGAGTCACCACCCTTTTCGGGCCAGTTCGCCCGTGTGTTGCCACCGGGGCGTTCAACCGCCCGGTTGTGGATAAGAGGGGCGGATAAGCCGGACCTGGAAGAACCGCACGTAGAGGGCTTAAAGCTTGAAAAGTTTGGACCTCCGTCCAGAACTTTACTGGAACTTGAGGATTTCGAACATTCTTTTGAACCCCTTATTTTGTATGAAGACGACCGACCGGACAGTCCGGAAGTGAACGATATTGAGATAAATAATTTTGATCCCGATCCTTACTCTCCCACGGCTGATTTCACAGTCGATTACCGTTCTGATCACGGCCAGAGGATAATGATAATTGCTCGCGTTGATGACGAGGACCTGTCCGAAGTTGTCCCCGATCGACCGCTGTTTGCTGTCCTTAGCCATATGCTGGAGAGCAGTGAGGAGTTTTCTCTGGATCTTATCCCAACCCATAGGAGAGATTCAAAATTAACTGAGCAAGAGTTAATTGAACGGCTGGACGAGGCCACAAATTTGACGATTGAAATTCATGCGCTGGAGGAACAGGACTGGAGTGAAATTCGTTCAGGCCCGCCCGAACCGTTGTATAGGAAAGGGGTCGATCTACAGGAACTGGAAGAGAGACAGGGTTTTATCGAGTATTTTTTAGACTTTTTGTGAGTGTTTGGTTTTATTTTAAACTCTACCTGTTCTCATTAACAGCAGAGCGCTGGGCGCAGGGCGCGGGGCGTAAAATATCGGATGAGCGAAAGGCGAAGAGCGCTAAGGCAAAAGAAAAAAGCATAGTCATAGATGATAAGAATTGATGATTCCGGCTCGGAGGCCGGAATGACGTCAAGTTCAAGATGGATTCCGGATCGCGCTCCCTTCGGTTGCTTGTCCGGAATGACGTCAAGTTCAAGAGCATGAGCGAGATTATGAGCACTTAATGAATTTGAATTAGCTTTCAGCTTTTGGCTTTGAGCTTTAAGCTGGTGTTTTCCGGCTCGGAGGCCGGAATGACGCGCAATTCATTTCACCCCCCTTTGTTTTTCCTCCCTTCAAGGGGGGAAAAGGAATGGGGGGATGGTTTTCGGGTCGCTTGTCCGGGGTGACGAAACACGGGATATTTTTTCAGGGCCACACTAAACAGGTATTCTGAAAGAAAATGGTGAAATATGAACTTATATTATCTACTGGTGCTCATTGTTATTGCGGTGCTTGTTTTTGGCAGATATATATTAGCGGGGGCGAAATTTACCGCTGAAGATTTAGAGCAGTCAGACAACGATTTATTGCCGCCTGAGGAGGACAGGGCAGAAAAAGTTCAAACAACGGGGAAAGAGTGGCCGATAATTGCCGAAAGTCCGCTGGACTATGAAATCCAGACAATGAAAGCGCGGCTTGAGGCCGAAGAAATTCCGGTAGTTGTTGAAATTCAGAATCCAAACGTCACAAAAGGAGCGGCGAACCTGTTGAAGCACCGGCTGAGGGTTAAACCGGACCGCGTTCGGGAGGCTCTAAAACTGCTGCGGGAAGAAGGGTTAGACGATTATTTGAAGGAGTAAGTGGGAAAGTGTGAAAGTGTGAAAGTGGGAAAGTGTGAAAGTGTGAAAGTGGGAAAGTGTGAAAGTGTGAAAGTGGGAAAGTGTAGTTGCGAAGAGGGCGATGGGGCGGTGAGGCGCAAGTTCGAGGGAATCAAGGTCAAAGTCACTGGATTCCGGCTCGGAGGCCGGAATGACGAGCGGGCAATCAAGGTCAAGATCAAAATCAAGTTCAAGAACATGAACAAGATTATCAGCACTTAATGAATTGAGTCTTCTCCAAAAAGCCCTCTCCCTCGAAGGGGAGAGGAATTAAGCCAAAAACGGCTTGTAGTTTGCGATGACAGAATCATTGAGGTCTGGGCTGCCGAACTCTTTGCTGATATTACTGACAATTAATGTTAAAATTTTTTTGGTAAGTAATGACGATTAAAAACAGCAGAGGAATCTCGAGTTAAGGAAGCGATTATGGAAGCTATAAGTAAAGTTTGGACGGCCTGTTACAGGGTAGCCCGTCTTTTTAAGCTGGACCGGGTTATGTTGTTTTTTTTCTTTATGACCGGCAGTTACCTGGCCTTTTCTCCCGACGATGTAAATGGCGCGGTAGTTTTATATTTCTTGCCGCTTTCCTTTTTGCTGCACCTGCTATACATGCTCTATCTGGCGCGGACTAAGAATCCCGTCCCTTCAAGATCCAACGTAGCGGCGCGTAAAATATTTTCTTACATCACACCTGTGCTCGGAGAACAGCCCTGGCTGGAACTGATACTGACACTGCTTTTTCTGGCAGTAATTTATTTTACCGGTTTCTACCCCTACTGGTCGCTGTTGTTAGCTTTTTTGTTTGTGCTCGGAGCTGCTTACCTCCAGTGCCGGAGGTTACTGGGTCCTGTTTTTTTGGGACTGACCTACGCCTTAACTGTGCCCGCCGGAGCTTTGCCGGCCGGCGGTGAGCTTTTTTCCGGAGAGCTTTTTTTACTTGCCGGGGTGCCCTTTTTCTGGGGGATAGCGTCAGACCTTTTCCGGCAGGCCATCGTTTCCTACCACGGTGAAATATCGTCTCAAAATCTACTGGTAGAGATACTGGGTGACGGGGTTATACTCTGGCTGGTACGTATTCTATACGTTGTTGTTTTTCTATGCTGGCTGGCCTTCGCCCGGTTACAAAATATGACGGATGTTTATCTTGGAGCGGTTGTCCTGCTCGCAATATTTGTCTTTCTCCGACATTTTTATACGGATTACAGCAGTGTACGTTCAATGAGTTTGCAGCGTCGCCGGATAGGACCGCTGTTTGGTATTGGTTTTTTAATAATAAATTTTTTCCGGGCTATTTATGGTATTTAGTCTTATTTTATGGGTTTGAATTCAAGATTGTCATTGCGGGCCCCGACCCGCAATCCATTTTCAGTTTTTAGTTATTGGCTTCAACCAGTAACTTGCACCCCGAAACCCGCAACTAATTTTTATGGTTTTGCACGAAAACCGCTTAAAATTCAAGATGGTTTCCGGATCGCGCTCCCTACGGTCGCTTGCCCGGAATGACGTCAAAATCAAGTTCAAGAGCAAGAGCGAGGTTTTGAAAACTTAATGAATTTGAATTAGCTTTCAGCTTTTGGCTTTGAGCTTTAAGCTGGTGTATTCCGGGTCGCTTGTTTAGGATAACGGGACACGGGATATTTTGTCAGGATCACGCTAAAAAGTATTAATCGTCTGAAAGGCGGTAAAACATGTCGTCTGGTGCTCGTGAAGACCTGCAGATAGCCGTATTAACAGAAAACGGTGATTACAGCGTCTCTACGAACGATACCTTTGCACGGGTTCTGTATGATTTAGGGCTAAAGACAACAACCCGTCGTATTTTCCCTTCCAATATAAAGGGAGCGCCAAGCCGGTATTTTATCAGAACCGGTCAGAACGCAAAAATGGCTCTCCGCTCCAATTCTGATATAGCCATAATTTTAATTGAAGAGCGAGCTGAACGTGTTTTGTCCCGTCTTCGTCCCGGAGGGCTGGTCATTTACGACCCCGACAGTTATATCGGAGAAAAAATAGACCCCGCCCGGGATGATAAAGATATCAGTTCAAGATTTTATCGTGATGCGCTTAATTACCGTGCGGTTCCGCTCAAAAAGTTGGCCGCCGATAATTTTGAAGATTATTTAATGAAGCGAGTAATGCGGAACGTGATATACGTTGGATTTTTATCTTCACTGCTGGGGATTGGATTTACGGAAGCGAGCGAGGGATTTGCAGAAAATTTTGCAGACAAGGGAGAAAAAATAGTTGATAACAATTTAAAGGCTCTTAAATTGGGACGGGATTATGCTGAAAACTTAAATTCATTAACTGATGAATTTCAATTGACCCGCAGCCGATGTGAAAGAGATACGCTATTTATGCGAGGAAACGATGCGACGGCGCTGGGGGCGGTAATGGGCGGTTGTACTTATGCCAGTTGGTATCCGATTACCCCGGCTACATCGCACGGTGAAAACCTCGAACGTTACGCTCAGAGATATCCCCTGGTAGTAGAACAGGGAGAAAACGAGGACTCATGTTTAGGTCGGGCTCTCGGAGCCGCCTGGGCGGGCGCCCGGGCCTCGGTATCAACCAGCGGTCCCGGTTTTTCAAACATGGCGGAGTTTGTAGGCTATAGTTCTTTTGCTGAAATTCCCGTAGTAATTTTTAACATACAGCGCTGCGGCCCCTCGACTGGTATGCCAACCCATACCAAGCAGGGAGATCTACGTGCGGCGCTTCATATTAGCCACGACGAATCACCGCGGGTCGTTTTAACGCCGAGTACAGTCGAACAGCTTTACAGCTACTCCTGGCAGGCTTTTAACATAGCCGCCCGCTATCAGATGCCCGTAATTTTGCTTTCAGACCTGGAGCTGGGTTTATCCCATTTCACAACAGAAAAGTTGGATTATCCAGATGAACCGGTTGATGAAGGAAAAGTTTTATCTCCGGCGGAACTGGAGGAGCTTGAGAAATACAGCCGCTATGAGGACGTTGACGGCGATGGCGTCTGTCCGCGAACTTTACCGGGCCAGGGGCCGACCTACGTTACCCGTGGAGCTTATCATGCAGCGGACGGCAGGCTTTCGGAAGCGCCGGAAGATGCGCGAGAAAAGATGGAAAGACTTTTTAAAAAAATGACAACTATGAAAGAAAACAACGACCTGCCGGCGCCCGAGGTTGAAATTTGCAATTCAGCAGGAGCGGGGGCGATAGTTTTCGGGTCGACCCGTTACGCGTTTGAGGAGGCTCGGGAAAATTTGACGACGGAAGGAATAGAGCTCAGCCTGTTTGATTTACCGGTTTTATCCCCTTTCCCAACGAAAGAGTTACACGAATTTTTGAATCAACACAAGAAGATTTTTATAATCGAACAGAACTACAGCGGTCAGCTAATGTCATTAATCCAAGAAAAAGTGAGCCACGACCACGATTTTCAGCCATTGCGTTCTTACGACGGCAGATATATGAACGCCAGCATAATTGAAGAAAGAGTGAAGGAGAGTTTGCTCAATGAGCGAAAATAGAGGGAGTAAGAATAAATATAGTCCGGTGGATTACGAGACGAATAGCTCGGCCAACCTTTGTCCGGGGTGTGGGCATGCTCTTATAACCAGGGCGCTCAGGCAGGCAGTTTCGGAGTTGAATCTTCCGCCGGAGAAGCTCAACGTAGTCGCCGGGATCGGCTGCAGCGGTAAAACTGTGGCTGAAATTAAGGCGAACGGCATTCATACACTGCACGGCTGTGCGGCCCCGGTGGCCATGGGCTCGCAGGTTGCCAACCCGGACCAGGAGCATATTTTGATAAGCGGAGACGGTGACAGCTGGGCGATTGGGTCGGGGAAGATGATAGCCTTGCTGCGGACTAACCTTGATCTGCTTTACATCTGTGAAAACAACGGCACTTATGGTTTAACCCGGGGACAGTTATCGCCAACTACAAAAATTGATAGTCCGACACGCTGGGGAATGGTAAGCGATATACCGCCGGTAGACGGTATTGGGATTGCCATGGTAACGGGCGCCACTTACGTAGCCCGGGGTTTTTCTGCGCGGCAGGAGCTGTTGGTGGAGCAGATAAAAGGGGGGATTTTACACGACGGGCTGGCCTACCTGGAAGTTTTCAGCCCCTGTCGAACCTTTAATGACCACGAGGGTAGTCATCACAGCTACAAATACTGCCAGAGACATGCTGCCGACTTCCCCAAAATATCGGTCAACGATATCGAAGCAGATTATCCGAGCGATTCAGAACTGGAGCACGAATTTACCTACGAGGAAGATGGGCGGCAGTTTGGACTGGAGTTCGACAACCTGGACGAGATGCCCGAATACGACCCGACCGATTTGAACCTGGCTCTTAAAACCTGGGAGGATTACTGGACTGAACAGATAATTCCACTTGGCTTGCTTTATATTGACGAATCCCAGAAGGCTCATCACGAACGTTTTTACAGCGAAGAAGACGATTATATAGCTACTTTAGAACCGGAAGAAACACGTCCCTCCCGCGAGGATTTTTCAATCATACTTGACCAGTTCCGCTAAAAAATAAATCATTAAAAATCAATCGTACCAGAACTTTTTGCAGGCGCTGCGGAAGAAGACAAGCCAGGGAGCGAGGATGAACTTAGCAAACCAGAGGAAAGACTGCAAACAGTTAAAACGGCGGAACTTGCGGGCTGATGTTTTTGCCGGTGGATCGACAATAAGTCCAAATCTTTTGTTCTGGTTCCAGGCTTTGCGTGCCAGACTCAGGGCCAGCCAGATTTCCTCAGAAGCGTAAACTTTTTCACTAAATTTACCCGCCTGAAAGAAGGCCTTATTTTCAACCCAGAAATAGCTGCCTGCGGCGAGGGGGAGAAGTTTCATCAGCACGTTCCAGCACCACAGGCCCAGGCGAGCATACCAGGGAGCGTGACGGCGGAACTCCAATTGAGCGCCACCCGCCAGGTAGTCACCAGAGTTCATCTGTTGGATAGTTGCACGCAGCAGAGCCGGAGAGAGGTGGGTGTCGGCGTCGAGGAAAAGAAACCAGTCGCCCCGGGCCTGCTCGGCGCCGGCGTTTCTTACCCGTGAAATCTGTCTTTTTGGTTCCCGGACAAGGCGGGCACCGGCCTGCTGCGCTATTTTTGCTGTCTGATCCGTGGAGCCGTTATCGACGACAATAACTTCTGTTTTCAATTCAAGTCCCTCGACGCTATCGCGGAGAGCGTTTAAAGTTTGAGGGAGCTGTTCCGCCTCGTTATAGGCGGGTATAATTATACTGAGGAAGACATCATTTATTGGCCGGTCAGGCTGCGAAGCCTGAAAATTTTCTTTCAACAGGTCAGGTGGAGAGCGGCAGCGGCGTCTACACCCTCGTCATCCAGTTCATTAAACTTCTTTACGGCCCGCGCCGTGGGCAGACTTTTAAAATCTATCTTCTGTTCTTTTAACAGTTTTTTTGCGCTTGAAGTCAGGCTCATCCGGCTGTTAGCCCCTTCGCCGAAGACAATAAAGTCGGGCTCGCGGGCGATAATTTTTTCAAGGTCCGCGGGAATCACCCGGTGACCGCTTTCTCGCCACCAGTCGTGTAGCCAGTCACGGTGCAGGATAAAATCACTGCTTTTGGTATTGCCGTCCACCTTAACCCGGCCAAAACTGTAATCGCTCAACCTCATTGGTATCACCTCATAGTCTACAAAACCTTCCGCCGGTTTCTGTCATTTCCGGCAAACCATCTTCTTCACCCCCCTTGTCTTTCCCCCCTTCAAGGGGGGGAAGAAAGAGACCCCCCGTTGTCTTTCCCCTTTCGAGGAAAAAGAGGTTTCCTTTATCTTTCCCCCTCAAGGGGAAAACAGGAGCTTATCCGTAATGACGTTAGAAGGTTTTGACAGTCTGAAGTAGGGCTATTTTTTTGTTTGCTTTAATGTTAAAATACATATCAATTTTTGACCAGAAGATAGTTACTTATGACAAAAACGTCTATCAATTCCCTCTCCCCTGGGGGGAGAGGGTTAGTGAGAGGGGAAAACAGTCTTAAAACCGTAATTTCACCCCCCTTTGGGTTTCCCCCCGTCAAGGGGGGAAAGATGCGTTGGAAGATTCTATACTTATGAAAAAATAATTTTAGGAGATGATCGAGTTGTTTTCTGATAGTGTTGGTGAAGTTGATCCGGAAGTAGCAGAAGCATTGGAGGCGGAAGTAGACAGACAGGAAAATAATATAGAACTGATTGCTTCCGAAAATTTTGTCAGCCGGGCAGTGCTTGAAGCCGCCGGCTCAGTGATGACTAACAAATACGCCGAGGGTTACCCCGGCAAGCGTTACTACGGTGGCTGTGAGAACATGGACACAGTCGAAGACCTGGCAATTGAAAGGGCCTGTGAACTTTTTGACTGCGAGTATGCCAACGTGCAGTCCCACTCGGGAAGCGGCGCTAACATGGCTACATACATGGCGCTGATTGAACCCGGGGATACAATCATGAGCATGGATCTCAGTCACGGTGGTCACCTGTCGCACGGTGCTCCGGTTAGCTTTAGTGGTGAGCTGTACAATATTGCCCACTATGGTGTGAACGAGGAGTCGGAAGTAATCGAAGCGGAGGAACTTTTTCGGGTGGCTGACGAATGTGACCCGGATATTGTTCTTGCCGGTTACAGCGCTTATCCTCGTGAAATTCCTTTTGACGTCTTCCGTGAGGTGGCCGACAAACACGACGCTTATTTTGTGGTTGACATAGCGCACATCGCCGGACTTGTTGCGACCGGTCATCATTCGAGCCCTTTCCCCGAGGCGGACGTTGTTACTTCCACTACTCACAAGACGCTACGAGGCGCTCGCGGTGGGCTCATTTTAACCAACAACGGTGAAATCGCTGAAAAAATTGATAAAACTATCTTTCCGGGCACCCAGGGTGGGCCTTTAATGCACCAGATAGCAGCCAAGGCGGTTGCTTTCAAGGAGGCTCTGAAGCCGGAGTTTTCCGACTACCAGGAACAGGTTAAGAAAAACGCCGTTCGGTTCGGCGAGGAGCTTGCTGAGCGTAACTTTCACATCGTTTCCGGGGGCACCGACAACCACCTTCTGCTGGTCAATCTCAATCCTAAGGAGATAACCGGCAAAAAGGCGGAAAACATTCTTGACGAGGTGGGTATCACGGCGAATAAAAATACTGTGCCGGGAGAGACACGTTCGCCTTTTGTTACCAGCGGAATAAGACTGGGCACTCCGGCAGTTACTACAAGAGGGATGAAAGAGGAGGAAATGGCCAAAATAGCAGAATTAATAGATCGAGTCGTTTCCAATCCGGAAGCGGAGGAAGAACACCGGGCAGTTGCCAGTGAAGTCAGTGAGCTGACCGCCAATTTTCCGCTTTATCCTTTTATTGAGGAAGGATTCGCTGCCGCCGGTATTAGTTGAAGTAGATCGCCGCAAGGACAATGTTCAGTTACAGTCGAAAATGTGATTGAGTCTGGTTGTCATTCCCGCGCAAGCGGGAATCCAGTGACGTTGATGTCTAACCGTTTATAGTCAATAGTTAAAAGTCTATAGTTGAAATTCAAGGTCAAGTTCAAAGTCACTGGATTGCCCGGTCAAGACTTGGGACGTTATTGGTTCCGGGCAATGACGAGCTTGCGAGACTGGATTGTTCAGGCGAGTGGTCTGTAGGCGGTCATATTAGGTAAGTCAAGTTAGAGCGTAATCTAAAGGAGCGTGGGGAAAAATGTTCAGTAACTCGGTTGCGGGAATAAGTGACGCTTTTAGAAGACAGGCTGCGTCGGCAGAACGTCTGGCGGGCCTGGGAACTTCCGAAGCCGCCGGTGAGGTGGATCTTGCTGGGGAAACAACCGAACAGCTAATTAACAGGCATGCTGTTGCTGCAAATACGAGGGCGATAAACACCACCGACGAGATGCTGGGAGAGCTGCTGGATATTATCGGTTAGTTCGCGTCTTCGTTTTCCTGCCGTTTTTTCTCTCTTTCTATAATCCCCTTGAGTTCATTGATTTTTTCTGCAACCGAATTATCTTCAGTTTCTGTTTTTTCTTCCTCTTCTTCGTCAATGGAGTCGGTTTCGGATTTTCCCGCGGATTCCTCTGCGTCTTGTTTTTCGTCCTCATCTTCGGTTTCCATTGGCGGCAATTCTTCGCCTGCCATCAGGGCTTCTATTTCTTCCGCGTTAAGGGTCTCACGTTCGGAGAGGATTTCAATCAGGCGATCCAGCTTGTCCTCATTTTCAATCATAATTCCCCGGGCGTGTTCAGTTGCTTCATCAATAATTTCCGAAACGGCCTGATCGATTTTCTGTGAAGTTTCCTCACTGTATTCCCGTTTGTGGCCCATTTCTTCCCCGAGAAAGACGTTGCCATTAGAGTCCTGGAAGGCAACATTGCCAAGAGCGGTGCTCATTCCCCACTGTAGAACCATTTTACGGGCCATTTTAGTAGCGCGGCGTAGATCGTCCTGGGCGCCGTTGGTGACAGTATCGAGTTTGAGCTGTTCGGCGACCCGCCCGGCCATCAGAACGGCCAGGCGATCCATCAGATCCTCCCGGGTATACATCTTTTTTTCTTCGAGAGGCAGCTGCTGAGTTGCCCCGAGAGCACGTCCACGGGGGATGATAGTAACTTTATGAACGGGATCGGAATTTTCAGCACAGAAGGCGACAATAGTGTGGCCCGACTCATGAGTGGCCATTGTTTTCTTTTCTTCTTCGCTGATTGCCATTTCTTCCCTCTGCAGGCCCATAATCACTTTATCTCGAGCCTCGTCAAGAATTTCACGAGAAATTTCATCTACATCTTTCTCGGCAGCAAGCAGAGCAGCTTCATTTAGCAGGTTGCGTAAATCGGCGCCAGAAAATCCAGGAGTACCACTGGCAATTTCGTCCAGATCTACGTCGTCGCCCAGCGGTTTGTTTTCAGCGTGCAGAGAAAGTATTTGCCGCCGTTCCTTGAGGGTCGGCATTTCGAAGGTTATCTGTCGGTCAAAGCGTCCAGAACGTAGAAGAGCTGGGTCAAGAATGTCTGGGCGGTTAGTTGCAGCAAGTAGAATAACGCCAGTGTTGGGCTCAAAACCGTCCATCTCGGAGAGCAACTGGTTAAGAGTCTGTTCACGCTCATCGTGTCCGCCACCCAGTCCAGCGCCCCGCTTGCGTCCGACGGAGTCAATTTCGTCGATAAATATTATTGCCGGGGCCAGTTCTTTGGCACGTTCAAAAAGATCACGGACGCGGCTGGCTCCAACACCGACGAACATTTCCATAAAATCTGAGCCTTCGGTAGAGAGAAAAGCAACGCCGGCTTCACCGGCGATTGCCCGTGCAGTAAGTGTTTTCCCCGTTCCAGGTGGGCCCACCATAAGGATACCTTTTGGAATTTCGCCGCCGAGCCGATCAAATTTTTCCGGTTCTTTAAGGAACTGGATCACCTGTTGAACTTCGTTTTTCGGCCCGGAATATCCGGCTACATTTTCAAAAGTAACGTCCGGTGTCTCTTCCTGGTAGAGTTTCGCCTTGCTTTCGCCAACTCCCATCATCCCACCTCCGCCCATACTTTTCCTGGTTCGGTAAATGAAGTAGAGCCAGATACCGATTATGAGCAGTATGGGGAGAGAGTTTATCAAAAGCATGGTCCACCAGGTTTCTTCTTCTATCTCCGTTTTGATTTCTACGTCCATTTGACGCAGTTTATTGGTTATTTCTTCTCCCGTGCCGGGAAGGCTTAGCGGCGCAAGTTCAAACCTTGAATATCCTTCTACGTCGGTAGAATAAATCCCTTTAACATTACGAGCAAATCCCTCGGGCGAGGAGACAATGGTCACTTCGTCTAAGTTTCCTTCATCAATTTGTCGTTCAAATTCTGACCATGTGGGCTGGTGAATCTGACGGGTATCGGTGACGTAGTCATAGATCACCAGGACCAGTATTACCGAAGCTATTACAAAAACAATTCTTTTAACGTTGTCGTTCATTATTATCAACCCTGATTTTATGAAAATGATAAACAGTTTTGTTAACGGCTTTCCCCCGAATGAGGAAAGTAGGGAAGGGAGAATACCAGCTCTGGTAGGCCCTTCAAAATTACTAAATTCTACTTAGAAGCTGCTCGTATGTCAACCCCGCCACCACCAGAGGCAGAACCTACCGAAGCATCTCCCCTCCCCTGGAGGGAGGGGATTAAGGGGAGGGGGGAAAGATCTTTTGACTCCAAATTCAACCCCTTATCCCCCCATCCTAACCTTCCCCCTCCAGGGGGGAAGGAATTTGGGAAGCCCTTCGGTAGGTTCTGAACCAGAGGTGAAACCTACTGACGTCATTCCCCCCTTTCTTGTCCCCCTTGAAGGGGGGAAAGACAAAGGGGGGGGAAAAATGGATTGCGGGTCCAGCCTTGGGACGTTATTCGTTTCCGCAATAACTGGAGTTCGGTAGGTTATGAATTAGCTTGGAAAGGTTTAAGTATCAACTATTTGGGGACCGGTTTCTGGAGTAATGGCGATTTCAGGTGGGTCAACTAATTTTTCGCCGTCACGGGAAAGGATACGAACTATTGGCCGGCCCTGGTGGTCATGGTCGCAGACGATGCCGTGTGATCCGTCGTCAAGGTCGACCTCCAGGCCGCGGGGAAAGGGTTCTATAAATTCAAGGAAAAGCCGAAGTATTTCAGGGTCGAAGTGCCTGTCTTCAGCTTGCATGGTTTCCATTGTTTTCAATGCCCGTGAAGGCAGCAGGCCGTCGCGATAGGCGCGGTTAGAAGTCAGGGCAGAGTAGACGTCGCAGACGGCAACTATGCGTCCGTGGAGGTGAATTTGGTTTTCTTTTCGACCGGCAGGATATCCCCCGCCGCCGTATTTTTCGTGGTGGTGGAGAGAAGCCTGCCGGACAAGGGGACGGATAATATTTTTTCGTCGTAGCTTTCTCAAAAAATTGGCGCCGAGCGAAGGATGGCGTTTCATCGCCTCCCACTCGTCGTCGGACAAGGGGCCCTCTTTAGTCAATATATAGCGGGGTATGCGCCACTTACCAATGTCGTGTAGAAGTGCTCCCAGCCCAAGATCTCTCAACCAGTATTTAAGTGTAAAGGAGGCGGAGGCACCTGTTTGTGAGGTTGCAAAACGATAGAACTTATCCTCGTAAGCCATAACAAAAAAGAGAGCCAGTCTTGCGACGTCAAGAGAGTGTTTGGCGGTGTAATCGTTATGAGACTTAAGTGAGGTGAAGGCGGCCTGAACAGGAGAGTTTTTAAGGCTTTCAATCAAACCTTCTACAGAATTATTCAAATTTTCTGCTGAAATTTGGTCAAGTTTTTCCTGACGGAAACCATCGACCGTCTTTTTCAGTTCGGCGTTAAGTTCCTCTTCGGCGGCGGCCAGTTCCTCGTCGTGGACTAATTCATCTAGATCAGCCGTTCTCTCGTCTTCAATGAAAAGATAACTCTGCCCCAGGGTTTTTAGCCGTTTCAGATCCCGCCGGGTGAGCGAACGTCCCACCGGCAGACGAAGCTTGTAGAGTGTTCCGGGATGTTCCGATTGAATTTTTACGTCGACAGCAAGTTCGTCGCCCGGTTGGACCTGGTCCAGAGGAATTCTTCTCATAGGTTACCTCAGCGAACAGAGAGTAAGAATTGCAACGGTCGGTTTTTTGCTTTTTCTCCCGCCGCCGAGGAGCTCAGGAGATACGCTGCCAGAGATCGCCGGCTATTTCGCGGCATTCCCGTGCAACTTCAGGAACGTCGAAGACTTTTACTTCTTTATCCTGCATCAGAATATTGCCGTTAACTATCGTGGTGTCAACGGTAGCGTCAACGAGACCGTAAATGAGATGTCCGAGGAAAGTATCGCCGCTCAACTCGGTTGGCGCGCTGTAATCAAGAATAGCAAAATCAGCGGCCGCGCCGGGTTCTATCTTACCCAGTTCAACGGGGAACAGTCGGTTGGCTATTTCGACGTTATTTTGGATAAGTAGTTCAGGGGCTTCCACAAACGCGACGCGGGGGTCGGATTTGTCGAGTTGATGGAGCAGGTGAGCGACGCGCATCTGGGAAGGCATGTCGGAGGCCATACCATCAGTGCCAAGCCCAACAGTAATTCCTTCCTCCAGCATTTCGAGAACGGGGGCAACGCCAACGGCGTTGTTCATGTTGGATTCAGGGTTATGAACTACCATAGTGCCGGTGTCGCGGATAAGCTCAATCTCTTTTTCATTCACGTTAACGCAGTGGATGTAAAGCGTATCATCACCGCAAATATCGTTTTCAACAAGCCGTTCAACGGTGCGCATTCCGTAATTTTCAAGAGCGTCCTGATGGTCCTCAACACCCTCGGCGACGTGCAGGTGATAGCCGACATCAAACTCTTCGGCGACTTCCCGACAGCGGGCCAGTGTATCGTCGGAGACAGTGAGGGAGGCATGAATTCCAACCATGCCACCGATAAATTCAGAGTCCCGTGAAGAAAGGCTGTCGAGGAAGCGTCGATTTTCCTCGACCCCCTGTCCGGGTTCGTTGCGGTCCGAAACTTCATAGCTGAGGTTAGCCCGTAAGCCGGCTTGTTCGACGGCGTCAGCCAGTATATCCAGGCTACCGTCAACACAGGAAGGGCTGGCGTGGTGGTCAAGAAAGGTGGTGGTTCCGTTACGAATGCACTCAATCAGGGGAATGTAGGCGCTGTATTCAACTGCCTCTTCCGTTAGAGCGCGGTCAAGTTTCCACCATAATCTCTCCAGTATTTCCTCAAAAGTATAGGCCGGTTCACCGGGTGGAGTGAATCCCCGCGCCATGGTGCTGTAAAGGTGGTGATGGGCACAGATGAATCCGGGCATGACAACCTGGTCGGTTGCGTCAACTTTAACCGGACAGTCGTATTTTTCCTTGAGTTCTGCTGTTTTACCAACGTCCTCAATAGAACCATTTTTAACGTAGACTGCTCCATCGTCGATAATCTCATCGTTATCGCCCAGCGTAACAACAGTTCCATTAGCTATTAGGTACTCGTCCATTGTAAAAAGCCTCCTCAGTAAATTATATTTACAAGAATCCACTCCAAAAACTTACTTGTTTAGCGCCACCAGCGACGTTACAGGTATGATCTATCGCTCGTCATTGCGGGCTTGACCCGCAATCCATTTTTACGGGGTTGATCTATAATCACGTCAAGTTCAACATGGATTCCGGCTCGGAGGCCGGAATGACGTCAAGTTCAAGAACATTAACAAAATTATGAGCACTTAATGAATTTGAATTAGCTTTCAGCATAACCAGTATTTGACAGTAGGCGCTAAACAGTTACAAATTTTTTCAACCTTCAGAAAGAAGTTCAGCCTCTTCAGCGGTGCGTTCTCGCATTTCAATGGCTCCCACGGGACAGAGTTTGTGACACATGCCACAACCGATACAGAGTTCGGCGTCTGTCTCGGGGTAATTTTCATCATCCATTTCAATAGCCAGGTAAGGACAGCGAGTGCAGTTTCCACACTGCACACAGAGGTCTCGATCCTGGTCGGAAATCGGTTTTTCATCGGACAGCTCCATAAAGTCGCGGACAGGTTCGGGCAGCATAACCCCGATGAGTTCGTCCATCGACTCGATACCACGTTCGGCCATCAAGTGACTGACACCGGAAGTAAGTTCTTTGACGATGTCATAACCCATAGCCGTGGGCATGGTGCAGAACTGAGCTGTTTCACAGCCGAGAGCCAGGAAGTCAGCGGCCGTTTTGTAGTTCATCGGGCCGCCATTACCGGATATGGCAACGTTAAGAGGCGTTGCTTTGGCCAGGGTGTGGTAGTTGATGTTGAGAACCCCGCGGCCACTCATGCCGGCGACAACTCCTTCTTCCCAGGTTTTCTCCTCGTTATCCTGCAGGGCAAGAGAAGGGAAGGTGTTGCCCAGTGTGATACCGGCTCGTTGTTCCGGATATTCAGCAAAGACTTCTTTAATTCGATTGATTACAGTTTCGATTGCGGTTACGGCCGGAGTAAGTTTAAAAAGCTTGGGTACTTCGGGATCACTTTCGCTTAGCACCCACTCAATCACCTGTGCCGAGAGGTCGGGACTCTGGGCGACGATGTCACCCTCAGTGCCTTCGCCCCCCTGCGGACAGGAGAGGCTGTATTCAATCAGTTGAGCGCCGGCATCTTCCAGCCGCTTGGTGTTACTCTGCCAGCCTTTGGCGTCCTCGCTTTCATTACCGGTAACCGGTCCGCCAGTCGAGGCGGCAACCAGTTTGTCGGGAAATTCCTGGCGCAGTTCATCAATTTCTCCACAAACACGGTCAAGCAGGTGGCCGGAGACGTTGTCGCAGTTGGCATAAGTCTCGTCGTCGTATTGATACATGTAATGACCGGGGATGTGGATAGGACCTTCAGCAAAAGAGGTTTTCATAATTCCGCCGGCCCAGCCTGCTTCAAAAGCCAGCTTCATCTGTTCGTAGCCGTCCGTCGGAGGCGCGGCGGATAGCAGGAAGGGGTGTTCAAGTTCCAGGTTGAAGAAAGTGGTGTTCAGCGGAACCGGATGTCTACCAAACCCGGGTATTTCTATGGTGCTTTTAACGGCTCCAAACTCGTTACGCTCAAACTCGGGAATATTTTCACCGTCGAAATAGGCGCTGACCTGTTCAGCGGTGTTTTTTCCAGCGGCTGAACCTTCGACTACCGTGGTAGGACCTTCGGCACAGTCGCCAGCGTAAAAAATTGCGTCGTTGTCTGAGGTTTCTACCTCCGAGGTGGCGCCAATAGCGAAAATAACAGTGTCGATATCGTTACGGGTGATTTCCGAGTTGGGGATTGGCTCAATTGCGTCAAGCGAGAACTCATCGCCGTTTAATTCTATTTTTCGGGCTGTAATTCCAACTATCTTGTCGGAAGAGTTGGAGTGAATAGTATCCACCTGAACTCGACCGTTAACGTCAATTCCACTACCGGTTAGCTCATCCATTTCTTTGGCGGTGAGCGGCATCTCACTTAGTTTCTCCAGGGAAAACAGTTCTACTCTTTCAGCTCCCTGCTGGTCGGCCACAACTGCACAGTCGTAGGCTGTGGCACCGCCGCCAATAACCGCGACGTTATCGCCCAGTTCAAATTCTTCCGGTGATTCCAAAAACTCCAGCCCGGCAATTCCTAACTCCTGGTTCGGTATACCCGGATAAAGTGGATTCCAGAGTCCAACAGCGACTACAACAGCCTCAAAATCGTCAAGAAGCTGTTCGGGGTCTTCAATTTCAACTCCGGTTTCAAGAGTGATATTGTCAAGTTCCAACAGCCACTCAATATCCGTGCGCAGAGTTTCATCGTCAAGTCGAAACTCAGGGATCAAACGGCACATACCACCGGGTTCGTCGGCCCGTTCATAAATTGTTACCGGATGACCTCGTTGAGCTAACAGAGCGGCGGCACCGAGTCCAGCGGGTCCGGAACCAATTACCGCAACCGGCTCGCCTGTGGCTTCCGGTGACTCCAGCACCGGCATAACGCCGAGCTGCTTGGCTTTTTCAACAACTGTTGCCTGGACGGCGGGTATTTCTACCGGACCGTCAAAATCTTTGTGAGTACATTGTGCCATGCAGTGTTTGTCAGGACAGACTAAACCACAAATGCCACCAAAAGGGTTGTAAGTCATTATTTCGGCGGCGGAGCGGCGGTAGTCGGCGTCTTCACCAACTTCAGCGGCTTTTATAAAGTCTGCGGGTGAACAGTCGGCGGGACAGCCGTCACGGCAAGGTTTTTCCTCACAATATTCACATTTCTCAATTTCAGCTTTAAGCTGTGC
This sequence comes from bacterium, assembly GCA_003554945.1. Classification (GTDB taxonomy): domain Bacteria; phylum T1Sed10-126; class T1Sed10-126; order T1Sed10-126; family T1Sed10-126; genus T1Sed10-126. The sequence goes on from PWHN01000099.1 coordinate 30,917, forward strand.
GTCGGTAAGAAAAAGGTTGGTGTGATAGACTGAATCGTCGGGATCACTGGGGATGGGTTCTCTCTGTTTTATAATGTCACTCACGTTAACGCCTCCTTAAAAGATAGGTATTCATTTTCTACACCAGTAAATTATAATCACGAAGTATGGTAAAAAGTCAAGTCAGTAATACGAAAATCGCAGAAAATAAATGAAGGTTATCCGCTAAAGTTCTGCCTGAAGAGCTAAAAAACTCATCTTGCATTACCTGCAAAAGGAGGAATGCATGGTAACCGGTGTGCGAACATGAATTGCCGACTTAAGTCTGGCCTGACGTTATTTGAACGGGAACCGACAATTTCGGACTTCTTGGAGTGGGTTCAAAGTTTTTTTAGTGGTTGTGCTGTGATAAAATTAGTTTATCGCACAGATTTTTAATTTTCGGTGAGGAGAGTGCTATGGAAAACAGAGATCTGGTTCGGATTGTTACTAATTCAGACCTCGATGCAATTGTATCAGCAGTGCTATTGCGGCGTGTCCTGCCGGTGGGGGCGGTAAAATTTGTTCCCCTGGAAGACGTCAAAACGGGTAAGTTCAAGGTGAGTCCTGTAGACGTAGTTGTAAATATGCCCTATATTGAAGGATGCAGCCTCTGGTTTGACCATCACGCCAGCAACCGCGAACCGGATGAATTTGAAGGGCGTTACAATCCTAAAGCACCGAGTGCCGCCCGGGTTATTTACAACTACTATCGCAAACGTGATCTTGCCACCAGGTTCGCCGGACTGGAACACCTCTTGAAGGAGACCGACCGGGTAGATAACGCTGATTTTAAGCGTGACGATATCATAAATCCGAGTGGTGCTGTGTTGTTGAGTTTCCTTATCGATTCTCATCCACTGGCCAACCACAGCGTTGCTGAAAATCAGCTTCTGATTGAGCTATTGGATAAAGGTGGAGCTAAAGCTGCTCTCGATCATACCATTTTCAACAAAAGAGCCGAAAGATTTTTGAAGAATCTTGAACGAGGCAAAAAAATCATGGCCCAACATATCAGGAATGAAAACGGGCTGTTGATAATGGACTATCGTAAATTGACCGAAAAACAGCGCCAGCTCTGTCAAAATAAATTTATCCCTTTTATCCTTGACCCTGAAGCACATTCGTTTCTCAGGATAAAAGAGCTTAATGAGAATAAAGTGAAACTGGGTTTAGGCTACAATATGTTTTGGCCTGAAGAAGAGTGTCCGGCCCATTTTGGTAATCTCCTGGCTCGTTTTGAGGGCGGCGGCCACCGACGCGCCGCCGGTTGTGCAGTCAAAAAGTCCCGATTAAAAGTAGTGATTCAACAGATCAAGTCCGCCTTGAAAAAATAATTTGACTAATCTTTATTACAGGAGTTTGACACATGTATTCATACGTTTGTGGCGAGTTGATAGAAAAAGGAAAAGATAGGGCTATAGTGGAAACCAAAGGTGGAATTGGCTACGAACTTTTTATCGCCGACGGTGAACGGGCCCGTTTCCCTTCGGCCGGTGATCCCGTTAAGCTATATACTCATCTGTATGTGCGCGAGGATCAACAGAAACTGTATGGATTTATTAAGCGTGCCAACCGGGATTTTTTTCGTCAGTTACAGCAGTTATCAGGAGTAGGGCCAAGCATGGCGCTGGCCGTTCTCTCCGATCTCGGGGCTGATCGTTTTCGGAAAGCCGTCCAGGAACAGGACCTGGATACCTTAAAAACAATAAAAGGGGTTGGCAAAAAAACAGCGCAGCGTTTGATTGTTGAGCTGGCCGAGAAATTACCTGCTCAACCAGTTGCCGCTGACAGCGGAACACAAAAGATGAGCGAAGAGGCTCTGGAGGCCCTGCTGGGCCTTGGTTTTCCACAGAAAGAAGCAACCCGTATGGTTAAAAAAGCGCTGGAGGCAGAGGACCACGAGACGCTTGAAGATCTAATAAGTGCGGCACTTCGGGGTTCGGAGACGGCCTCTTAAACTAACATTTCATTCAGATCAACAAGCAGTCGATAATCGTTACCAAGAGTGGTATGTCAAAATAGCCGGGAGATAATCCGGAAGATTAGATGGCGTGAAACGAATTAGGGAGGAAACAGATGAGTGATTTCGAAAGTGCGAATATAAACGAATCCAGTGACTTTGAAGAGCCGCTTACACGAGACGTGGCAAGTCCGGAGGAGGCGCGGGGGGAGGAAACATTGCGCCCCGCCAAACTCGATGAGTTCATTGGTCAACAGACGGAGAAGGACAACCTGCGGGTATTTATCGAGGCGACGAGGCAGCGGGGGGAAGCGCTTGACCACGTCCTTTTGCACGGGCCGCCCGGTTTGGGGAAGACTACGCTTGCTCACATTATTGCCAATGAACTCGAGGTGCCGATTAAATCCACTGCCGGTCCAACGCTTGAACAACCGGGTGATCTGGCTGCCGTGTTGACAAATATTGAATCACGAAGCGTGTTGTTCATTGATGAAATTCACCGGTTGTCCCACGTGGTGGAAGAATTTCTCTATCCGGCGATGGAAGATAAAAAAATTGATATTACGATTGGCGAGGGGCCCTCGGCTCGAGCGGTAAGTCTGGATCTCAACGAATTTACGCTTGTCGGCGCCACAACCCGGGCGGGGCTGTTGACTGAACCTCTCCGCTCTCGTTTTGGTGTCCATACCCGTCTCAGGTTTTACGAAGAGCCTGAAATGCGCCGAATTATCAGGCGCTCATCCAAAATTCTAGATATTGAGATTAAAGAAGAGGGGGTTGACGAGATAGCCCGACGTTCCCGGGGAACACCGCGAATAGCTAACCGTCTGTTACGAAGGGTGCGCGATTTTGCTGAAGTTGAGGGAGACGGTCTGATCGACAACGATATAGCTCAGCATGCTCTGGAGCGACTGGCCGTAGATCAGCAGGGTTTGAAGAGGATGGATAGGGAAATACTTTCCACAATTATTAATCATTTTGACGGGGGACCGGTAGGAATAAAGACCCTTGCGACAGCAGTTGGAGAAGAAGCCGGAACCATTGAGGAACTGCACGAACCATTTTTGATTCAATCCGGTTATCTTAAGCGAACAACCCGGGGTCGAGTTACTACTCGCCGGGCTCGTGAACATCTCGGGATTAAAACAGAGGACAGCGGCCCGAGTCAACCCGGGGAGAGGAGTCTTTTTGACGAGTAAATGTTTTTAACCCGCCTGTTACTGCTCAGCCGTTTATATCTGGAAGTGAGGGGGCGCTGTCTTGAGTTTTTGCCGCTGGCGGTCCGTGATATTATTTTTCCCCGCCCGGGAATTCCCTCGGTTTCACTGACGATTGTTTTAATATTGTCTGCTTTATTATTTGTGACGCCGCTTTATGGCGAAGGTTTTAGCTGGCCTCTTGGCGAACCGACCCAAATTTCGGGATCGTTTGCTGAAATTCGAGGACGCGGCCTGCATGACGGAATAGATTTCTCAACTTTCCATCAGTCCGGGCGGCGCGTTAAAGCCGTCAAATCCGGCTGGATTGACGAAGTCTATTTTGACCCGGTTCGTTACGGAAAAACGGTTGTGATCGAACATGAATCCGGTTATAGAAGCTCCTATTCCCATCTGGCCGGGCTTGCTCCAGAAATAAAAGAAGAACTGCAGGAAGAAATACTACCACGTATGCATATACAGCCGGACAAGCGGATAAAAATCAACCGAGGCCAGATTTTAGGTGAAGCCGGGGATACCGGCCGCGGGCCTGTTCACCTGCACTTCAGTTTGAGAGATCCGGAAGGCAATTTCGTCAATCCTGTCGGTTATTTCGATCCGCCACTTCCTTATAACCCCCGGCCACGAATAGAGGAGGTTGTTTTTATTCCTCTTGACGGTTCGAGTTGGGTTGAAAATCGCGGGCAGGTTGTCAGTGTCTCACCGACGCGAGAAGATCCCGTAACACTCTGGGGGCGTGTTGCTGTGGCTGTAAAACTCTATAATCTGCATCCGGGGTCAGCCAATCGTACTCTTCCATACAGGACAGAAATTTTTGTGGACGATGTACTGGTCGGCCACCGGACCTTTAATGAACTATCTCCTGAAGAGACATCAGCCGGTGCCTCTGCCAATTATTTAAAAAATAGTTCAAATATTGGGCCGACTAAATATTTTCTTAAGTTAACCGAAGTTGGTCAGACCGACTCCGGGAATCGGTATTTAAGTTTTTTTGAGGCTGGGAACAGCGGTGAAATTCGTATTGAGAGTCGTACTAAAACCGGAGAAAAAACCTCTGCAACTATTCCTTATGAAACAAAATTACCGCCGCGTCCTCACGATTGGAGCTATCTGAGAAATCAAGCTGCTGAATCTACAGACGGCGGTGAGGGGGAATTTGTCACGACAACCATGAACGCTCATCAGCGTGTGCAAAAACAATACTCGCCCCCCCTTGCAGAAGTAGCGGAAGAGACTACTACAATGGACCTTGATATAAGCCGGCTTCATAACCGGCTTGAGATTCTGGTTGATGTTGAGGGCGGCTGGAAAGACTTTCCAGATTTACATTTGAATAAAGGCGGAGAAACGGAAACGATTGATTTAATTCACAAGGAACCTGGACGTTTTATAGGCTGGTGGGCGCCGGATTACGACGAACAGGGGTGGTTTTCATTAAAAGCTTCTCTAGACGGTCCAGGCGGCCAAAATAATACTGTATCTGATTCTGTTTATGTTCAGGCCATACGCCGCAACCGGCCCGGTGCAGTTGCCAGTCCTGACGGCACTTTTTCATTGTTCTCCGACGGTCGTGGGCTCAATCATAATTCATTGGTATTCTTTCAAGAACGACCTGAACTTCTCGATAAGGCTGAGGAAGGGCTGGAACCGGTTAGCAGTGCTTTTAAAATTTCTCCGTCTCATGTCCAGACAACCGGTGAGTTTTATCTGTATGCTTTTGTGCCTGATACTGTTGACCGGCCCAGGCAGGTGGGATTATATCGCTGGAACGAAACCGCAGAACGCTGGGAAAACTTGACTTTTGAAAGTTACACCCGGGGGCCAAAGTGGGAACGGGAAGCCAGGGTTTCATCTCTGCCCACTGTGGCTCTGTTTCACGACCAGATTCCACCCGAAATAGAAGAAGTGAGTTTTCTTTCCGCCGGCCATGAGTTGAAGATTGGTCTCTCGGAGACGCCCTCCGGTTACCACGACGAGGACCAGAAAGTATTGTATCAGGGACGAGAGCTTAGCGTTTACTACCACGAGAGCGAGAACAGTCTTATCGTTGATGCCCGACCTCTGGAAAGTGGCGGCGAAAACGAAGTGCTTGTTAAAGTAAAGGACCGAGCCAGCAACCTTGTTGAAGAAAAAATAACAGTGGAGTCCCGGCAGAATTAAATATCTTCTGAAGTTTTTGCGCGGCTTGCTCGATTTAATTTTACCGGTTAAATGTCTGTTTTGTGACAAACCGGTCAGCTCAAAAAATATTATACCGCTGCCTATTTGTGCAGAACACGAGCGTGAACTTCCCCGACTAAATCCGCCCCTTTGCAGATTGTGTGCGCTGCCCCTGGGTGCCCGGGTTGTTCGCCGTCCAAATGAAGCGTCCAGTCCAGAACCTGATATTAAAAAAATACCCCCCGAGGTCCCTCTCTGTGGAGATTGCCGGCTATCCGTCGTAAAATTTGATTTTGTGCTCGCCTCCTATGCTTACTGTGACGAGTTGCGAACTATCGTCCACGACTGGAAATTTAACTCATTTAAATACTGGGGAAGCTGGCTGGGCAGACGCATGGCCCATCAGTTAGAGGGGGAGTTTGTTCCAGAAAAATGGGATTACCTGGTTCCGTTGCCCCTTTACTTCCGAAAACTCCGTCAGCGAGGCTTTAATCAGGCAGTTCAACTTGCCGAACAACTCTCCTATCATTTTGAATTGCCCCTCTTGAAAGCACTGAGAAAGAGCCATGCCACACGCGCTCAGTCAGAGTTAAAATTTAGCGAGCGGTTGGCCAACCTGGCCGGTTGTTTTTGCATTTTAGAAGAACAGAAAAGCAAAGTTGTGGACAGTTCCATACTGCTGGTAGACGATATTTATACGACGGGCGCTACCTTGAAGTGTGCCGCCGATGAACTTCAAAAAGCTGGGGCAAACAGAGTCGCCGGGTTAGTATTGGCCCGTTCGCTTCCTCCCGGTTTTGATTAATTTTCAATATAGTCGTTTCACCAGGTGACATTTCTTTCCTGAGTTTCCTCTAAAAAGCTTTTTTCCTCTGCGGAGGCGAGGAGAAAAAATTTTGAGCGAGAACTCTTTCCTTTTTTCTTTAGCTTTCTTGAATAGTGGCCGAAAATTAACTATGAAAACCACTATTATCGTCGGGAGGAATTTACCTTGAGCAAAGAAACGAAACTAATAGAAAATTTAGAAGAACTCAATGAAAGACACGAAGTGCTCTTATCTCTACTGGATCGTAAGCTGGAAGCAGTAATTGAACGAGAAATAGATAAGCTTGCTGAGATTACTGAAGAGGGTAGGGGGCTGGTCAATGATATCAAGAGCTTGCACGAGACGAGGCGCAACCTCTGGGTTGAAGTTGGCGGCGAAGCGGTTATAACGGTGGAAGATTTAAGTTCAGAGTTGGACTCGAAGACTGTTGAAAGACTGCAGTCGCTTGCGGAAGATTTACGCCGGAAAAACCGAAAAGTACAGCTCAAAACTGAACGTATTTCTGAGGTTTTACGCTCAAGAATAGGTGATATAGACCAGGTTTTTGAAACTGTTTTTGAGGTTTTAAACGGTGAGGGACAAGAACAGACATACGATGAGAGCGGGCGAAAAAGCGACAAGGAGAACAAACAATCAATGGTTTTTGACGAGGCGGTGTAAGAGAAAATGGCCGGTTTTCAGGCGATGGACAACGCTCTGTCGGGGCTTTTAGCGTCCAGGAGGTCTCTGGACACCACCGCTCACAATATCGCCAATGCGGGTAATAAGAGTTATTCTCGTCAGCGGGCTGAACTACAGACCAACCGTCCCCAGGTTATTGGCGGGCTCACCATTGGGACCGGCGTTCATGTTGCTGAGATTACCCGGGCGCGCGATCATATGCTTGATACGCGCATGAGACAATCTACATCGACGCTTGATCGATACGATCAGTTAACTACACTTTACGATGATATAGAGACAGCTCTTAACGAACCATCGGACGAAGGGTTACGGGGAACTTTTGGTGATTTAAATGCCGCCATGCAGGAGCTGGCCAACGAGCCGGAAAACCGAGGCAGCCGGAGGACAGTTATCGGGCAGGCCGAAACTTTTGCCAGTGGGATAAGAAGGTTTTATCGGACTTTAAATGATATCGGCGGCGGTGAAGGTGAAAACAGTATAAATGTACAGATAGAATCCACTCTGGATGAGATAAATAATATCGCTGAGAATATTGCTTCGCTTAACAGAGAGATTAATGCCTCTGAGGCCCGCGGGACAAACCCGAACGATTTACTTGACCAACGAACCGAATTGACCCGTGAGCTTTCCGAATATATAGACGTTACAGTTCAGGAAACATCGGAACAATTTCGCGTGAACGTTGCAGGTTTCACCCTTGTGCAGGGCAGTGAGTCCCATGAACTTGACTTTCGGCAGCCCGGCCCCGGAGAACCGCGCAAAATTGTTTATGATGATCATTTGGAAAGTGTTGTCACACCGCAAAATGGTAAGCTGAAAGCACTTATGGATATGCGGGAGGAAGGCATTCCAGACATTATTGACGATCTTAATGACCTGACTGTACGGCTGGTTGACCGTTTCAACGACATCCACCGGAGCGGTTTTGGTATGCAGGAGCAGAGCCGCAACAACTTCTGGTCGGAGCTTCCGACCGCTGATGAGGGGATGTTCAGGTTTGAAGGTCTGGGAGACGTTGGTGGTGATTATCCGGAACGTAAGGCCGGTCACGTCGATGCACCGGACGAGCTTCTGTTTATTGACGGAGAGTCCGATGACGCCCGAGAAATGCCCCGTAATTTTGACGGTGACAGCGGGATATCAGATAACCCGGACGGAACGCTTTTAATTAACGGCCATTCAATTAATTACAACATGAAAGAGGATTCGCTGGACGACATAATTGACCGCATTAATGAGTCGCCCAACCACGCACAGGCCTACTGGAGCGCCGATGAACGGCTGGTAATCACCGGAACACAGGAAAATGACTATCGAATTGACGAAATGCGTGATAACGGGCTTTTACTCGACAAAACCAATATTCTTTCCGTCGGCGGAAGCAATCGAAGCAGTTCGAGGTCCGTGGACGACGTGGAAGAAGACATTGCCTCTGAACTTGAAAGTTTTTTTGATGACGTGGATTATGCCGATGGGACGCTGGAGTTTTCTTCCCAACGTGAAGAAGACTTTACAATAAATTACGACGCTGAAGAGGATTCTCTGGTGGAATTGGTCGATAGAATCAACAACGCAAGCGAAGCGGCAGATTCAGACGTGGTTGCCTCGGTTACTAGTAACGACGAACTACGGTTGTTTACTGCTCATGAAGAAGAGCTTGATGAAGACGAAGGTCCTATTTATGGTGCTGGAGAAGAGATAGACCTGCATGTTTCAAATGTTCATGACGTTCAACGGGGTGATACTGTTCGAGTCTCTGATAACGATGGAGCCGAAGAAGCTCGTGTTATTCATGTTAATCGTGACGACGGTATCATTACGGTAGATGAACTTGACGAAGAGTATGATACTGGCGAAGACGCAGTAGTCCATATCAACAATAAACAGGACGATTTCAGGGTTAATGACACGTCTAGTTTTGGTATTGATGATACGGACGTCGACGAGCATGATGACGAAGATTGGTATGGAATATATTTAACAGATGACGATGATTCCAGCAATTTTACTGAAGGCGACACGGTGATAGTGGCGAATGACACTGAAACAGCGGGTGATGAGATCCGTGGCCGGGTGATGGAAGTCGACGACGAGGAGGGCATAGTCTACATTGATGAGGAGGTCGACGCAGCAGATATAGATGAGGGCGCAACAATAAGAAATACCAGGGATGAACATGAGACCCGTAATTTGTTGGCGGGCCTGGGAATGGACCGGCTTTATCGAGACGACAGCAGCTACGAGTATGCGATCACCGGTCAGTCGCAGCGGCCGCCCCTGGCCGATCAGGCGGCGGCTCTTGAGGTGGACAGCCTGATTGATGCCAATCCGGATCTGATTGCCGCTTCTGGCGGTGACGATATTGATAACACGGGAATTGCCGACACGATGAAAGGTGAAGGCGACGGTTCAGTGATGAACGAACTGTCCAATCTTCACGATAAAAATGTAATGGCCCAGGGTGAAAAATCAATGGACGATCACCTGAGTGAAATGGCCGCTGAGATTGGCAGCGACTCCTCTCTGGTTCGCCGCGAAAAACGTGCATCTGAACAATTGGTTCATCAGCTTGAGGACCAGATACAGAGCGTCTCCGGCGTTAGCCTGGACGAAGAAATGAGCAAATTGATACGCGAACAGCAGGGGTTCCAGGCGGCCAGCCGGGTGATTGGGGCAGTGCGTGATATGTCTAATGAAATTATGCAGTTGATTTAATCATGCCAAAAAAGGAGGTGGTGTAAATGGGGCGAGTCTCGTTCATAACTCAGTTTGAGCAGCCAAAAAGAAACCTGATGTCAAATACTAACGATATCCAGCAGACAATGGAACAAATATCGACCGGAAAACAGATTAGCAGACCGTCGGATAGCCCACCTGATATGGTGCGGCTGTTTGAACACCACAACGAACAGGGAAGAATTGGCCAGTATAAAGACAATATAACCTCAGCCCGAAATGAACTTGAGACAGCCGAGGGTTCTCTGGGTGAAGTGACTAATCTGTTGCAACGCGTGCGAGAGCTTTCAGTCCAGGCGGCTAACGATTCTTTAAGTGACCGGGACAGGGAATTGATTAGTGCTGAAGTCGACGAGCGAATTGAGGAGTTGGTGGATGTTGCTAACAATCGACTGGCCGGGCAGTTCTTGTTTGGAGGCACAGAAACGGAAGACCTCGATCAGTTGTTCACTGTTGAAAGAGATGGCCAGGATCAAATCCAGGAAGTCCAATTTAACGGCGATTTCAACCCCACGAACAAACAAATTGGTGACGGGGAATTCATTCCCTCCAATTTAATTGGTAGCGAAATATTTCAGGCAACCAACGAGAGTGCCCGCGGAGATTTTGAAACAGTAGCTTTTGATACTGACCCCGATGTAGATGAATACGATTTTGCCGAAGACCCGTTAAAGGATCATAACAATATCCCCAAAAGCAAAGGTTACTTTCAGCTCAACGATAGGCAGGTTTACTACGATACAAACGAAGATACTATCATTGATGTCGCGGAACGTATTAACGACATGGGAATCACGGTTGAGTCAATGTTTGAAGAGGTGCGTGGGGTTCACGAAGATGACGTGGTAGACTTGGAAGATAACGAAATAACTATCGCCCAGGATGACCTGCCGGTGGATGTTGAAGTCGGGGATAGGATTAGAATTAAGGATGACGACGGCGACCAGCAAATATTAAGGATAGAAGAGCTGGAGTTTGATGACGATGAAGATGAGGTTACTATTAGGTTAGACGATGATGTTGATGACCCGGACGATGTTCAAAGCGTTCAATTCATTGATTCGGCCGGGATTGAACACTCCCCGACTGAAGCGCGGGAACTTGATGAAGACAACCATGACGTCCAGTTCAAGCTCAAGTCTCGAACCCCTCATGAAATATATCTGCGAGATTTTGACCGCAATCCGGCCAACGGTGACGGCGAGCAGGGGCTGCTGAATGATCTTGGAATAATCGGCCAGAACGGCGAACCCCCTGAACCTCGGGAGAGACAAAATTATCCTGTTGAATACCACGACGGTGCTTTCCGGGAAGGAAAATCAATTTTTGATACCTTAATTGATTTCAGAAATACCCTCCAGGGTGAGCCGCCGGCAGACGTTGAAAATGAGGCGGAGGGTTTCCAGCAGTCTATTGAAGAGATTCAACTGGGGGTCGAAAACATACTGGTTCACCGCAGTATTGCCGGTGCTCGTGTTAACAGATTGGATTCGGCTGAAAACCGGATTGAAGACCGGGAATTGCATACGCAGGAATTAATATCACAGCTTGAGGACGCTGATCTGGCGGAAGTAATAACTGAACACGAGCGTTTGCGGACAGTTCAGGAGGCTTCGCTTCAAATGTCCTCAAATATTATGCAACTGAGCCTGGCAAATTTTATCTAACAATTTTATCTAAATTATTCAGACTGACAAAATCAGCTAAAGGGGGGAGACAAAAGGGGAGAAAAGATGGCTTGCCGGGTCAAGCAGCGTCATGCCGGACTTGATCCGGTATCGAAAGTGATGAAATCGTTGGAAAGTCTGAGTTGCATTTTATCACTATTTTGTATAAACTTATATTAACAGCTTAACAGATATGCGGAAAGGGTTTGATCAAACCGTGAAAATTAAGTCGAAGCCCTACGGCGAAATTGAAATTGACAGGGATAAAATAGTTACAGTCCGAGGCGGACTGTTTGGGTTTGAAGACCAGGAGGAATACGTAATCATAGGAAGAGAGAGCGAACAGCCCTTTGAGTGGTTACAGGCGGTAAACGATCCCGACCTGGCTTTTGTTGTAGTGCCTCCTAACCTCATACGACCGGATTACGAGCTTTCTATTCTGCCGGAAGATCTCAAGCAGATAGAAGCGGATTCGACCGACGATTTGATGCTTTATTCGATCGTGGTTGTGCCACAAAATCCGGACGCGATGACAATTAACTTTCGCGGACCGGTAATAGTAAATCAGGAAAATTTTCTGGCCAAACAGGTGATTAACCAGGTAGATGAATATACGGTGCGTCATCGGGTTCTTGATGAGCTGGAAGCTTCCGGTCGGCAGGGACTGGTCGCGAAGGGCGGGAGCGAGTAATGCTTGTTCTTACCCGAAAAGTTGACGAACGCGTTATGATTGGCGACGACATTGAGATTATGATTGTCGATCAGGACGGCGATCAGGTCAAACTGGGAATTGAAGCACCGCGTGAGATACCGATTCATCGCCGCGAGGTTTATGAAGAAATCCAGAAAGAAAACATCGAAGCAGCCCGCGCAAGCGGGGAGGAGACCCGTTCTGTGGCAGAGTTTCTTAAACAACAAAGTGAAGAAAAAAAAGAATCTTAAAAAAATATTTGACAAACGGCGATTGATGTCCGATAATTAGATTGACATAAGAAAAAGTCAGCAAGGATGCTGGCTGGAGGACAATTTTTTCACATGGAGGTTTGATAATATTACACTTGTAAACTTAGCCTATTCTTGGTGTGCAGTCTCGGACTGCGCAGGCAGGGGTAGGTTTTTTTTGTGCACCATGTTGTATACGCGCTTTTTTTGGGGCTCATGAGAGTTAAAGTTGGATTAGTAGTATTTGTAGTAACTCTGGATTGATCTTTTTTCTTTTTTGCTCTACGGGGTAAACGGTTCGACGTCATTTGACGGCCGGACTGAAGCTCTTTGACATTCAAATATAGTCGATAGGTTGAGACAGCCTGGACGCCGGTATGGTGGTTGTATCCTCCGCCGCTTTAGTGGGGAACAACTGCTGTTACCGGACTGTTTTACCACGTTTTTTTTACATCATTAGTGCTTGACTGCACAGGACTATCAGTACAATTTAGCACAATCTTAGCACAATTCGAATCAAGGACGATTCGATCTTAACTCCAGGAGGGAGTGTTCTACCGATGGGTGGTATGTTTAGAATTAACACTAACGTTCAGGCTACATTTGCACAACGACAGTTACACAGAAGTTCTGGTGATCTTGACCAGGCGCAGGAGCGTCTGTCCAGTGGTTTACGTATTAACGTGGCTGCTGATGACGCCGCTGGACTGGCCATTGCTGAGAAATTGAGCATGGCCGGCCGTGGTCTTGACCAGGCGCAGTCTAACGCTCAGGACGGTATATCAGTACTTCAGACCGCCGAGGGTGGTCTTGAGTCTATTGGTGACGACCTGCAGCGGATGCGTGAGCTGGCTGTTCAGGCAGCTAACGACAGCTTGACTGACGATGACCGTGAACTGATCCAGACTGAGATTTCTCAGCTGGTAGATGAGGTTGACCGAACCGCCTCCACGGTTCAGTTTAACCAGCGTCAACTGCTTACCAATCAATTTGGTGAAGTTGACGAGGCTGGACGAGCTACTGCTGGAGAGGCATCACTGACTTTCCACATTGGCGCTAACCGTGACGAGACAATCACGGTGGCCATGGGAGACGGTCAAGCTATTCAGACGGCTACCTCGCAAGCGCTTGGTATTCGTGTCGACGACGCCCCGATAAGCGTTGAATCACGTGAGGGTGCTGAATCGGCGATCGAAACGGTTACCCAGGCGATTAACGAAGTTTCGGAAACTCGCGCTAACATTGGTGCCGTTCAGAACCGTCTCGAGGGAGCTGTTGACTTCCTGCAGATCCAGGGAGAGAACACCGAGGCTTCCGAGAGCGCGATTCGTGACGCTGACATTGCCGCGGAAGCGGTCAACCAGACCCGAGCTAACATCTTGACTCAAGCCGGTACTTCCGTGCTTGCACAGGCCCAGCAGACGCCGCAGATGGCGCTGCAGTTGCTCGGTTAACTTTTTTAGTTCTTTTTTACCCGGGCTGTCTCGCCTATCGGCTATCTTTTATTTTTACGAAAAACTGCTGGTGCGGTTTATGCCACAGCGGATGGGAATGAGATGAAATGAATCATGGGACCGGAGCGATTGAGGGACCCGAGTTTCAAAATAGTTTGATCCAAAATAATAATTTGAACAGAGCCGAAACTACGGCTGAAACAGACCGACCGGATAACTCTGCCGGAGCAGCGGTCGAGCGACCGGTTGCTGAGACTACCGTAAGTGTAGAGGATCAGGCAGTTGCCGAAGCTGTTGAAGAACTCGATCAGGCGGCCGCCGAAGCCTCTTTTTACGGGATTGATTTTAATATCTTGCCCGATGACAACCTGGTCCAGGCACGGTTGATCAGCCAGGAGAATGAGGAGTTGATTCGCGCTATCCCGCCTGATGAACTGCTGGAAATAAGGCAGCGCGTTGACGCTTTCATAGGACTGTTGTTTGATGTGACAAGATAACAAAACTTCATCGCCGCCCGGGTCACGGAAGACCTGGTTAAAAATCTCCAGGAGGGAGCTGAAGCCGCTATGGGCGGTTTATTTCGTGTTAACACCAATACGCAGGCGACCTTTATTGAGCGCCAGCTCTATCGCAATACCCGGCAACTGGATCGGGCGCAGGAACGTCTGGCCAGTGGCTTCAGGATTAATCGGGCAGCTGACGATGCAGCCGGGCTGGCTATTTCTGAAAAGTTGCGCATGGCCGAGCGCGGCCTGAGTCAGGCTCAGGCCAACGCTCAGGACGGGATCTCACTCCTTCAGACTGCCGAAGGTGGTATGGAGACAGTTACAGAAGATTTACAGAGAATTCGTGAGCTCAGCTTACAAGCGGCCAACGACAGTCTTACCGACTCCGATCGTGAATTAATTCAGGCTGAAATAAATCAACTTGTCCAGGAGATAGACCGTACGGCCTCTACCGTGCAGTTTAACCAGCGTCAGCTGCTTAAAAATGATTTTGGAACTGTTGATGCTGGCGGTCGGGTCCAGGATGACGGCCGAGCTTCCCTTGCTTTCCACATTGGTGCCAACCGTAACGAAATTATCAGGGTTACTACAAACGAATTAGGAACTACTACCTCACGTTCTTTGAACCTGAGAACCGAGGATACTTCGCTAAGTATCAGTACACGCGAGGCCGCCGAGTCGGCAATCGAAGTGGCTACCCGGGCAATTAACCAGGTCTCCCGGCAGAGGGCTAATATTGGAGCACTTCAGAATCGACTCGAGGGTGCGGTCGATTTTCTCCAAATTCAAGAAGAAAATACTCAACGTGCCGACAGCCGCATACGTGACGCTGACATCGCCCGGGAGACGATGAATATGACCCGCTCTCAAATTCTTGTCCAGGCCGGCACCTCGCTGCTTGCCCAGGCCCAGGAACTGCCCCGCACCATCCTCCAAATACTGGGCATCTAACTTTTTTCTTTTTTCTAAAGCTATCTTTGAAGTTTTTAGATTCCAGTTCCAGGTTTTAACTCGCAACACGCAACACGCAATAAGGTTTATGGTTTTGAAGTTTGATTTCAACTTTAAACTAAAAACTATAAACTGGAAACTAATTTTATCCCGCAACTACACTTTTACACTTTCCCACTTTCTAACTTTCCCACTAACAAATTTCTCCACTCAAGATTTTTCCTCCGTAGTCGATAATTAAGAACAGGATTATTACGAGACGACAGGGATCTTTGACATGTGAATACAGCCGGCGAACGGGGACCTGGCCCTTTTGTAGCATCAGTACGACCGTTGAACTTCGAATCAAGGATGATTCGATTCTAAAATTCCAGGAGGGAGTGTTCTAATTATGGGAGGTCTATTTCGAATCAACACAAACGTGCAGGCCACGTTCTCTCAACGTCAACTGCACAGAAGTTCCGCTGATCTTGACAGAGCACAGGAGCGTTTGTCCAGCGGGTTAAGGATTAACGTCGCCGCAGACGATGCCGCAGGACTGGCTATTGCTGAGAAGTTAGAAATGGCTGGCCGCGGTTTAAGCCAAGCCCAGGACAACGCTCAGGACGGTATATCCGTCCTGCAAACCGCTGAGGGTGGTCTTGAATCCATTGGAGACGACCTGCAGCGGATGCGTGAGCTGGCCGTGCAAGCTGCTAACGACAGTTTGACTGACGACGATCGTGAACTGATCCAGACTGAGATTTCTCAGCTGGTCGATGAGATCGATCGCACAGCTTCCACGGTGCAGTTCAACCAGCGTCAGCTTTTAACCAACGAGTTTACAACCGTTGACGAATCTGGCGAGGCCCAAGAAGGTGAAGGCCCGGGTTCGCTTTCTTTTCACATTGGAGCGAACCGTGACGAGGTCATTACCGTGGACGTGGAAGACGACATTCAGACCGCAACTGCTACAGCACTCGGTATTCGCGACGCTGACACGGGAGAACCCGTGAGCGTTGAAACCCGAGAACTTGCCGAATCCACGATCCAAACCGTTTCCGAGGCGATTAACGAGGTCTCGGAAAGTCGGGCCAACATCGGTGCCGTTCAGAATCGGCTCGAAGGTGCCGTCGATTTTCTCCAGATTCAGTATGAGAATACCGAGGCATCGGAGAGCGCGATTCGTGACGCTGACATTGCCGAAGAAGCTGTTAACCAGACAAGGGCCAACATTTTGACCCAGGCCGGTACTTCCGTTCTTGGTCAGGCACAGCAAACGCCACAGATGGCCCTGCAGCTTCTGCAGTAGTTTTTTACTGACCTTTCCGGGCCAGGTCTCCGTTCGCCGGCTGTATTTTTGAGCTGATTTTCTCCAAGGGAGTTTTATTTCCATGAAAGTAACTTTTTCTTCTGAACAGCCGCTTGAAATTGAAGCGCCTGACCCCGAGCAGAAGCTGGGAGATTATATCGATTTTGTAAATAAAAAATTAAGCGATGTAAACCGGTTTATTTTTTCTGCCGAGGTCGACGGCGAACAAATTACAGAAGAACGCTGCCGGCAGAAATGTGATTCGTTTGAAGAATTAAAGCTGGAAGCCCGCTCTTTCGAAGAGATGACCATCGACACCATTGGCCGCTTAGGAGCTTATTGCCAGGAATACCTGGCTAAACTTCCACAGGTCATTGACGAGTGGAAAAAAAAGAGCGACGAAGAGAAAAATGCATTGCGTCGTCAAGTGCTTGAAGCTATAAATCTGGCCGGTAAGGTTCTGGACTCGATTGATGATTTTCTTGACGTCGCAGTGGAAGAACATGACACAATAAAAAGCAGAACAGAAAAATTGGCGGGGCAGTTTCGTGAGGCAGGGAGAGAAGAATTGAAGTCCTTGCTAACAGAGCAGGGGAGCGAATATTTTTCTGAATTATTTGACCACCTCAGAGCTGTACTGGATTACGTTGACGGGCAAAAAGATGCTGAGTCAGACCAGCTTTCACGTCTGGGCCGCCAGCTCGATGAACTGCACGAAGAACTAACCAACCTTATTAATAAATTCCAGGGCGGGGATATTGCCGACGCTTACGACCAATTGACTGATCGAGCTACTGAAATAGATGAATTGCTTGCTGTTATCGGCGGGTTGGACAAGACTGGTTTCCTCAAACGTAATTTCACACCGGAAACTCAGGACGAATTAAGTCAGGCCCATACAGAACTTCACCGCGGTCTCACCGAATTACTTCAGGCCGTGGAGGAGCGCGATCCGATAATGGTCTGCGACATACTTGAGTATGAGTTTTTACCCTACCTTGAATCTCTCCAAAAACTCTTTGGCAGCGTCGACGAAGCGGAATAGATCGCTAAAGAATTTTTTTAATCAAACCGATAATATAACTCAAAGCTAAGTACTATACCTCAATAAAACTATGTTCTCTGACAATTAAATACGGCCGGTGTGACGTTTCCTCTCCCGGAGTTGTTCTTTTTTTAGCATTTATTTATCTTTTTTATCCTTTTTGGAACAGCTCTCTGCTGTTCCAATCGAATCAAGGACGATTCGATTACACTCCATAGAGGGAGGCATGTACTATGTCAGAACTTTTTCGTATTCAGAATAACATTGCCGCTCAGTTTGCACAGCGGCAACTTAACCGCTCTGATTCTACATTAAACGAAGCCCAGGAAAGGCTTTCCAGTGGTTACAGAATTAACACCGCCTCGGACGATGCTGCCGGTCTTGCTATTTCGGAACGACTGCGAATGGCAGACCGAGGCCTCGGTCAGGCGGAGAGAAACGCACAGGACGCTATTTCAGTTCTGCAGACCGCCGAAGGAGGCCTGGAAACTATTGGCGATAACCTTCAGCGGATGCGCGAACTGGCCGTTCAAGCGGCTAACGACAGCCTGACCTGGGATGACCGGAGGTTGATCCAGACTGAGGTTGATCAGCTGGTCGAGGAGATCGATCGTAGTGCCTCGAGCGTGCAGTTCAACCAGCGACAGCTTCTTAAGAACGACTTTGGAACTGTCGACGCGTCTGGTGAAACTGAAGAAGGTTCGGGATCATTAGTCTTTCACGTCGGGGCTAACCGGGATGAAGTCATGGAGATTACAACCGATGAACTGCGAACCATGACTTCGGTTAACCTTGGTCTCCGACTCACGGAAGACCGGAATGAGATCATTGAATATCCCGGCGGTACTCTCTTGTATGGCCCCGACGATCAGTATTATGCTCTCAGTCTTTACCGGGACTCAGCCGGTAATTTGGATCGTAATGCTGCTGAATCCGCTATCGAGCGGATTACCCGGGCCATTGACCAGGTTTCAGACTCGAGAGCACGAATTGGTGCTGTTCAGAACCGTGTTGAGTCTACTATTGACTTCCTGCAACTTCAGCAGGAGAACACGCAGGCTTCTGAAAGCAGAATTCGTGACGCTGATTTGGCGGAAGAGTCCGTCCGACGGACTCAAGCCGACATCCTGATGCAGGCCGGTACTTCCGTGCTTGCCCAGGCTAATCAGCAGCCTCAACTGGCATTACAGTTGTTGGCTTAGAAAGAATTTTCACCGGCGAGAGGTTCGCCACCGGCCGTATTTCTTTCCTTATTTTCGCCTTTTCGCTATACTTACAGACCACCGATTACCGATCACCGAATACTGACACAGAAGGAGCCTTTAGTTTGCAATATCCGACTCAAATTATTAAAACCGTTGTTAATAATTTCAAAAATCAATATCCAGAAATTGAGCAAATTCCCGCCGGTATAGAACCGCCACCCGAAACAGAAACCGGGGATCTGGCCGTTGCCTTACCAATGCGAGCAGCCGGTGCTCTTCAGCGCTCCCCCCGGGAAATTGCCACCGAGCTGTCAGAAATGCTAAAGCAACGCTCTGAACTCAAATCGGTTGAAGTGGCCGGTCCCGGTTTTGTTAATTGTACCTTCACTGATTCTTTTCTCTTAAAAAGCGTTGCGAAGATTATCGAACAACAAACGGTAGAATTTCCTGAACCTGGTTCAAACAAACGGGTGCTGATAGAATTTGTTAGTGCTAACCCGACCGGACCGTTGCACGTGGGCCACGGTCGCGGGGCTATCTATGGCGACGTGCTCGCCCGTTTGTTTGAAGTCTTTGGCTATCAGGTTGAGCGGGAGTATTACGTCAATGACGGTGGTTCTCAAATTGAGCGGCTCGCCGAAAGTATGCTCTTGCGGTCCCGGCAGGCAGAGGGCGAAGCTGTGGAATTATCCGAGGACCACTACCGGGGCGACTATTTAAAAGAAATAGTCGCTGATTCTGGTATTAGTCCCGGGGATTCTATTGAAACAGTTGCCCGCCGGGGAAAAGAGGAAATAATTGCCTGGATTTTTTCGACCCTTGAACGGTTCCGGATAAATTTTGACAACACTGTTTATGAATCTGAAGTGGCACCTCCAGAGGCGGTAGGTGAGCTGGTCAAACGTCTGGAAGCGGAGGGGCTGGTTCGCCGGGAAGACGGCGCTACTTACTTGTCCACCTCGAAGCTGGGCGACGATAAGGACCGCGTGCTCATACGCAGCAACGGTGAGCCGACATACTTTGCCAATGACCTGGTCTATCATCTGGACAAGTATAACCGGGGAGCTGATCAGTTTATAGATATCTGGGGGCACGACCATCACGGCTATCAGCAGCGCCTTCGCTCGGGATTACAGGCGCTGGGCTGCGCTACTGAACGGTTGGAGATCGAGCTCTATCAGCTCGTCGACCTTTACCGTGGAGGTGAGCCGCTGCAGATGTCTACCCGCCGGGGTGAATTTGTCACTCTGGACGAGTTGATTGATGAAGTCGGGGTGGACGCTGTTCGTTTTAACTTTTTGACTAAAAATCATAACAGTCCGCTTGATTTTGATATTGAGGTCGCCACCTCGCAGAGCGAGGACAATCCCGTCTATTACGTTCAATACGCTCACACCCGCCTGGCCGGCATTCTACGAAAAGCCGACGGGCAGTTTGACGACGTTGAACCGGAGGATAGTCTCTCCGAAGCTGGCCACAGACTGGTCTTCAAAGCGCTCGGGTTTGTTCCCTTCCTGCAACAGACTCTGGCCGGCCGTGAACCGCATCGTATAACCTTCTGGCTTCGAGAGTTGGCCCGCCATTTTCATACCTATTATACTGCGCATCGGGTTGTTGACCCGTCGGCGCCGGCGATTAGTGCCCGCCGGCTGGAGCTGGTTAAATTTCTCAAAATAATCTTTAAGACCGGCCTGGACCTGCTCGACGTTAATGCGCCGGAGCGCATGTGAAAAAGGAACGCTTTCTCCGTCGGCTGCGGCAGCAGAAAAAAACACTGGGCCGGACTGAACTATATTCCCTGTTTCAATACCACCTTTTGATTCGTCAGTGGGATAATTATCCACGCTTTAAATTCCAACCAAAGCCGCCGCCGGCTAAAGTTGAAAATATGCTTGTCGTTCAGCTCAGCTCTATTGGTGACGTTACCTGCACAATCCCGGCCCTCTTTGCTCTTAAGGAGCGCTTCCCGGCCGCGGAGTTGCATTTTTTGACCGAAGCTGAATCTACCGTTGGCGTGCTAAATCATCCGGCTATAGATAAACTCTGGACTTTACCTGCGGAGAGTTGGATTGGACTGCTGAAATCAGGTCAAAAACAAAATTTTGTTTCTGAACTGCGCGCCTGGCTTCATCAATTGAAAAAGCAGCGGTTTGATTTTTTACTTAATCTGCACAGCTCGCCGCTCTCCGCTCTAATTGGTAATCTGCTCGACCCGGACAGCTACTCTGGTTGCCTGATCGATAATAATCTACAGCCGGTTGTAATCGGCAGTCCGCATCAGTTTGCCCGCTATCTGGATCAGCCACCGCCCGTGCACACTCTGGGAGCCACCTGTCTTTACGCTGACGCTGTTCCCGAAAAGATGCAGTTTTATCGTCGTCAAGACGATAAAATAGAAAACAAAGTGGAAGAAATTTTTGCAAATAAACATCAGGACAATCGCCCGCACGTCTTGATAAATACAGGCTCCCGCATGAAGGGGCGTGTCTGGCCGCCCGACCACTGCTCGCAGGTGGTTGAGCAGTTGCTGGAAGCAGGCTGTGAAGTCGGTTTGATCGGTGGCCCCAGTGATTTTGAACGACTTGAGAAAATAGACAAACAAATTAAAAATCCACGTTTAATTAGCTGGTATAAAATTAACGATAGCTTGCTTGCGGACTTACACCTGTCTGACCAAGCTAACCTAACTGTTACTACTGATTCGGGTCCCCAGCACCTGATATCCGCCCGGGATAACCGCTGCTTGGTTTTGGCCGGAGACATCTGGGTTGGCCCCTGGACGGACCGCAGCTTAACGTTACAATCTACTGAAAAGAAGATTGGGAGTTTGCCGGTAGAATTAATTGTTCAAACGGTCCTGGCACAATTGGAGCATGGTGAGCCCCCACAGCCCGGGGCAGGCGTTGATTTGTTTCGCGGAGTAGGAGGGCGAAGCTTCTGGTTTCGTAACATACCGGTTGGTCAGAAAAGTTCGAATGAAACAAAAATGCGGCGCTGGCTTAAAAAGATTTATCTTTACTCACTGCTGGAACAGGTCGGCAGCAGCCTGGGTTGGAAAGGGCTGGGGGAGTCCCCCCTGGAGCACCTGGAGGAATTATACGAGCTATACTGGTCGGTCGAGAAGCCTGATATACCTTACCCGAAAATTGATCAAGTGCTGCCCCCGGGACTATCTTTTCTGGCGGAAGATTACGAACTTAAATGGAGTTATGAAGATGGCTAATATAAACCAACAGCTAAAACCGGCTGAGGAACTGGGGCAAAAACTAAAACAGGCGGGGGTCAAGAAAAAAGAACTATCCGTTCTGAGTCAAATTTCAGCACGGACTCCACAGGCAGGTTATAGAAGCGCGGAGGCAACCGCCGGTGTTGAGGCTCTAAAGACTCCTTTGCTGGTCTTTTGCGGTGTTGAAAATTTTCCTTTGATGCAGACCAGTGACCCTCGAGCGCGCATGAGTTCCGTGGTTCTGGTCGAGCCCGAGCTTGATTATTTTAAAGATTTTCTTGAAAATTTCGATCTGCTTTCTCTTCTGCGTGAACGGACTGTTTTTATTGTGCTCGGAGATCGTGTTGATCGCTTGGGCGACGAGCTTGAGTGCTTGTTTGGTCTTGCTGCCAGCAATGAAGTCTGTACTGTCAAACCTATTCCCTCCCGCTCATCGCAGTTTAATGAGGCCCTGGACAGCTTTGAGAAGTTCAAGCAGATATCGAGCAGTAACATTGATACAATGGATAAGTTTCTTGAAGACTGGCATCTTAATTTTGCCGCTAATCTACCCCGGTATTTAAGCGAAAAAAATCTCCGCTCTCTCGAAGGTGCTCTGTCCGGTCAGACGGCTCTCCTTATTGGTCCCGGGCCGACCCTTGAGAAACGGCGTCCCTATATTGAAAAATTAAAAGACAGACCCGTTATTGCTCTCGATACAGCTCTGCCCACCCTGATTAATATAGGTGTTGAGCCTGATTTTGTGGTCAGTGTTGACGTCGGCGAGAGCAACCTGAAATACTTGCGTGAAATACCTGACTCTACTGCACTTGTCGCTCCCGCTTATATGCGTCCCGACGTGCTGGAAAGAGCTGCGGAAAATTATCTTTTTGAACCTAACTTTCCGCCCGCCACCTGGCTGACGCCGGAGCTCGACTCGCCCGGTTTTCTTGCCGTCTCCGGGACGGTAGCCGTCACGGCCATTGACCTCGTCAGGCTGCTTGCCCCGGCCGAATGTTTTATGATCGGGGTTGACCTTAGCTATCCCGATGCTCTTGCTGTTAGTCGCCTCAGCCCTGTTTACAACGACTATGTTTCTAAACTCAATCGCTTCAAGACGCTGCCCGCCCAGAATCTGGCTAAAATATCTGAAAAAGAGCCCATTACCGTTGAGGTTGACGGAGAAAATTTATTGACTTCGGTCCCGTTTTATCGCTGGAGGCGTTTTTTTGATTATCTGATCGGTGAGATGGAGACAAAATTTTATCGTGACACAAAATTAGTCCTGCCGGTGGAAAATACACACCCTTTCCCCCCGCTGACCAGCCTTGAAGAAAACGCAGAGTCTGAACTTAAAGTAAAATCTTTTAGCTCAAAAACGGATGTATCATCCCTGAAGCGTCGCCTGAAGCAATTTGAGCAAGATTTACGTCAGCTTGAAATGGATCTTAAACCACTGGCGGTCTTTCAGCAGCGGAACGAGGAGATGTTTCTCAATCGCTGGCTTCAGTTCACACGTTTGCTGGTAGCTTTTGATGAAGTGGTCCGTTACTTTCACTGGGAAGTGGACCGTTTAACACGGGAACTGCAGGAAATAAACTCTGAAAATAAGCTGGCGTTTTTTCAGCGCCAGTACGAACGGTGGAAAAAATTGATTACTCAGACACGCAAAGGAGTTGAACAGGGTTTAAATTCCCTCGAATGACAGATTTTTACTTGACAATAGCTTTTTTTGTAAGTATATTTAGTTAGCTCTTAGACATTCCTGCCATTACTGTTGTATCAGAGTTAATTTATTCTTCTCTTCGGACGAGGGAAATCCAACTGAAGCCTATGCAAATAAATAGCCCGGACGAGCTTATGGGACTCTTTTTCAAGCATCGAATTAATGAGCTCCCCGTAGTTGATGAGGGGGAAGTTCGAGGTAGTATTAAGAAGAATGATCTGGTCGGTCGGCTCCGGAAGACAGACCAGTTTTCCCGCGATGTGGTTAAGATTATAGACGATCTTCTTAAACCGGCCGACAAAAAGACGCTGGATAGATTGCGGGCCAAACTTAAACGTGGTGAGATTAGCGGTATACCGGTTATTAATCCCGCTGGTAAGATTCAGCGTGTTATCACGCCCGGTATTTTGCAGGCTGAGGCCAGGGCGGGTAAGTTTTTAGATCAGACTGAACAGTGTGCAGTCTTTGAAAAATTACTGGCCGGTTTTCCTTTCCCGATTAAACTGGAGGAAAACGGGCAGGAAATTTTTGTGAATAAAGCTTTTGAATCGAAAAAATTGGAGTCGGACGGGCTAAACTGGGAAAAAGTTGAATTTGAAGAGGGAAAATACTCCATAAATATTTTCATGCCCGCGGCCGTTTTCTCTTTACATCAGGCTTTCAATTCAATCGCTAACGCTGGCAGTTTTGATTTAAGAGAACTGCTGGAAGAAATTGAATTGAACTTACTTGAGCAGGCGCAGCAGAACGCTGAGACTGTTAAAGAGGCGGCCCGAATGGTTGGGCTGCCCAGGCAGACCTACAATTATCGTCTCAACAAAGACAGGAAGGACAGCTAACATCGAAAATTTTCCCAACTGGCACGAGTGGCTGCAAGAGGTAAAAGACAGCGGTGGTATTAATTTTGACTGGCTGGAAAAATACTTTCCCCTTGAAAAAATGGAGGATAGCCAGGAAATTGAAGCGCTTCGCTATTCACTTCAGTCATGTCAGTCGCCACTGGTCTGTCTGGAAGATGAGACTCGCCAGTTCTTTGCTTTAAATCCACGGGATAGCTGGGAGGTTTTTGAATTTACCGGCAGTGGTGAGGAGCGAGAGATCGCCCGGTTCTTACGTTACTTAATAAATACTGAAAAAATTGTTTCGGCTGCGATTGAGAGTAGGGGAAGGGGGAACTATTATTCTGTTGATCCCCTGATTTATAGCGCCGAATATTGGCTTAATCGGGTTTGCCCTGAAGAATTTTCTGTTCATGATAGCGATAAATTTAAATTAGCTCTGCTCCTTTTTATGAGACCTCGGCGCGAGCAGATTTTTGAATTGATCGGCCGGCTTGATAATTCATCCCGGCCCGGTTTTGTCGGGGGCAACATTGCTGTTATTACTCCGTTTAACGATAGATCTGAGCTGCGTAAAATCGCCAGGAAAATTGGTCGTGATTTAGAGATCAAAGGAACACGTAACTGGGTTTTAGGCGAAGAAATCCAAAATACTCACGAGTTAAAAAGTAGAGTGAAGAAATATAATGACTGAACTCAGCGATCAAACTGGTCAAATCGAGAAATATAGTCTTTATGGTTTTGAACCCCTGGAGCTGGAAAATTTTTCTGAAGTAGAGGAAATTTTGTTAAAACTGGCGTCAAGGTTGCGTAAGAGCGGTGCCTGTTATGATATAAGCTGGCGTGGCGCAAAAACACCTTTTCGATTGCGCAGTGAGACTCCGGTGAGTGAAAATACCACTGAAATAAGCCGGGTTACGTCCCGGGGGGGACGGATTACCCTGAGGATAAGCGGTATTTCTGAAACTGTTAAAAAGGCTCTGGTTCAGGAACTGGAACTGCTTTTTCACCTGCCTGCCGGGCCTTTTCAGGAACGCCAGGAAAAAGATCTTAATTTGCTCTTTCCTGGCGCCTTTGAGGCCGAGGTGAAGATTGAGTTTAGCCGCTGGCATGAATATGAACTTCCCTTCTGGTTGCTGCGACTGGAATTGTCCGAACAGCTCCAGTGGAGACGGGTTACAAAAACTTTAAAACATGCTTCCAGCCTTCGTGATAAGATCTGTAAGGTCACCGATCAGTTGCTGTTGATTCTTTTTAGAGCTCGTTCTTATGAGGAAAGGCTGGATACTGAATTAAATACCCGGCTTAACCGTCAGCATTCCGCCCAAAAATTTAAACTGCTCTCGTTACATGTGCCGGAAAGTTGTGAAGATTGGAATGAAATCAAGAACTTTATGAGATAATAACCCAAACTTACTACTCACCTTATCTTTCCCCCCCTTGAAGGGGGAAAAACAAAGGGGGGTGACCCCCGGCCCTCTCCCTCCAGGGGAGAGGGGATAGATGAGTAGTTATAACTCAAATTTTGTAATAAAGGAGTGGCTGCAAAGATGTCAGGAGAATCGATTAATCTGCAGAAAATTAGCATCGAAGAGTTGAATAATATGGAGCGTGATGAGCTCGACTCGCTGGCCGCAAGTGTCGGCGTGGAAGAACTTGAAGACAAGAACCACAAAGAGGTTGCTTTTGAAGTTCTTCGGGCCAAAGCCCATGACAATGGAAACCGTTTTGGCAAGGGGGTATTGGAAATTTTGCCCGATGGATTCGGTTTCTTGCGCCGTGAAGCTCAGAGCTATGTTCCCGGTGAAGATGACATCTATATTTCCCCTTCACAGGTAAAAAGATTTTCTCTGCGGATGGGGGATACCGTTGTCGGCCAAATTAGACCGCCCAAAAAAAGTGAACGGTTCTATGCTCTCTTAAGGGTGGAAGCTGTTAACGGCCGCGATCCGGAGCTTGCCTCCCGGCGGACCGATTTTGACAAATTGACACCACTATATCCGGAACAAAGGCTTCAGCTTGAAACTACCAAGGAAGAGGTATCAACCCGGATTATTGATCTCTTTACTCCGATTGGTAAGGGTCAGCGTGGTCTCATCGTTTCTCCGCCGCGAACCGGGAAGACCATACTTCTGCAGAAAGCTGCTAATAGCATTCACGCCAACCATCCCGAGTGTTATATTATTATCCTGCTTATCGACGAGCGACCGGAGGAGGTCACCGACATGGAGCGCAATGTCGGCGCCGCTGAAGTCATATCGTCAACTTTTGATGAACAGGCGGAGAGGCACACTCGCGTAGCTGAAATGGTTATTGAAAAGGCCAAACGGCTGGTTGAATACCAGCAGGACGTTGTGATTTTTCTCGATAGTATTACCCGTCTGGCTAGAGCTTATAACCTTACAGTACCGACCAGCGGCAAAGTTCTTTCCGGTGGTGTGGACTCTAATGCTTTACATAAACCGAAAAGATTCTTCGGCGCCGCCCGCAACATAGAGGAGGGAGGCAGTCTCACAATTCTGTCCACCGCTCTAATTGAAACCGGAAGCCGCATGGATGACGTTATTTTTGAAGAGTTCAAGGGCACCGGTAACATGGAGATTAATCTCATACGGGAACTGGCCAACAAGCGAATTTATCCGGCGATCGATTTGAATCGCTCAGGCACGCGAAAAGAGGAACTGCTGCTTGAAGATGGCGAGCTGCGTAAGGTCTATGCCCTGCGTAAAGCTCTCAGTCAATTGCCCCCTGCGGATAGCATGGAGATGGTGCTGGAAAAGATGTATGAAAGTGAAAATAATGAAAAGTTTCTGGAAATGGTAAACTCGGGTTAGATTACTTTACTTAACACGGAGAGCGCCTGCTGCTCGCGCTTTTGAAACATCTTGCCGCTGCCCTGGTAGTAATGTCCCATGCACACGGATTTTAACTTGACCCAGCCGTCGGCGCAGCGGACAAGTGGCCCGCTGTCTGTCGCTTTAATGCTCCCAGGGCTGGCCTTCTGCTCAAAATCCGCTCTCTCCACTTCGTAAATTTTTAACTCCGCACCGCGGAATGTTGTCTGAGCCCCAAAAAATGGGTTGCCCGCCCTAACATGGGCCTCAATCTCTTCGTATTTTTTATTCCAGTCAATTCTCAGGTGCTTCTCTTGAACCCGCGGTGCCTGCGGAAGATTTTCCACCTCTCGCTGTTTTTTTGCCTCTGGCATCCCGTCGTCGTTTATCTGCTTGAGCAGCTCAACTATTAACGTGCACCCCAGTTCGTTCAAAGTATAAAATAACTCGCCTACCGTTTCCGTCAAATCAAGCTCTACCCTGTGTCTGCTCAATATCGGCCCGGTGTCAAAGTTTTCGTCCATCAGGTGTAAAGTTGCTCCTGAATAAGGTTCGCGATTTTTTATCACCCAAAAATAAGGGTTGGCACCACGGTATTCGGGCAGCAGGGCCGGATGCATGTTGACTGTCCCCAGGGGTGGCGTTTCAATGAGAAATTTAGGCAGAAGCTTGTCGTAACCTACTGATATGGCTATATCTGGTTTTTTCTCCTGCAACCATTTTTTAACCCGGGGACTATCCAGCTCCGACGGAATAGAGTAGGGGATATTTGCTTCTTCCAAAAAATTACGCTGGTCTGTAGTTTCGGTGGGAAATTTTTCCGGGAGAAAAGCTCCACTGACCTGGACAGAATTGAGCTCATTTAGCTCCCTTAACAGCATCATTCCCGATATCGGTAGTAAATAAAGGACAACTTTCAACATATCTTAAACTCCTCTCCGAATATTGACGAAAATAAATTAGAAGCTTTAACCCACAACTAAAGGAGTCAAACGTACTATTGAATAAGAAAAAATATAAGCGACCACGAAATTTTAACAGTAATATTTTGAAAATTGCAGGTAGTCTGATAGCGATTGGTTTGTTATTTTATTTTTCTCTCGGATATTTTGGTCAAACAGGAGCACAAGACCGACGATTTGAACAGAACGTTGGCCGTGATCTCATGATTGCCGGCCCGGAAGCTGCACTCCATCCAACCGGGTCAAAAAATGCCGAAGGTACAGAAACGGGTGGTCCTGAACGTATTAACGGGTTGAATGGGTTTATTACTCCCTCGACTGATTATATTGATCCCTTTGAGCAGCACGAAGTGCTGGAATATATTACTCATGAAGTAAAACCCGGCGAAAGTCTCTGGGCGATTTCCAACCTTTACGGCCGCCGCCAGTATACGATCGCATCAGCAAATTACGACCTCCTGCGCCGATATAATTCTCTGCCGGTAGGAATAGAGTTAAGAATACCGAATAGAGATGGCGTTGTAACTGAATTAAGTCATGGACAGACGCTATCGGATATTTATCTCGCCTATGGAGTAAGTCCGGATGAGATACTTGAATTTAACGAGCTGGACGATGCCGGACGACTCAGCGTTGGCCAGGAGCTCTTTATTCCCGGAGCCGAGCCGCTTAACCGCTTTGCTTTACGTTTTGACCACGGTAACAACAGTGACTATATATGGCCGCTACCGGTTGACAATCCACGGATAACCTCCGGATTTGGCGATCGGATTCATCCTGTCAAAGAAAGAGAAATTTTTCATACCGGTATAGATATTGCCGCTGCTCATGGAAAGAAAGCCTATTCAGCCAGAGACGGTCGAGTAAACTTTGTCGGTGTAATACCTGGCTACGGTAACGTTGTTACCGTTATACATTCTAACCGCTACAAGACCCTGTATGCTCACCTTTTGGAACAGCTAGTCAGGCCAAATCAGTTCGTCGAACAGGGCCAGCCGATAGGTCGAGTCGGAGCAACCGGCTATGCTACAGGCCCTCACCTTCATTTTGAAATTAGGCGTTCAGGTAATCCCGTTAATCCCCTGGAGTATCTTCCCGACCGCTAAATAATATCACCTTTAGAGATAACCAAGGTCGGTTAACGCCTCTTTTAGCTCCTCGTTTTCGTTAGCACTTAATTTTTTATCTTCTTTTGAACGCTGTTTTTCTACTTCTTCCGGTTCTGGAAATCTCTTGTTTAGTCTTTTTTCTAATTCCTCTGCTACTTTTTGATAACTCGGCTCCGGCGGTTTTCTCCCCAGTAAATTGTCTCTCTCCAGGTGATCTTCCCGCCAGCGTGTTAGCGTTGGCGAGTGAAAATTACGTTGTTGGTCAAGTCTTAAAACAAATTTTTCTCGCTCCTGCCGGCTGTCGTTAGCTCTAAGTTCATCTGAATATTTATTAATTACCGTCTCGTCCGGTTGAACGAGCAGACGTTTCATAAAAGCTGTTTCCACAAATTTTTCAACTGGTAATTCATAATCTTTTTCCTTTAACGGAAGACCCGCCCGGGTAAATTTATATCCCCCGGCAGTTAAGATCGTCTCCCAGTTTATAAAAGCCTCGCGTGGGAAATCATCCTTCGATTTATTTTTGTCGTCACTATATTCGCTGTAAAGTGATCTTTCTTCAGTGATGGTTTTTAAAAGATTATAACCAGAAAAATTTTGATTATTGCTGTCCAGGCCGTGTAATCCAAGCAGAGTAGGGGCCAGGTCAACCATCGAGCTGTAGCTTATCTCATCAACTGTTAGAAGCTCTTCACCGGCTGTATACAGCAGTCCGGGTATACGAATAAGATCCTGGTCGGGGGGACCAGAATGTTCAAAGCCGAGCAGATCAGAGTTTTCTCGTATTGTCTCTCCGTGGTCGGCCGTGAGAAGAAAATTTGTATTTTTACCGTGCTCATCCTCAAACAGAAAATCAACCAGGGGAGCCAGTGAGTGGGCGTCGAAATGATTAACACCTTCCACATACCAGTTGGCCATGTATTCAATTGGATTGTCAATCTTTTGATCCCGTTTTATGTGGATGTGATAGGCGGTTTTTAAGAACTGCCAGAGCAGCTGGTCGCCGCTCGCTCGAAAGGGATAATCTTCCCCCCGCGCTCTCTCCAACGCGTCACTTCGTTTGAAATTGTAGTCAAAACCAAGTAGTTCAGCTAACTCCGTCGCCTTCTCAATTGCCCGGTCATGATAGCTACGGTTTGGTGGATAATGAGACAGCAGGTAAGGGTGGTGGACGTCCATCGTGTGATAATATATAAAGACCGGCCGGTTATTTTCGTTATGACGTTTTATTTCCTCGATCAATCGGTTCACAGGACCTTCAAGATAGTGGTCGAATCTATCACCAAGACCATTATGTTTCAGTAATTTTATGCCGTTAAATATAATTGTGACGTAGCCGGATTCTTTGAAGTAGTCGGCGAGAGTTTTTGTTTCTTCAAAAATTTCGCACTGAAACCCGTAAAGACCGTGTTCGCGCGGATATTTACCCGTCATAAGACTTGCCACGGCGGGCGGTGTCGCTGTGTAAGACGTGTGCAGGCGGGGGATGATCGAGCCTTTTTCGACTAATTTTTGCAGGTTTTTTAGCTCTAATTTTTCTATCAAGTCATGTTTGGCCAGCACGCCCTGGTCTTGTTCAGAGTCGGGAAGGACGTCAAAACGGAGCGAATCAACCAGGAAAAGAAGACAATTTTTTTTCAAAATTTTCCTCCTTGATCCAAATATTGTGTGTTTAAGAGTAGGAAGCTTGATTCAGCAACTAAATAATATACGCTAATCTGCACAAGAGCAACAGTCTCAATCGCAGAACCTACCAACATGGCCTTAGACTGGAGGATTTACCATTAAAAAGCATGAACCCACTTTAACCAATGTTGAGCCGGAAGAACTGACCGAAATAATTGATAAGCTGAGCAAGGTCGAACAATCCCTCGGGTTTTCTCTGCCGGAACCTGCTGATAGAGGTTTTTATAGTTTTGGCAAGTGGATAGTCCCGGCTGATTACCTGGACTGGCTTTCTAAGGACAGGAAAGAGCAGGACGCTACAGCGGAGTTGAAAGAGATAGATGGGATAATTAGTCAGTTGCATCACGAAAGCGGAGGGATACCGGATTATGAGAGTGAATTAATCGACAGCTATAAACTGCATGCGCCGCTGGTTTTTGTCGGTCCTTATCGACGCGGCCGCCAGTTCGCCCGTCTCTTCTATTTTCAACCGCAACTCGCATCGGTTAAGGTGGGACTGGAGGGAGATAAAGCCGATCAACTTCTGCATAGAGAAGTGGAGGTTAGATTGATTTTTGAAGAGATTGCTCCTGAGTTGATAACTCCCAATCTTTTTCAGGCAAAACTTGACCATGAGCCTCCATTCTATGCTGAACCGGTAATTAATTTTCGTACGTTTGATTTAAAACGGGACATACATCTTTTGCGCAGTCAGTTTTTACCTGCCTACACACGGCTGCAGAGAACCTGGGGAGTTGATGTTAAGCCTGTAAGTTCATTCTTTACCGATTTTGCTTCAGGAGAAGATGATGAGGCAGTAAAACCCCCCGGTTTAATTGATGTTTTAAAACTCTTCAAGGAGATAACCTGGCAGCCCTGCTGGGTTGAACCTCAGAAGATGGCCGAGCAGTTGGTTACTATTTTTAACAGCGACAAAAAACTACTGATTGGCTTAATTCATGGTGATGTTCATACATCAAATTTCCTGGTTGACGAGAACAATTCTATTCTTTATTTCATTGATTGGGAGGACGCCCGGGTCTCTTATCTATTTTATGACTGGTATAAAATGCTCAGGTATTTCCCGTCGTCTGTTGCTATTGATCTGATAGCAACAAATCATATGCTTCTTAGCGCTGAATTTCCTGATGAAGATGTCCTTGACTGGCAGTCGCAGTTAATTATATTTTTCTATCAGCAGCTTCGATACAGCGTTGAGTCCAGGCAAAAGCAGATGGAAGAAAAAATAGATATGGACTGGTTAGAGAGTAATTTAAAAAAGATCGACTATATCGATCAGTTGTTAAAGTTAAGAGAATAAGCAGTAAATCTCTCCGGGGATATTGTTTATGGCCCCGCTGATCCCACCAATTTAGTTCACCCGTCCGCTGCCGGTTTGTAACCATAAACACGTGAGGCAGTGGAGTTTGAACCAGGTATTGAACGAATATGACGGGAACATGATATTAGGGCAGGAAGTTGAGATTATTTTCCGTTACTTCCGATAAGTTATATTATGTAAAATCGGAGATATGCAATTATCTCCGATTTTACATAATATAGTGGCAAACCTAACCCGGAATCCATCTATCTATCGGGTTATGACCATAGAAAGGTCAACAAAACCACGAGCTGGCTGCCCAGCGCCGTTGCTAATATTACTATCAGGACAGTCAATACAGCCCATTTGCTGTCGGAATCGCTCTCTTTGCTAAATTGATAGTCCTCGTGTCCGGGAACTCCTGTGAGCTGGCGTTTTCCGTTGCGTCTCTTTTCGCTGCGGTCTAGCGCCTCTTTAATCAGTGACATCCCTGTCGCTTAACCTCCTTATAAAAGACTTTATTTCCTCTCCTGTCCAATCTGGTTCTCCGCGTCCCGATTCACTCAACAGCAGCGCCAGGGTCTCTTGGTCAATCTCTCCACTTGGTTCTAAGCCAACCTCATTCTGAAAATCCACTACAGAATTTTCGGTTTGTGGCCCAAAAAATTCAGTTCCAGGCAGATCATAGTCGCCGACTAAATTTAGTAATTCCTGAATCTCTTTAATTTCCTCTGTTTCCATCCAGATGCTGTAAGTTGTCTCCGGGTCGACTATGAGTTCATCCGGGAAGACAATAATTTCTTTTTGCCATTTTTTGTCTGCTGTGTCACCGTTCAAATCAGTCCAGCCATAAATTGGGTCCCAGGCCCGGTCATCAGCCCCTGGTGTTATTAATACATAACGACTTTTTTCTTCGCCCCACAAACCAAGTAGCGGTATATCTACTTCCGATAAGTTATCCGCACTTAGCTTTAGGTATGTCGGTGTAGATGTCAATATTTCCGGAAAATATTCTTCAAATTCTGCTTCTTTTATATAATTATCGCTGTCAATGTTTTGTTCATCAACTTTTTGGTCGGAGTATGCACTTATCAGTCTACTCAAACTTAAAAATTTCCCCCGGTCCCCCGGCAGTTGGTCTGCTTCCACCGGTTCTATTTTTAACGGATTGGGTAGCGGCTCTTCTTCCTTTTCCTTTTTCTCTTTCTCTTCTTCCTCTGTTTTTGAAACAATCCCCTCCTCTACTTCACTCGTGCTGATTACCGGTGCATCAGACGATAGGATTGTTTGCATCTGATTTATCACCCAGCCCAGGCCGGCTCCCAGGAATAAGACGACAAGGGCTGCTGCTAACGCTCTTAAAAGCCAACCGGGGTTTGATAACCTGTCGCGCAAACACGACGAGTTAATCAGTGAGCGTAGTCTCCGTATTGCTCGTGAGCTGGTTAAATAACCGTTTTTATATCCTTCGCCGTCCGCCAACAGCTCCTCGGCCGCCGTAACCAGGTGCTGCTTGTTGATCAGGTGTGTCTCCTCAACGTAAGCTGCCATCAGGGCACGGTCGCAGATTAAGTTTATCAGTCGCGGATTGCCGCGAGTTACCTGGTAAAGTTTTTTAAATACATCGCGACTTACCTTTAACGGTTTTTCAGGCTGGGCTACTTCCAACCGATGCAGCACATACTCCCGGGTTTCTTCTCTGTCAAGATTCGACAGGTGACTGCGCACCGCAATTCTCTGTTTTAACTGGCGCAGCTCTTTTTCCCCCAGCAGGCTGTTTAGTTCTGGCTGTCCGACCAATACAATCTGAAATAGTTTCTCTTTGTCCGTCTCAAAATTAGACAAAAGACGCAGGTTCTCCAGCACGTCGTAGTCCAAATTCTGTGCTTCGTCAATAACCAGACAGACGTTATTGCCCCGTTCATACTGGTCGATTACAAACTCCTGTAATAGATCGATTACTTCCTTTTTTGTCGGGTTCTCTGGCAGTTTTATACCCAGGTCTTCGGCAATTGTCAGCAGAAGTTCGTTGAAATTCATGGTTGAATTTAAGACAAGCGCAGTTTTTACTGATTCGTCCAGTTCCTTTAAAAAGGCCCTACATACTGTGGTTTTCCCCGTCCCCACCCGCCCGGTTACCAGCACGAAACCCTTGCGCTCCTGCACGCCATACATCATGTGCGCGAGGGCTTCCTTGTGCTGGTCGCTGTAATAGAGAAAGTCGGGATCTGGTGTAACGTTGAACGGCTTGTTCTTAAAACCAAAATAATTTTCGTAAACTTCGCGCATTATTAGTTCAGCTCCCTGTGCTGGAGGGCCGGCAGTTTCCGGCGTATCTCATTTATTCTGTTTCTATTTATTGTGAAATTTAACAGTCCCGGGCGTCTTTTTTTCTCAGCCACCACTTGCCCCCAGGGATCAACCACCAGGCTGTTACCATGGCTGTCGACGCCGTTAATTCTATTTTTTCCTGTCTGTGCCGGTGCAATCACGTAACATTGATTTTCAATAGCTCGAGCTTGCAGCAGTGGCCGCCAGTGGACCTTTCCTGTCTCATCGGTGAAGCAGGCCGGCACGAAAATAACTTCCGCCCCCGCTTTGCTCAGTTGCCGAAAAAGTTCTGGAAAGCGGAGGTCGTAGCAGATACCGACACCGCACTTGAACCCGTCAAAATCCACTACCGCAACCTCTTTCCCCGGCTTTAAATAGTCCGCCTCTCTTAGCTTGAACTCATCCGCAAGCTCAATGTCGAACAGATGTATTTTTCGGTAAAAGGCGCTAATTTCACCGGTGCTGTCTATAAAATAGGCCGTGTTATAAAATCCTCCCGCCTCGCCGACCGGTTCCGGAATTGATCCGGCAATAATATTTATCTTCTCTTCTTTTGCTTTTTTTCTTAGCTGTTTTAGTCCTTCTTCTCCCGCTTTATAACCAAGAGTTCTAATGGTATCACCGTCACCCCGCAGCAGGAAGTTTTCGGGAAAAGCAATCAGCGAGCAGCCGTCTGTCCGCGCCGACTCAATCAAATTCAGTGTCTGCCGGAGGTTATCTTCAAAGTCCCCTGATGCGTCGACCTGAGCCAGAGACCAGCGACGCTGGTTCTTTTGTTCAAATTTGCTGTTTTCGACCATAAATCATCATTCGATGCCGCGACTAAAGTGTGTCTGGCCCGGCTGTAGAACAATCACTTCTGCTTCGTAGCCGACCAGCTTTTTGAACTTTTCCGGGTCCTGGCTTATCGGTTCAAAAGTGTTGTAGTGCATTGGTATTACCTGGCTAACGCCCAGCATCTCGACGGCGCGGCTTGCGCTCGGGGGCCCCATGGTAAAGCGATCTCCGATCGGCAGTAGCGCAAGCTCGGGTTCAAGCATCTCGCCGATCAGCTCCATGTCGGAGAACAGTCCCGTGTCTCCGGCGTGATAGACGTTTAACTCAGGTGTTTCAATGACAAAGCCGCACTGGTGACCGAGGGCGCCGGAAGAATGTAGTGCTTCGGTCATGTGAAATTTGACCTCTTCACCGCTAACACTCCCCCCAATATTCATCGGTTCTACATCGCTAACCCCCTGCTCGCTGGCGTCGACGGTAATTTCATAATTGGCAACCAGTGTTGCCCCGGTATTTTTGCAAATTTTCACCGCCTGTCCGTAGTGGTCATCGTGGCCGTGGGTAACCGTTACGTAGTCGGCCGACTTTATTTCATCAACTTCTATTGGACAGAGCTCGTTGCCTTCGATGAACGGATCCACGTAAATTTTGTCATTCTCAGTCTCCAATTTAAAAAAGGCGTGACCGTACCATGTTACTTCCACTGCAATTCACCTCTAAAATAAATGTTAGACGCAGATAAACTATGTCGGGATAAAATGAAGGTTGGGGTAAGAGGATTTGAAGACAGGAGTGCGCCGCTCTCTTCTACAATCGACATTTTTTGTCCCACCGGTATTTTCTGGTATATTCGTTCTCTCTTCTCTGGCTGCTGTGTCTAAGGCTGTCTTTGTCGATCTATTTTCGTCTATTTATAGTTTACAATCTATTCCGAGAAATTTCCAGTTTTGATTTTATCAGAACCCTCCACCGATTTCGTCATTGCCGGGCTTGACCCGGCAATCCATCTTGAATATACCATAGATTCCGGGTCTGCGGTCGCTACGCTCCCTTGCCCGGAATGACGTTGGAAGGTTTTGTGATTTTATTTTTCATTTTTTTATCACTAAATCGTTCCAGATATACTCTGGTTCCATGCACAAACCGACGCGCAGATTTTCTACCGGCAGCCAGTTTAAGAATTTGCGGTAGGCTGCCGTTCGGCGAAAACGCGGGTATCTGTATTTGCCGTCCGGCCCCCGCACAAACTCGTCCCGAATAAAATCACGCCCCGGGAATCGCTTCTCAATTGTTTGATCAAGACCGGCCGGGAAACGAAAACAACCCAAAATGATATACTGCAGTTGTTTGGGGTTTATTTCTGCGAAAATATGTTCCACCAACTGTCGGTATTCTTCTTCCCAGTCTCTTTGAAGAATAATTGGATCCAGTCGCAAGGCGCAGTTAAAACCGGCCTCGGCCAGGCGCTTGAGTGCCTTTATACGCTCTTTGGGCGCCGCGGTTCGAAGCTCAATACGGCGGGCAACCGATGGCGGGCTTAGTGTCCAGGCAAAAGTAACGTTTTTCAGCGGCATCAATTCTCTAAGCACCGGCCCTACATTTATGCTTTTACTCCGAATTTCAAGCCTTACCTGTTCGTTTTTTTGAAACAAGTTCCAGATGAAGGGCAAAAAATGCATTACCGGCTCCAGCTCTAATCCGTCACTCAGCTCACCGAGACTGAAGTATTTCTCGCCCGTTTTTATCCGCTGCTCTATTTCCTGATAGATAAGCTCATAATTTACAGTCGCTCTCGGTACCGATTCCTGCAGGTAAGTCAGCAGGTAGCAGTAGCAGCAGTCAAAGGGACAGCCTTCTACCGGGCTGATACAGTTTTCGGCCCGGTCAGGCAGGGGCGGGTGGTGTTCCCATTTATTTACGTGTGAACTCGAAACTGCGTTTAACACCAGGCTCTGTCTGGAATTCTGCTCAATCTCATCCGGACTCAACACCTCTATACCCAGCCGTTCGGCACGTTCAATTATTTCGCGGCCCCGTTTTGTATTTCTGGCCTCCCGTTCCACCAGAAGACGTTTAAGTCCGGTTTTCAAACCAGATCAAACAGCCGGCGACATTTTTTGATTGCGCGGAGGAGCTTCTCAAAATCTTCCTCTTTTGACCAGCGAAAAGAAAAATCGAGGTAATCTCCTTCAAAATTTTGTGGCGGTTTTACATTTATTCGCCCGTCAAGATCCAGCTCCTCCAATTTTTTAGAAAAATTTTCTCGGTAGTTGGTAAGTTCTGGGTAAGCTCTTTTGTTAATTCCATTAAGCAGCTTTTCAGTCTGTTTTTTTAGGTCATCTTTTGATTCTAAACAGCTGCGAGCAAGACCGATAATTTCAGGTAATTCGTCTCTGGGCAGCCGCCGCACGGCTGTGCTTAACTGCCTTGCTTCCTGCACTGTCAGCCGCAGTCGCTGTTCGGCCAGTGCTTGTGTTAGAAGCGTAAACAGCTCTTCAGGAAGGTCATTCAGCTGATAGAAGAGGTTGATGCTGATCTGCTCGTCCTGCAGCTGTTTTTGCAGCTCTGAGGGCAATTGTGGGAAAGCGAGGTATGTCTCAATCCACTGCTCAGCAGGGGGGATTTGCAGTGATTGACTGGCCAGTTGTTTCAGTTGGCTTGTTGTAGATTTTTTTTTATTTTTTAAAAAATTGAGCACATATCCCTTTTCCAGGGCACTAATTCGGTCGACTTGTTGCCACAGTTCGAGTGTCAACTCAATATGGGAAGGTTGAGTCTCTTCAACCAGCAGCAGCGGCCCTCTGTTTTCGCTCGTTTGGGCGAATTTTCGCGGCTGCCAGAGGACTTTCAATTCAGACCCTTCATCGACCACCCAGGTGGGAAGCAGTTTTTGCTGTTCAGCTCTTTTTTCATCTGATAATTTTTCTTGTCTGGCGTAATCCAGCAGAGGGCTGGTTTTAAGCTGGCCGTTCGCTTGGGAAATGGCGGTAATTTTCATTCGGGTTTCAGATTAGAAGTCAAGAAGAGACCCCGGGAGAAAATTCAGGGGCCCTGAGTGCCTCTTCCAGGTCGAGAACGTCATCAAAATCCTCAATGCTGTCCTCGTCTTGTTTGGTCATCAGTCCGGCATCAATGAGCAGGTAGACAATTTCGCCGAGATCGCTGGTTGAAAATACGCCCCATTCCTGGAAAACAGTGTGAGCCAAATCGCCAAACTCCTGGCGGGCGTAAGCGACCAGCATCTCGGTAAATTCCTGGCCGCTTAAATGACGTCGTTGGCCCAGTTCGACAAAAGACCACTGGATCCCGTTGAGGACGAACAGAAGTGCCTCGCGGGGATAACGCTTGTCACGTTGAGAGAGCTCTGTCATTTTTTGTAATATGTCTCCATTGTTACTCATCTTATCATCATACTCCTCTGTTTACGTTCTTCCGCTCCATTGGAGTTTTGAGGCCAGAAGCTCATAAAAACTGAGCTCTGGTGGAACTATGAGCGAGGTCGTGCAGTCAGCTTTCCTAACCCGGGCAATGTCACCATTGCTCAGGTTAGTTATTTTTTTTTGGCCATCGGCAATCAGGTGACACCTGTCGTCGGTCAGTAACTCCAGTTCTATCTCACTGTCCGGCGGCAGTATTAACGGCCGGTTGGTCAATGTGTGCGGGCAGATGGGGTTCAGGATAAGAGAATCCATCTCCGGGTGAACAATCGGTCCGTTGGCCGCTAGATTATAAGCGGTGGAACCGGTCGGTGTACTGATTAATATACCGTCGCAGACAAAACGAGTTACCAAATCGTCATTCACCCGCGCCTCTATTTCAACCACTCTACCATGCTTTTCGCGGCTTAATACCATGTCGTTCAAAGCCAGCATTTCACTTCCGTTATCGCTGGTTTGACCGCGCAACATTGAACGTTCGCTAACTTTGTATTTATTGTTTATTATTCGAGGCAACGCCGTTTCCAGACCCTCCAGGGTTGTCTCCGTTAAAAACCCTAACTGACCGGAATTTATTCCTAAAATTGGCGTCCCTGCCTCGGCCAACTGGGCCGCTATTCTCAGGATTGAGCCGTCGCCACCAAACACAATCACTACTTCACAGGTTTTTCCAATCTCTTCAACACTTAATTTTTCCAGCTCTGCCCCTGTTTTCTCAGGCGCCTCCTCCTCAACGTAAACTTCGCAGTCCTTCTCTACCAGCCAGTTAATCGCTTGCTCGACCCGGTCATAAACTTCAATTTTTTTAGGATTGAGCACAATACCTATTTTCATTTATGAACTTACCTTTCTCGGTTTGTATCCCGCTGAGGCTCTCTTGCTCAAATATTATATCAAACCAGCCGTAAAAGCCCAGACAGTAAACTTTCAAAACCTTTTTTCTAACTAAAGCTTTGTGTTTTGCAAGCAAGATAGTCTATATCTTTCTCTATGCGTTTATTTTTGGTCAAGTAGAGATTGGACCCTAATTTGTAAAAAAAGAAGCAGTAGTTCTGAGGACCGATGTGTTTCTGACGGATTTATAACGACCTCAGACCCCAGGATGGGGTTGTTTTGAGGTCTTTATACCTCGGAAGTGGCCTGGAGGGCCACGAGAATGATGTCAGAAATATATCGGTCCTCAGAACGGGGAAACTGCAAAACTTGAGTTTCTAAACAAGCCTGTGGATAAACTGTGAATAAGACGGCGGTCACTTGTGAGTTGGTCTGTGGATAAAACCTATATTTTGTTGATAAACTGTGGATAAATTGTAAACAACTGCTCTGTTTTCGGATTCGCTAATTATTTTCGGTTTTGATAATCGAAAAATTGTCATTATCAGGATGTAATTCACTTAAAGCTTTTTATAGCTATTAACATGTAAAAAGCGCTTATGCGGGATTTAGGTGTTTTGATATAGGAAAACATTTAGTAATTACTGCGAAACGAGGGATCAATTTTAGTCGGAGTTTAAAGGGCCACCGGCGGGGCGGGCGGATTTTGGGGAGAGGTTCTTTGAGTGAGTTCAGAAAAAAAGGAGGGGCAGTTAACTATCAGGTTATTTTTTCTCCGGTGGTGGACATGGAAAGTTTTGCATGAATTACCCCTTTCGTGCTTCGCAGTCTGTTGCTAACTTCTTTTAATTTATCAGCCGGGCCGCTAACTGCTAAAACTTCAAGACAGTTGTGGGCGTCCAGATGAATATGTGTGCTGGAGATTATTTCATCCGTGTAATCGTGTTGTATACTGGTAAGTTGTGACAATAATTCGCGTGTGTGATGGTTGTAAACTAAGGATATTGTGCCAACACAGCGTTCGTTCCCCTCTTTCCATTCGGAGTGAACCAGGGCCTCGCGAATCAGGTCGCGGATTGCCTCGGAACGGCTGGAGTAGTTTTGGCTTTCAATTAATTTATCAAATTCATTCAAGAGTTGTTCGGACAGGGAAACGCCAAATCTTTTCGTTTCTCCCATTTTTTGACCTCCTATCAACAGATACGGGGTAGTTGTTCTCCGCTTTTAACTTCCAGCACTCTGTCAACACCAAAGGCGCTGCGGGCGCTGACCAGGTTTTTGTTATCTGCTGTAACTTCGCCAATTGTGGTTGCATCCTGCGTGACTTCCAATTGAGATAAAACTTTGATAGTTTTATCTTCCTCATCGGGCGGTACGACGACTACCATGCGACCCTCACAGGCTGAGTAAAAGGGGTCCAGGCCTAAAATTTCACAGACGGCGGCCACCTCTTTCTTGACGGGGACAGCTTCCCGGTCAATACTTATTCCGATTTTTTTGTTGAGCAGCTCGTTTAAGTTAGTGGCCAGTCCTCCGCGTGTCAAATCTCTCATACAGCGCGGCTCTATTCCGGCTTTTATAAGCGCCTCAACTGCCGGCCAGAGCGGCGCACAG
The DNA here is from genome assembly GCA_003554945.1 of bacterium. GTDB lineage: Bacteria > T1Sed10-126 > T1Sed10-126 > T1Sed10-126 > T1Sed10-126 > T1Sed10-126. The sequence continues at coordinate 72,236 of PWHN01000099.1, forward strand.
TCACTTTTTATCTCGCTTTCAAATTCCAGACCTTCACGACGCGACAGCACGGCCATGCCGTGACTTCCGACGTCTCCGCTCAATACTATTTTATCGCCTGCTTTAATTGCCGCGGGTCCGGAATTTTCTTTTAACAGCACCTCCCCTACTCCAGCCGTGTTAATGTAGATGCCGTCCGCTTTGCCACGTTCGACTACTTTTGTGTCCCCGGTGACTATTTTTGTCCCGGCAACCTCTGCTGCGTGTTGCATCGACTCTATAATTTTTTTAAACTTTTCAAGGGAAAAACCTTCCTCGATTATCAGACCAGCGCTTAGCAGGCGGGGGCGGGCTCCACACATTGCCAGGTCATTTACGGTTCCCCAGACGGCCAGCTTACCGATGTCTCCGCCCGGAAAAAATAGTGGTGTGACGACAAAGGAATCCGTGGTAAAAGCCAGCCGTTTATTTTCGGTTTCAAAGACTGCCCCGTCGTGCCTCTGCCGGAGATGTTCGTTGTCAAAATTTGGAAAAATCAATCCCTCCAGCAGTTGGTGGGTAAGCTTCCCGCCGCCGCCGTGGGAAAGCTGGACTTCATCATACTTTTCAACAGAACTTACCGATGACATTCCGGATCACCGAGCACTCAATCGAGAGCGCAGGCTACAAGTAACGTCAAACATAGCCGTCACCCCGATGAAAATGGATAGTTGTTTTTTAGCCTGGTTAAACGGCATCTTTTGAATTTGCCTCGGAGTTTTCAGGATCGATTGAGTGCATCGGGTAGTTTCGGAATCAATGGTCTCAGTTTTTTTCATTTCGTCGCTATTGCCTCGATTTCCAGATTGACTCCCCTGGGTAGGGCTTTAACCTCAACTACTGAGCGAGCCGGCAGTGATTTGGCAAAATAATCGCTGTATATTTCGTTCAACTCATCGTAAAGCGAAAGGTCGGTCAGATATACAGTTGTCTTTACAATACTTTCTCGCGAGCCTCCCCCCGCTTCCACCACGGCCAGCAGATTTTCAAGTACCTGCCGGGCCTCTTCTCGAAAACTTCCCGTCACTAACTCTCCGCTGTCTGGATGCAGGGCGATCTGGCCGGAAGTGAAGATCAGCTCTCCTACCTGCTGCCCCTGGCTGTAGGCACCCACGGCAGCCGGTGCCTCATCGTTCTGAATTTCTTCTTTCCTCATTAAAAATAACCTCCTCAAAATTAACTTATTACTAAAGTTTTGTGTCTTGTAAGCAGGACACGTTTATTTTTATTCAAATTATGATCGAATCCTACTTTGTAAAAAAACGGCGGTTCTGAGGACCGATCTGTTTCTGACGGATTTATAACGACCACAAACCCCAGGATGGGGTTGTTTTGAGGTCTTTATACCTCGGAAGTGACCTGGACGGCCACGAGAATGATGTCAGAAATATATCGGTCCTCAGAACGATAGAATCGCAAAAATATTTTTTACAAAATTTTTTTAGAACACAACAGATTATCATTAAAACCGTTGGTTGTCATTCCCTCTTTGATTTCATCCCTATATTTTCCTCTTCACGCAGGGAGACCGACCCGGAATCCATCTTGAATTTTTACTAACCAGATTCCCTGTTCAACTCAGAACGGCGGATAATCGTAGGAATTAATTTTATCGTCGGTTTGTTCAAAACTGTCTGAAGTTGTCTCATTTATGTTTAATTCTGCAGGCTGCTCACTGCAACTGTTCTCTTGTTGTTTCGCATTACCTTGATAGTCATCGCAGGCGTCACAGCAGGGGCTTGTCTCAATTTCTTCCTCTTCGCCGAAGTAATCAAGTATGTATCGCCGCCGGCAATCGACCCCGCTCGATGCGTAATCAATCATTTGATGCAGCCGTTTAAATTTTCCCTTCCGTCTTTTTTCAACTGCACCCATCTGAGCTTCTAACTGGTCGTATTTCTCTTTTTTTATCTTCAGGTAACGAACATCTTTTTTATAACCCAGATCTTCCAGCCAGTCGGCTTCGACTAACAGTCTTATGCCCGTTCTGACCTTAATATCGTTTAGCTTCCCGTCGACAAGTTTTCCTGATTTCAGGTGGGCGGTGCGACCAACCGGAAGCGGATTATCCTTATCGCCTGGCGGTGAGCGGCGTATTTTATCGTAAAGTTCATATACCTCGCTTGTCTCGGGGGCATCGTTATTAATGAAGTAACGCTGCAGCTTGCGGTCTTCCAGGTGAAACAGCAGTACACAGCGGGCCGGCAGACCGTCACGGCCCGCTCTCCCCGCCTCCTGGTAATAAGACTCAATACTGCCCGGAAAACGGAAATGAATTATCAGTCGAATGTCCGGCTTATCTATTCCCATTCCAAAAGCGTTGGTAGCCACCATTACCTGCACCTCGTCAGCCAGGAATTTTCTTTGCATAGTTTTGCGCCGCTTGCGACCCATCCCGCCGTGATAACAGGCGGCTTTTAAACCCGTAGTTATTTCTACGTGCTCGCTCAGTTTTTCCGCTTCATCTCGCGTCCCGGTATAGATGATAACGCTCCCCTTACCTATTTTTTTTAACAACTTATCAATTTCTTTGTCTTTATCCTCCGGCGCCGAACAGCGGCGCACATCGAGATAAAGGTTGGGACGGTTAAAACCGTGTACTTTTATTTTCATCTGCGGTAGAGAGAGCTGCCGGCGAATGTCCTGTTGAACGTCCGGTGTTGCTGTCGCAGTAGTGGCCAGGACTACCGGGTTACCAATTCGCTGTCGCGTCTCTGGTATCCGACGAAAAGCGGGCCGAAAGTCATAGCCCCACTTTGAAATACAGTGGGCTTCGTCAATGGCAAGCAGTTCCACCTCAATGTCCTTTAAAGCCTCCTGGAAACGCTGGCTTTCCAGCCGTTCCGGCGCCACGTAAACAAGATCGTATTTGTTTTGCCGGATTCCCTCGAGCCGAGTCAGTTGTTCTTTAAACTCAAAACTGCTGTTGATTGCCGCCGCTGATATTCCTTCAGCCGTTAGTTTGTCCACCTGGTCCTTCATCAGCGAAATAAGTGGCGAAATAACCAGGGTGACGCCGGGGTTGATTAAGGAAGGCAGTTGATAACAGAGAGATTTTCCCCCGCCGGTCGGCATGACCAGCAGCGTATGTTTGTCGTCAAGAATGTTTTGAATAGTTGCCCGTTGCCCCTGATGGAAAGAATTAAAGCCGAATTTTTCCTTCAGTATTTGTTCTATCCGCGGACGCGACCAGAGCGCCCGGTTTTCTTTATCAGCCATTTAGCGGCTCAGTAACTCCTTTCAAAAAGGTAACTTTTCTTTTAAATGGTCGAGCAGGCTGTGGTCAAAGCGGTTAATACCCAGCCAGCGGTAAAATTTTTCTGGATTTTTTACCAGTAGATCGTGTCCTTCACGTTCTGCTCGAACTTCGGGCGGGAGGTGGCGTTTAAGCTCGTCAATCTCCCAAAACTCGAAGGACTCGGGGAAGTTCATCCGCAGGTTGCCGTCTCGCCGGCTGGTGGTTATGGAAGTCTCCCGGCGCAAGCGTGCCCATTTTACGCGTCCCATGTCGTGCAATTTTTCTGCCGGTTCAATCGGAAAATATTTGGGTAGAGTGCGGCCGGCTTCCTGGTATAGCTCCTGCAGGACAGTTCGGACCGGCTGTAGCGGATCGTCGTGCAGCTCGACGTCACCACGCTGAAAACGTTGGAAAAGGTCGCGTGAAACCCAGCGATAGAGTGGATTCCCTGCGTTCAGAATACGATTTACCTCGGATTCCCCTTTCTTCGTTGTCTGAAACATAACGTCAAAGTGAAGTATTTTAGCCCGATTGCGGAACCATTCATTTGGCTTGCGATCATTGCTTATAAAGGTTAAAGTCGGAAAATTAGAGTCATTATCCCAACTGGACCAGTAATTTTTAAGCGGATCAAGCTGGTTTATCTTCGACTTGTCAATATCATCAACGACCATCGGAAAACAGGAGTTGGCCAGGCGCACATTTCTGATATTTCGTCGTCCAAGCTCATCAGCGTCAAGTGGGCCGGTCACCCTGTTCAATGACAATAAGCCCAGGGCAAAGCGGGCAAATGTTCCTTTGCCACTGTTGGATTCTCCATAGAGATAGAGGAAAGGAAGATTTTTATCCAGGTTAGTAATTCCTTCGCTTTTGTAGAGTCGGGCCTGTAAATTTACAAACGGCGCCCAGAACAGGTAAATAAGAGCTTCAAACATATGCTGCTGCACGGCCAGGGGCCGGTTTGTTTCTCCAAATTTTTTTACGGAGTCAAAATAATTTTCTAAATTATTCAAGGCTCGATCAATACCCCGTTCGTCTTTTGGCGGCTGGGAGAGAACGACCGGGCTTTCGCCTGGAGGAATGAAATGTAGGCCATCCGCGTGAAAGGCCATGTGCGGGATACCGTAACGTTTCTTGAGGAAACGGCTGTAGTTGGGCGGACTTATGCGGGCGGTATCCTGGCCAACCGCGCCGCCGTAAGCTGTAAAATCCTCGCGCACTTTTTCCCTGGTGTCCGGCTCGTAGCCGTGCAAAGAGAGGACGATTTCTTCTTCGCCTTCCGCTTCTCTTAATTTATCAGTTGCTCGAATGTTCAACTCCTGAAATTCATTCCGTGCCGAACTGCGGCCTTCCAGCCAGTAGCGTATTACCTCTTCTCTTTCGCTCTCTTCTTCCTCTAATTCCTCGGTTAAATCCTGGAGAAACAGTTCGCCGTATTCTTCTTTTTGCTCCCGATACTGTTTTTTAAATTTATCAGCCAGATATTCGTTTCTGTCGGCGTCAATGACGGCAATGTGGTTGGTCTGGTTGCTCCAGCCGGTGCGCGTTAAGTTGGGCGAACCGGTAATCAGCCTGGTCTGGCCGGCTTCGGTCTCAATCCAGTACATTTTGGAGTGAACGACTTTTTGGGGGCAGGTATAAATGACAAGTTTTTCCTTCTCCTTTAGTCTTTCAAGCCGGTCGACAAGATCAATCTCTTTCTCCCCCAGTCTCTCCCGGTAGTCCTTGACGTCACCGACCACTACTTCAAGCTGTTCGAGTTCTCTTTTTTCAAAAAAATCAAGCAGCAATTCAGGCGAGTCACAGAATGTAATTGCCCGCAGCCGCCTGGCACCGGCGAACTGTTTTTCAAAGGCCTGCCAGCTCTTGACTATTTCTAACTCAATTCCTTCGTCCTGGCCGCCAAAAAATGTTTTTTGAGCCATTATATCCTCCTTTTTTATTATAAATTTCTTTAATTGTTTAGCGTCTTCACTGTCATTCTTGGAACGAATGATGTCCCGGCAACGACGACCCGCGAGGTCTTGACCGTCATTCCCGTGGAAACGGGAATCCAGCGGCTTTGAATTTGATAGGTCTAAAAGGTCAACGTCAAAGCCACTGGATTGTCCGGTCAAGCCGGACAATGACGACCGGAATCCATCTTGGGCTTTTGGTCGTCCCGGTTGAGATGTTGAACGATAACCGTAAATAACGAATAATGGATTGCGGATCGGAGTCCGCAATGACGATCATTGGATCAAACTCTGAGACGTCATACGTTCCCACAATTACCTGGTGGGCGCTAAACAATTATAAATTTCTTACTCGGGCGATTCTTTTGAGCGAATACTGCCGTGGCTCCTCGTGACGATAGCTGTAGGCGTCAAGACCTTCGTAAGGATTGCCCATGTAACTGAATTGTCCCACTTTCCGGGGCGATAGAACCCGGCGTGACTTCTCGCCCTTGCTGTTTACGTAGACTATCTCCACGTCCTCATCTTTTGAAATCGCCTGTTTTAATTTTTGTTTAACAACTTCGTCGTCCTCCAGCTCTTCGCGTTCCAGGTGATATTTTTTGAAAAACTCAACCACCCGCCAGTCCATCCAGACGTCCTTCTTTCGCAGTGGCTTGCGCAGGACTAAGCCATCGAGGCTCGTGCAGCGGCTTAAGGCGACGTAGGCCTGACCGTGGGCAAACATTCCCGAGCGGCGCGTGTCAAGTATAACGTGGTCCAGGGTTTTCCCCTGGCTTTTATGTATCGTAACTGCCCAGGCGAGCCGCATGGGGAGTTGCTTGAAGGTGCCCAGCGTTCGCGGCCTCAATTGGCCGGCCCGTGAGTCGTATTCAAATTCTATCATCTTCCACTCGAAAGGTTGAACCTCAACCCGCTCGCCGGTTTGCAGGCTAACTTCTACAGTCGTCTCCTTCCGGTTATTCTGAATTTCACGAATTTGCCCCATGGTGCCGTTGACCCAGCGACGCAGAGGATCGTTGTTCAGGAGCATAACCTGGGCTTCCTCTTTGAGCAGAAGTTCACGCTGAGTCGGAGCGCGGGAGAGTTCAAAATCACCGCTAACCTCAGCCATAAATTTCTCCTTTTCTGTTTCCAGAGACTCGAGGTTGCGCTGGTTAATCTCCTCGGCAGCACGGTTGGTCGGTGTCAGATGAACGCAGTAGTCGTTAGTTTGGGGCTGGTAGTCAGGTTTGACTCGTTGATTGAGTTTTTTTAACTGTGTCTCGGTCATTGTGCGGGTGCGGATACCGTTCAAAATTTCTACAAATTCTGGATCTTCCTGGCGGTGAATCGTGGTCAGTTCTATCATTTCACAATCAATAGCTTTAAAAGCGTGACTGTCAAAAAACCAGGGACTGCCATATTTTTCTTCAAAAAATTCTTCCTCCTGGTTCATAAGCACCGGTTCGAGCTGAAACGGGTCGCCGATAAATATCATTTTTATTTCGCCGAAAGGCTTGTTTTTATCGGGGCCGTTCATTCGTAGGTAGGTATCGACACAATCCAGCAGGTCGGCGCGCACCATTGAGACTTCGTCAATGATAATTGCGTCCAGGTTTTCCAGCAGTTCTTCGTCGCCGCGACCGTCATACTCCCTTTTGACCTGTTCTACAGTAATTTCCGGTCCAAACCCAAAAAAAGAATGGATGGTCTGACCGCGTACGTTAACAGCGGCGACGCCGGTAGGAGCTAAGACAACCAGATCTTTATCGGTCTGACTGCGAAAATATTCAAGCAGCGTTGATTTACCTGTCCCCGCTTTACCGGTGATAAAGACGTGTTTGTCCGCAGTTTCCATTTTGGCGAGAGATTTTTTGAATTCAGCGGTGATATTTAATTGCATATCGGGACCTCAAGTTTTATAAAAATAACGACTATATTAATTATACCGCAAAGAAGGGCTTTTAAACAGAGGGAGGGATTTTTAATGGAACTATGATACTGGTAACTGAAAAAGTTATGGCTCTGAGAATCAGGGAAATATGGTATAATCTTGGTTAATGGATTTTCCTTCCAAGATTCCGTCTTTCAATTACCGGACGGATTAACCCAGCTTCGGACAAGAGGAATGAATTTTTATGAAAGAGATTGAGTTTTATGGTCGCGGGGAAATTATGCAGCTGGACAGCGGCCTGGAGGTGCTGCTCAAGCCACTGGAATATGCTCGCAGTGTGGCAATGCAGTTATGGTTTCGTGTTGGTGCTCTGTATGAGAATGAAACTAACAGTGGTCTCTCCCATTATTTAGAACACATGTTGTTCAAGGGAACTGAGAAATACTCACCGCAGCAGGTCAATCGACTTATTGAAGAAGTTGGCGGGCGGCAGAACGCCGCCACTTCTCAGGACTATACAAAGTATCACGTTACTCTGCCCGCTGACCGCTGGCAGCGCGGACTGGAGCTTTTAAGTCAACTCTGTTTTCATCCCCGTCTGCCTGAAGATGAATTTGAGAAAGAACGACGGGTTGTTTTATCAGAACTGGACCGCTACAGTGATCAACCCGATAAAATTTTGTGGAAACAATTTATTCCCCGTCTTTATCACGACCATCCTTACGAGCGGCTTGTCATCGGTTCTCGTGAAGTGCTGGAATCAGTTAGCTACTCGGATCTGCTATCCTATTATGAAAAATTTTATGCTCCCCAAAACGCTACTCTGATCATAGCCGGGGACTTCGATCGCGAGCCACTGCTGGACCAGATAAAGCAACTGTTTGAATCGCTGGAGTCTAAAGAAGACCTGGGGACGATGGATTTTCCTGCAATAAAAAAGCCGTTAGAAAATGGAATGAAAAGAGTTTCTGGCCGTGTGAATCAAGTTTATGGTGTTCTGGGGACGCCGGGATATCCTGCCGACGACGAACGTATAGCAGCGCTTGATTTATTAATGGAAATATTAGGTGGAGGCCCGGCTTCCCGGCTTTATGAAAAGCTGGTGCTGCGAGAAGAGCTGGCATCTACCCTGACGGCTCGTTTTTGGACGCAAAGAGAAAGCGGCCCACTTGTTGTTCGTTTTCGCTGTGAACCAGAAGCTACCGGTAATTTAATGGAAGCAATTTACAATGAAATGAAGGCATTAGCGAAAACACCTCCAACTGAGCAAGAACTTGAGCGAAGTCGTGTGCAGCTAAAAACGGACGTCATGTTTTCAGCACAGACAGCAGCCGGTCAAGCAAATCAGCTCGGCTATGGCCGGGTTGTGGAGTCGTTTGATCACTTTGCCAAATATTTGCGCGGGCTTGAGAAAGCAACAGCGGAACAGTTAAGAGAGATCAGCAGAGAGCTACTTGATCCGGAGCGATGGACAGGCGTTCTGCTGGAACCGGAGGAGGGAGAGTAAAATGGCTGCTGACAGGAGTAATAAATTTCAGAAAATAAAGCTTTCCAACGGCTGTAAGATAATTCAGGAAAAGCGGGAGCTTCCGCCTTTGAGTGTAGTCAAAGTATTAATCCCCGGTGGCAGCGGGGTGGAACCAGCCGGTAAAGAAGGTCTGGCTAATCTGACGGGACGGCTGTTGTCTGCACAGACAGCAGATAAAGATATCTATGAATTTTCTCAGTTGCTGGAAGACAACGGTATAAAAGTTTCCGGTGGAGCTGGGACTGATTATTTAAAGTTTACTTTTATGGCACCAAATGAAAAGAAAGAACTGCTCTTAAATTTGATGCGGGAGCTATTTCACCTCCCCGGTTTTTCTGAAGAAGCACTGGCTAAATTAAAAATTCAGCAGGCTTCTCAAGCCGATAGCCGCAAGGACAGCTCCCAGGCCAGCGTTCGTGATCGAGCCCGCAAGCTGATTTATGGGAACCACCCATACAACCACCACACGTTAGGCAGCCGGAAATCGATCGAAGAGTTAAATCAGGCAGATGTTAAAGATTTTTACAATTCTTTTTTCAGTCTTGATCAACTGGTTGTCTCAGCAGTCGGTGCGATAGAAATTGATGAGCTGGAAGAAGTTTTTGGATCCTTAAAGTTGCCGGCCGTTGAAGCCAGTTATGCTCCGCCTGTCAAATCATTTTACACACCAGAGCGCAAGATTATTACAAGACAAGTAGATCAACCAACGCACGTACTTGCCTACCCGGCGCCATCGATAAATTCCGAGGATTATGTTTCGACCAAACTGTTTTCTACTCTGCTTGGCGGTGGAATGAGCAGTTTGCTGTTTGAAGAGCTGCGGGAAAAGCAATCGCTCGGCTACCAGGTGGGCAGCTACTACCCGAGTTATCGTCAACAGTCATTATTTATGTTTTATCTGGGAGGGGGAGACCCCGAGGGGGAGAAGTTTTGTGAGGGGATTAAAGCGATTGTTGAAGGAATAAGTGATAAGGGAGTATCGGAAGAAAAGCTATCCGGTGTGAAAGAATACCTCTCTGGTAATTTCCAGTTAAAGCACGAGACTTTTGCCGATACAGCAGCTCACCGCGGTTTCTACGAGATACTGGGTAGAGGAGCAGAGTTTGATGAACAATATCCGCGGTTGGTTGGCGAGGTTTCTAACGATGAAATTATGGCTATAGCAGACAATCTGATACAGGAAAGCGAACCAGTATTTGTAACAGTGAGAAGTTAGCTCAAAATCAAAACCTCCCAACATCATTCCGGACAAGGATACGAAGTGCCCGCAGATCCGGAATCTCGGGGTTGAGACTACGGGATTGCCGGGCCAAGCCCGGCAATGACGGGGCTTCGGTAGGTTCCGGCTCAAAATGATTAAGGATTGATTTTTTGCAAAGCTTGCTGGAGCAGATTGATTTCAAGATCAATCTCTTTTTCAGCCAGTAAAGACCTGAGCTCTTCCAGCTGATTTTTGTCGTATTCTCTGACAATTAGAGTAATTGTTGAAGCACGGCGGAAAAGCCAGCTCATTTCGTATTCAACTTCGTGATCTAACAAATCCATTCCCGTCGCCTCAACAGTATCTAAAATTTTCTGATGCTGAATACCACTGCGGCGTTCATACATCGTTGTGGTGGTCAAAAATCCTGTAAGTGCGATAATTGCCAGAGCGAGGATAAAACCGCGGCGGAGTGTATTTCCCCGGGCGCTGTCTTTTTGATGATATTTTTCGGGTCGATACCCCTTGAACCAGAGTGTAATCAAGGCGGCCAGATTGATGGAGAGTATATTAACTACGACAAGAATAAAAGAACTGAGCGCAATAATAGGTTCAAAATAAGCAATGCCAAGGCCGACTGTGGCGGCCGGAGGAATTAAAGCGACAGCGATCATTACTCCGACCAGGGCGGCGCTGGCCCCTGAGGTTAATGAAAGAGCCCCGGCCACCCCGGCGGCCAGAGCAACGGCGAGAGAGAGCAAGCCGGGATGAACCCGCTCAGCTATCTGGCCGATTAACATCAGATTAAGTCTTGGCGCTGTAATAAAACGCATTAAAAAGGCAAAAATCGTGGCGCCGCCAATAGCGGTAAATATACCAACTATTTGAGCCTGGATTCCCTTCCAGAAGAGTTCGTTATCTTTTATCACGCTGCCAACGCTGGAAGCCATTGCCGGCCCGATAAGGGGGGCTATAACCATGCTGCCAACCACCACGGAAGCGCTGTCCATAAGTAGCCCTGCGGTAGCCACTATAGCACTGAGTAGAGTGAAAAGGATATAGTTAACAGAACGCCGTGAAAGAGCACGCGCTGACTCGCGCAGCTCGGCCCGGGCGATTTTCCCTTCCCCCTCCCCTTCTCCGTCTTGCTCCTTATCACGTTCTACTTCAATTTTTTGAGAGACTACCGCTTCCACCTCGGAAATTATGAGAAATCCTTCCGTATCAACTCCGAGACCGCGAAGTTTCTGCAGGACGTCATCAGTCTCTCTATTTTTAACGGGAAGCATTAGAAGATGACTGTATTTTTCTTTTTCCTCGGGGAGAAGGACGTAATCGTAATCGGCGCTCTCCAACCATTCGGTGAGCGGTTTAACATCTTCCTCAATTAACGAAGCCTGTATAAGACGCATAGGTAAATCATCACTTTATATATTTGGTGTCTCCAGCGTTGTTGCGGGCCCCGACCCGCGATCCATTTTTCTCCCCCCCTTGTCTTTCCCCCCTTCAAGGGGGAAAAAGGAAAGGGGGAAAGTCCAAAAAATAATTTAACAATTCTTCGTAACTTTTTCTACATACCTCGGTCAATTCGGTTCCGGTCGCGGTTGATTGAGGTATTAGACAGAGAATCTTAATTTCAGCACCAGTGCGTTCTTTTAACTTATCAAACAAAAAAGCGGGAGAAAAGTTATGAGTGGAGAAACCGGTTAAGGAGACCTCTTCCGGTTTCACCAGGATTAGATCGCCGGCCTGTTTAGGCAGTCGCACGGCATCAACTAAAAGTACGACGTCAGGATTAAATTCAGCAGCGGGTTTTAAAAAATTTTGTGGGGTTGTGCCACAATCAATAGCTCTAAAATTTTCATTATCCACCAGGTGGTTCGCCAGTTCCTCACCGAGAAGCGAACCGAAAGCGTCGTCATTTTTCAACCGGTGACCGATACCCATCAGGTAGACCTTTTTATTGAGCAGAAATGAATCGAGCTTTTTTTTAAGTGGTGCGGGAAGAGAAATTATACGTCCTCAAAATCGGGAGGTTCTTCTACTTCGTGATGGGCTTCGAATAGCGAGGCGTCGCGTTTACAGGCGGGACAGAGCAGGCGCATTCTTCGGTCCCGATCGAGCTTATCACGAATACCTTGTTTAATTTCATTCTCATTCACAAGTTCCAGCCGGGCCAGTCGAGCCAGGTAAAGAGTTGGGTTGCTGTAGGTTTTTGGGCCAAGCTCATCCCCAACCCATAGTATGTGTTCGTAAGCGGAGATAAGGTCGCCACAGCCGGCACAAAATACGAGTTCCTTCTCCACTTCACTGGTCTGTTCCTCGCGGACGTCAGTGGCCAGATCATAGCGGTGAGTATATTCAATTCCTTCTTCAGTTGTGCACAGTTCAACGCACTGTCCGCAGAATATACACTCGTCGAAGTGGCGAATCATGCGGCGGTAGGGGGAGTCAGCGTCAATGACATCAATAGCATCGATAGCGTCGGCTGGACAGACGTTTTCGCAGCCGCCGCAGGCGACACAGCCGTCTTCCTGAAATTCAGGTGCACCGCGAAAATTCTCCGCCGGTTCGCACGGTTCGGCCGGATAATCAACGGTATCCGGGCCCTTAATCAGGGCGGTAATAGCTTCTTTTAATTCCCGTAATTTAGGCAGTGGTATGCTCATGTTGTAAACCTTCTTTGCGTCTTTGCGTTTTTCATGTTAATCCTTCTCTTCCGCGTATTTGTCAACAACGGTTGATTCGTCAAGCTCAACGCCCGCGGCGTGGGAGGCGCGCGAAATAGCGTGAGCTGCTGTTGGCGTGGTAACGACAATGAAGGCCAGGGCAATCAGAGCTTTTATACCAATTGCGCCGGGGCCAAGATAGACAAAAGTGCCAACAAGAATAAAACAGGTTCCCAGGGTAACACATTTAGTAGCAGCCTGCAGTCGGTTAAAAACATCGGGAAACCGAATCAGACCAAAACAGCCGAAGAAGTCAAACAACAGGCCGATAGAAACTAATGTCAATCCAATTATTTCACTCATCGAAACTCTTCCCCTCCAGATGTTTGGCCAGGGCCAGGCTGCCAATGAAGCCAATAAGTGCCCAGGAAATACCAACAATCATATAGACGTCTTGCCCGGTATCCATGGAGAGTAGAGCGCAGAAACCAACAATAACAACGCCAAGGATATCGATGGCAACAATACGGTCGGGCACAGTCGGTCCCCGGCCAATACGATAAAGACACATAAAAACACAAGCCAGCAAAACGAGATAAAAGAAACCAAAGGTTGTCATTCGAAGATTCTCCTGATCAGGCCCTCAAAGCGGCCGGCAATTATTTCCGAAGCTTCATCCACGTCTGTTGTCTTTACATTAATCCAGTGGACATAGAGTATATTTTCTTCATTTTCAAAATCAACGTCAACTGTAAGCGTTCCGGGTGTCAGGGTGATAGAATTAGCCAGAGCAGTCAGGGCGGAGTTTGTGGTCAAGTCAGTCTTTATTTTTACAATACCCGGTTTGATCGGCATATCCGGATGAATAGCACGATAAACGACGTCAATATTTGCAAGAATACAGTAATAGGCAAAGACTGGAACATAGATTAAAAACCAGAGATAACGGAGAGGATTTACCGCCCGGGCGTGCTCTTTTATAAAAACTTCGTCGAAGAGCAAAGCAACGATCAGCGAAGCGAAAATCCCGGCAATCAGGTTAGCCCAGTGTATTTCCCAGGCAACAATGTCAATAGGCAGGGCCAGCAACAGCCAGGTAATCAGAGAAAGGACAAAAATAACAGCTCGTCTCATAGTATTCCAACCCTCGCAAGATAACCGGAGGCACCGCGAATCAGGTCCTCACCGGCCGGTGTTAGAATCATTTCACGTAAAACGGGAACAATCAAAAAGCTAAGAAATATACAGAAAATTGCAAGAAAAAGCATTGAAACTTTCATAAAAAGAGGTGCCTCTAGGTTACTATTTTGTTTTTTCTCAGACAGATGTGACTTACCCCAGAAGGCGTAACGCTGGACTTTCATGAAGGAAGCCAGTGTTAATATACTGCCAATTACAGCCAGTAGTGCATAAACCGGCCGGCCAGCAAGAACCGCAGCAAAAATTATCAATACCTTGCTCCAGAAGCCGTTGAAGGGGGGAACGCCAGAGATAGACAGCGACCCCACCATGGAAGTAACGCCGGTCACGGGCATCAGTTTTGCCAGTCCACCCATTTTTTTAAGCGAGCGGGTGCCGGTGGCGGCTTCGATGGCGCCGGAGTTTAAGAAGAGCAAGGATTTAAAGATTGCGTGGTTGAAAAGATGGAACAGACCGGCGGCGATGCCGAGCGAGGTGCCCAGCCCAACGGCCATAATTACGTAACCCATCTGGCTGATGCTATGATAGGCAAAGAGACGTTTTATGTCCCACTGGTAGAGAGCAAGCAGAACTCCAATTATCATCGAAATACCGCCAATAACAAGCAGCAGATTGAGGAAAACCGGGTCGGCTCCAAGATCAAAGACGTTGAAGCCGACGCGTAGCATGGCATAGACGCCAAGCACCTTAATAACAACACCGGAGAGCATTGCCGATATTGGTGCCGGTGCCGAGGGATGGGCGTCGGGTAGCCAGGCGTGGAACGGGATCAACGCAGCTTTCAGCGAAAAACCCATCATAAAGAGAGCAAAAGCAAAGTAAAGCGCTCTATTCATGCCCTGTTCCTGGATAAATTGGGCGGCGTAAGCCATATTCAAAGTACCGGTTACCAGGTAGACAAGTATTACTGCAAGCAAGATCAAAGCTGAAGCTATGGCTCCCATAACCAGGTATTTGAAAGCTGCTTCGAGTTCCTCGGCTTCAACCCCAAAGCTGACCAGTATGTAGGAAGAGACTGAAGCCAGCTCCAGGAAGACGAACAGGTTGAAAAGATCGCCGGTTATTAACATGCCGTTCATACCGGCTAACATGAATAGTATCAGCGAGTAAAAATAAGTGCGTGACGTATAACGCTGTAAATAATTAACTGAATAGAGTATGACGGCGAAGCTAACCAGATTAACGACAATCAACATGAATACAGTCAAGCCGTCAAGAAATATATTAATTCCAAGCGGAATATCCCAGCCGCCCACAGGCAGATTAAAACTGGTGACTAGATAGCCGTCCTGGAAAGTGCCGGCTCCGGCAAGACTCAGAGCAAGTAGCAGTAAAACCAGTGTTACGGCAACAGATACAATTTCCGCAACGTAGGGCCGCTGTTTGAGAAGTAGAATGTAAAGGAAACCCATGGCCAGTGGCAGGGCAACAAACAATACCGGCAGGTTGGTCATCCGCGCAGCCTCCTGATTTCATTGATGTCAAAAGTCCCGTATTTTTCGTAAAGCCTAATAGCTATAGCAACAACCAGAGCGGTTATGCCAAAGTTGATAATAATAGCTGTCAGAACAAGCACCTGCGGCAGCGGGTCAACGGCAAGTTGTACAAATTCTGAGATACTCTGCCCCTCCTGCAGGATGGGAACAATACCGCCACGCTGGTAGCTGACCAGAACTATAAAAAGGTGAACAGCATATTCCATGATAATAAGTCCCATGATAATTTTAATCAGATTGCGTTTAACGACGATACCGTAAAAACCTACCAGAAACAGTATCAGGCAGAGACCGTAAATCATTCCGTCTCCTCCCCCTCGTCGAGTCTGAACAGGGAGAGATACATGAACATAGCGAAGATAGCGGCTCCGACTTTCAGACCAATTGCTACGTTGTTCAAGACAATCGTTCCGGCGCTGGGTAATCGAAAGGGTTCGCCGGCAGCCATAAAATTTTGCAGGAAGTAATTGCCTAAAATCAATCCCAGGAAACCAATGAATAAAAATAAGAAGATACTGAAACTGTCCACCACCGAGGCGTCGTCAAGTGAAAATAGTTTAAGCGCAAACTCTTTCCCTGCTGCCAGGGTAATCAGAATGAAGGAACAGGCAATGATTACCCCGCCCGGGAATCCTCCACCGGGAGTTATATGGCCAAAAAGCATAACGTAAATCCCAAAGAGAAAAATAAAGCTGTTTATCCAGCAGGTGACAGTCTTGACGATTAGTGACATTCCTTGATCAGGCTTCATCGTCTTCCTCCTTCTGCCCAAAAGCAACAGCTTCTCCGCGCAATCGGCCTTTCTTACGCAGTACAGTCCAGACACCGATCAGGGCAACGAATAATACGGTTACCTCACCCAGGGTGTCATAAACACGATAATCAAGCAGTATAGCGGTTACAATATTAGCGGCGCCGGTTTCGCTCAAGGCCTCGCTCAGGTAGTGAAAAGAAGGATTGCCTATATTTACCATGTGGTCCTGGAGACCAAAAGTCGGCAAAACTTCTACCATGTGCAGACTGAAAAGTAGCAGAATAAGTAGTGCACAGACGGAAATAGTCATTACGAACTGTGGTCGGCCCGCTTCTATAGTAGTAACATCGCGGCTAATAGTAGCGCGAATTAATATAAGCAAGACAAGCACTTCAACCACTACCTGTGTAATTGCGAGGTCTGGTGCTCCCATGAAGAGGAAGGCAATGGAAATTCCAATACCAACCGCAGCCAGCGCTACAACTGCAGCAAGAGTATCTCGGATTTCCAGGGCGATGATAGCCCCGATAATCATAAAGACAAGCAGCAGTGCTATTATATAGGGAGTCATGCTACCACATACCCATAAAAACGAAGAGATAAATAATTAAGCCGACCAGCGCCCAGGTAACATAGGTGGTTAAAACACCCGTGTGGGAGTTACTGAAGTAAGAGGCAATTGAGAGACTGAGCCCGGAGAAGAGCTCATAGACGTCAAAGTAGCCTTTTTTCTGCAGACTAAATATTTTATTTAAAAGAGGCATTTCGTCAATTGTCCGGTAAAACTCTGTGCCCGGAAAATAAGCCCGCTCGGGGTCGTGAACCGACCCGCCTACCCAGGTGGGAACTCGGCGTAGATCTTTAAGCGAATCAAACAGCCAGTAGAGAAAGATACCAGCCACCACCGCTAGGACCAGTAAAGCGGCCGCAACTGCGGCATTCCAGGCGGCAAATAGGTTCAGGGCGACAAATTCTTCCAGCGTTGCCACCGCCGGGGCGATAAACGTGTAAAGCGGGTAAGTGTATGCGACTCCAAAGACAATACAGATGCCGGCCAATATTAACACCGGCAGGGTACGAAAATAATTGACCTCCCTGATTTTTTCAAGATTAATCCGTGTGCTGGGCGTCGACCAGAAGACGGAGTGCATAACCTTTATGAAAGAGGCCAGCGTCAGGGCACTGCCAAACATTGCCGCCAGCAGCCAGATAATCCAGAGTGCACCACCAGCCTCTCCTGTTTCAATCAGCCCCCGGTAGACCAGCCACTTGGAGACAAACCCGTTTAGCGGTGGTATCCCGGAGATGGCCAGGGCGGCGATGAGCATGGATATAGAAGTCAGCGGCATGAGCTTACCCAGTCCGCCGAGCTTTTCCAGCTCGCCCGTTCCCGCTGCGTCCTCGACATTGCCGGCGCAGAGGAAAAGAGCTGATTTATAAATTGCGTTGTTTAACATGTGGAAAAGACCGCCGGCCATGCCGATTGGATTTAAAGTGGCTAAACCAAGGACCATGTAGCCGACCTGGCTGACGGCGTGGTAGCCAAGCAGCCGACGAATGTTGTGTTGAACAAGGGCTAACATTACGGCGCTTATAATTGTAAGAGCACCGATCGCCATCAGGTAAATGACAGCCCAGGAACTGGCCGAAAAACTAAATATTTCAGTGCAGATACGATAGAGGAAATAAATACCAAGTAATTTATCAAGCGAGCCGGGAAGAAAAGCGGCAGTTGTTGGTTTGGCTTTTTCACCGGCATCAGGAACCCAGGTGTGCAGCGGCAAAGCACCGGCTTTTGAGAAGGCGGTGAGGCTGAGAAGCAAAAAAGCCAGCACTCCATAAGTACCGCTTACCGGCTGCTGGCTCCAGAGGTCCATAGCGCTACCGGCATTGCTCATCAGGGCGGCGAGGCCGTCGACGCTTTCCCCCGGTAGATTGAGGAGAAAGAGCATAGCCAGCCCGAGAATCAGAAAAGCATCGGCGCCGCCGGTGATCAGCATTGTCTTTTTAGCGGCGGCGGAGGCCGAGGGACCCGCGAGACCAATCATTAAGTACAGGGTCAGGCCGAGAAAGCCCCAGAAGCTTAAGAAAAGTATCATGTTAGTAGAAAAGATAACCCCGGCCGCGGCACCAATTGTCCAGAGAAAATAAGCGAAAAATTCGTTCGAACGTTCAGCTTCACTCTCAGTTCCAAAAGCGTAAATAGCGTTAACAGCGGCGAAGAAGACGGTGAAGAAAAATATGAAGACGGCCAGTCCATCGGAGCGCAGCCCGCCCCAGAGTAATTCCTGGTTGGGAGCAATGGCCAGTCCTACCGCACCGATTAATAAGCTGACCAGGGTAACTACTACTATTAGCTCTTTTATTACCTTCAACCGTGAAGGTACTATAACGGCCAGTATGCCGGTAAACAGTGGCAGCACAATCGCCAGGGGCATTATTAAATCCAGTTGATTCAGCATTGGTCGATCAGCTCTTTGGTTTTGTTTCTTGAAGCTTCCAGTAGTTGTCGCGGCGTCAGCAGACGTTCGTCGCTGCTGGTCGGAGTTAGTTTCAGTGAACGCTCGGTGCAGGAGTAACAGGGGTCGACAGCAGCCAGAGTCAGTAGAACGTCGGCAATCTCTTCGCCGATACAGGAAGCCTCAAAAGAAGGTACATTGTTAAAGCTGGGTGCCCTGACTTTGTGGCGTATCGGGCTGTTAGTTCCGTCGGAAGCAACGTAGTGGAACGTCTCTCCCCGGGGGGCTCCGTAGGTGCCTATCCCCTCTCCCGGCGGTATTTCACGGACTTCGTTTTCAATTGGTCCGGGAACCATCTGATCTATACACTGGCGAATAATTTTTATCGACTCCATGTTTTCTCGCAAGCGGACCATTGTTTTGGCATAAACGTCACCAGATTCTTCCACGCAAACGTCCCAATCAACCCAGTCGTAGGCGGCATGGGGGTGGTCCCGGCGGACATCAATATCATATCCGGATCCCCGTGCAGTTGGTCCCAAGGTGCCCCAGTCACGGGCTTCCTGTTCGGTAAGGACACCAACCCCCTGGAGACGAGACTTGAGCACCGGGTCTTCAGGAACTGCTTCCAGCAGCATGCGGCACTTCTCTTCTACATCGTCAAGCATATCGAGTATCTTCTCGTATTTGCTTTCCTCGAGGTCGCGGCGGACGCCCCCGATTTTCAGAGTTGCGTAGTGCTGGCGGTTACCCGTCACTTCCTCAAGAATATCGAGGACCGGTTCGCGGTACTTCCAGCCCCACATGAAGACCGTGTTGTAGCCGATAAAGTGGCCGGCCAGTCCCATCCAGAGCAGATGACTGTGAAGACGCTCGAGTTCAGCTACAATCGTGCGAATATATACGGCTCGCTCCGGTATTTCCACCTCGGCCAGATCTTCCACGGCGCGCACAAATCCATAAGGATGAGAGTGTGAACAGATTCCACAGATACGTTCAACCAGGAAGCATATCTGATCGTATGTTTTAGTCTCAGCAATAGTCTCTATACTGCGGTGATTGTAACCGGTTTTCCAGTAAATTTCTTCGACAACTTCGCCGCGCACAGTAAGCTCAAAGAGCTCCCCTTCCTCCAGCACAGGATGATAGGGGCCAAAAGGGATTACTTTCTTTTCCGGTGATTTACTCATTTTTTGGCTCCTCTCCTCCCTGGCGAAGCGGATAATGGTCGTCGGGGAGACCGTCAAATTTTAAAAATTTTGAGCTGTCGCTAATATTTTCAACCTTAACTCCCAAGAAGTCACTGATTTCTCTTTCCACATAGGCAGCGCCGGGAATAACCTCGTGGATTGAGTCTACCCGGGGCGACTCGTGATCTAAAATTATTCGAAGCGTAACGAAGAAACCACCGCTTTCAAAGCCGAAGTGATAGAGCAGTTGAATACCGGCTTCCGTGTCTCGCCCGGTGATCGTGGCAAGACGACCCTCTAATTCTTGATAGACGAACTGTACCGCCTCAACTATACTTGCCGCTTCTATTTCGACGTAATAACGTTTCTCGTTCTGCTTGCGCAGCGCGAGGTAGTCGTCACCGATTTTTTCTTCAATTTTTTCAACTACGTTATCGGGTGTCATTCAGAGAGCCTCCAGTGTTTTAACGGCGGCTGAGATAATAGCTTCCGGCCGCGGCGGACAGCCGGGCACGTAAGTTATAATTGCTTCCGGATCTTCTTCACGGATTACACGGTCGACCGTGCCGTTTACATTCAAACCGTCCTTGAAGATGCCGCTGGAACAGCCGCAGGCGCCAAAAGCAACCACGGCGCATGGTTTTGGTGTGGCTTCGTAAGCGTCTCGCAGAGGCTGTTCCGTGTGTCTGGTAACCGGTCCGGAAACCAGCAAAACGTCGGCGTGCCGGGGCGTTCCGACAAGCTTTATTCCGAAGCGTTCCGCGTCAAATCGGGGGCACAAAACGTCCAGAATCTCAATATCGCAATTGTTACAGGCACCGGTGTTAACATGGTAGACCCAGGGAGATCGCTTGATACCCCAGCGGGCCAGTCTCTCTTTCCAGTTCACGATCTCAACCTCCCGAATTGCTCGTCATTGCGGACCCCGATCCGCAATCCATGTTCTTTCCCCCCTTGAAGGGGGGAAAAGAAAGGGGGGGGGATTCCGGGTCTCCGCTTCGCTTCGCCCGGAATGACGTTATTGGATTTTGGTTCACAGCCAGCTCACCCCGTAAATTTCACCCAATGCCGCCAGACCGGCGGCAATCAGAGCGAGCGCCGTAACCTTGGTCCAGAAAAAATTTACGGCCTGGTCAATGCGCAGGCGCGGGTTCGTATTTTTTATCAGAATAATAATCACCAGCAGCAGAACATATTTTAAGACGCCAAGTAGCATCCACCAGCCCTCTCCCAGCCCACCAAGGAACAGAGTGATCACATAAAGGGGTAAAATATAAAGAAGCAGCGCTTCCATAGTTTTAAAAATAGCCAGCGGCAGACCGGAGTATTCGACCAGTGGACCTTCCATTATTTCCGTCTCGGCCTCGGGGATGTCAAAAGGAACCACGGCCAGTTTGGCCTGCACACAGATCAAAGTAACCAGCAGAGCCAGAAATCCGGAGACGGAAGCAGCTCCGGGGCCAGCCACAATATTGTTTAAGTTCAAGGTGAATCCTGCATTGATAATCACCGTAATTACGGCTAAAGCCAAGGGCAATTCATAAGCAAGAATTAATTTCATTTCACGCGAAGACCCAATGGCAGATATTGGATTGCCGGAGGCTGAGCCACCAATTATAATGGCCAGCGAAGGTAGAAACAAGAGATAGACGAGAACGATTAGGTCGCCGACAAAACTGCTCTGTAAAAAGTTCACCGAACCGAGCAGAAAAGCTGCCAGAACCGCTCCGGCCAGGCCAACCAAAGGTGCAAAAAGAAAAACAAGTGGCTGTGCGCCAACGGGTAACAGCACTTCCTTACCGATTAATTTAACCAAATCATAGACAGGCTGAAGCAGTGGTGGACCAACGCGCCACTGGATACGTGCGGTAACTTTGCGATCGATCCAAACGGCCAGCAGGCCAACCAGTAAGGAAAAAATAAACCCGGGAAAGATAAGAAAATAAAGCAGATACATATACCAGTCAGTGGCCATCATTTTTCTTCCACCTCTTCTTCTTCCCAGTCAACAGCATGAACGAAGAACCCCTCTTCCACCCGGTAAACGTGGTCTTCACGATCTTCTTCATAGTCGCCATAATCAACTGCGTCGTAGGGGCAGGTATCGACGCAAACCGGCTTTTGCCCCTTGTCGAGCCGTGGTTCGCAGAGGTCACAACCGGAGTGTAAAAAGGCTAAGACATCGCGGTCCATTGTACCAAAAGGACAGGCAATGGTGCAGGTACGACAGCGTATGCAGAGCATGCTGGCTCGTTCGACCCGGCCATCCCCGTTTTTTTCAAGAGCTTCCTGAGGACAGGATTCAACGCAGAAAGCGTCTTCACACTGGCGGCATATTTTTTCCCAGGTACCCTTCTCGCGCATCTTTGTTATACCGTTGTTGTGAGGGTGGTAGAAGTAGCTGCAGTCAACCACGCATTCAGGACAACGGCGGCAAATTTCAAGGTCAACGAATAATCCTGTTTCCATATTTATCTACCTGTCAGTCAAAAACTTCGTCGTAATCTTCAAGTTTATCGTATGTCATTACCGGTCCATGTTTGCAGACGTAATAGGGACCAATACCGCAGTGGCCGCACTTGCCAACCCCACAGGACATATTTTTTTCCATTGAAAGATAAATCTGATCGGGATCATAACCCATGTCCAGTAGTTTTAGCGTTGCGAATTTCATCATTATAGGTGGTCCACAGACTACGGAAACACCCGATTCGATGTCTGCGTCCGGGTCTTCCATTATGGTCGTAACCACACCCTCTTCGCCGTCCCAGTCCGGATAGTCTTCTGCCGAATCAACGGTTAGTTGAAGCTCAAGTTCGTCTCCTTTTAGCCACTTTTCAACCTCGTCTTTGTAAATAATTGCTTCCGGGTTTCGAGCTCCAAATTTAACACGGACGTTTTTGTAGGAATCAATATCTGCAAGCAAAGCATAAATCAAACTTCGCAGTGGAGCAAGCCCAACACCGCCGCCGGCTATGTAAACATCCTTCCCTTTGAATTCTTCCAGGGGGTAGCCTTCGCCATAAGGACCGCGAACGCCGAGCACGTCGCCCACTTGCGTCTTTTCCTTCAAGTGATTGGTAACCTCACCGACGTGCATTATGCTGATTTCCATCTCTTCTTTAACCAGTGGGGATGAGGAGGGCGTAAATGGTGCCTCCCCAACTCCGGGAACACATAATTCAACAAACTGTCCGGTAGCAAAAGGGATAGGCTTTTCGGGGCTCAGCCGGTAAGTAGTGATCGTGGGAGATTCTTCAATAATTTCAACCAGTTCTGCCGGCACGGGTTGATAGGGATTCATTTCTGCACCCCCTGTAATAGCTCTCTTATGTCAATATCGGCCGGGCAGGCGGAGATACAACGACCGCAGCCGACACAACCGTAGTAGTCAAAAGATTCCTTGAGGTAATCAAACTTATGGGCAATTCTGTGACGGATTCTTTGCATTAGCATTGGCCGCGGAGTTTCGTCACCGGCAAGCCGGGCATAAGCGTTATACTGGCAGGAGTCCCAGACGCGAAATCGTCTGAATGCCTCTTCTCCCACCTCACGATCGGCGAGGTAAAAACAGTAACAGGAGGAACAGACGAGGTTACAGCCTCCACACTCGACACAGTCTTCGGCTTTTTCAGCAAAAACACCGGCATCTCTGTTTTCTCGGACCGGCTCGTGTATTTTTTCGTCAATTCCATAATCATCGTTTTGATTTTTTACACGCTCGGTAATTTCTTGCCGTTGCTCCTGTAGATTTT
The DNA here is from genome assembly GCA_003554945.1 of bacterium. Classification (GTDB taxonomy): domain Bacteria; phylum T1Sed10-126; class T1Sed10-126; order T1Sed10-126; family T1Sed10-126; genus T1Sed10-126. Next base: position 95,575 of record PWHN01000099.1, read on the forward strand.
CCCTGATCTCGTCTGATATTTCCTGAAGATTCAAACTTGCCTCCGCCAGGGCCCGGTGTCCCTCTTCGCTGCCTACTGTAATAATAAACTGATCGTTTAAGTGACTTATGTTCAAGTCAAAATTTCCTGTTGTCGGGTAAGGTTTTAATCCCACTTCAGTGCAAAAACAGGTGTCACGGACCTCGACACAGTCGCAGGAGATTATGAACAAATTTTCGCGGCGTTTACGGTAAAATACGTCCGGCCATTCGTCGTCTAACATTATTTCGTCGAGGAGACGAATGTGGTTGGTAGAACAGGCTTTAAAACCAAAAAGAGTCAGGTTAGGCGCTTCAATTTCCGACATTTTTTCGGGGAAAGTGGCCACTTCTTCAAAAGGAGACATCAGGAAGGTCTTCAGCGGGTCATAAGGGCGGAAGCTATCGACAATCAGGGACGGGTTGTCATTTTCTCTAAACTCTTTGAGCTCTACCTGTTCGCCCTCTTCTATTGGAATAATGAGCCGGGATTTTTCCGCCTGGGACTTGAGCAGCCTATTAATTTCGCCGGCTGTTACCTTGTATTGATCCACGTTAGCTCTCCTAATTTTGTTTTATTTGTGTTAAGTTTGCCTAAGTATATAAAAGGAAAGAAAAGAAAACAATAGTTAATCCTCAAAACGTTCGGCTTATTCTTTTAAAAGCTGCAACTGACTCAGGACTTCATCGCCCGGTACATGCTGAAGCGATTGGATTACTATCATGCTGGTCTTGTAAAGTTGGACATCATTTTCCGGACTGTTCAAATTTATCATGGTGTCGTCCATGGTTATAGTTGTATTTTCTTTAAGGTCGTTCAATACCCGCATAAAATAGCGACGAGTCTGTGAAATTTCCTCTATTTCGTTTTCGCATTCCTCGATCTTACGCTTGGCGCGCGCCAGCTCGTTCTGGATTTTTTGAAACCGAGCTGCGTGGTTTTTTAATTTTTTCTTTTTTTCCGGTGAAAGGTCCTTAACCTTATCTCCCAGCTGCTGAATAGTTTTAACAACTTTCTCCAGCTTTGAATATTCTTGCTCACACTCCTCAATATAATCCAAAAGTTTTTCCTTTTCCCGGCGCAGGGAAGCCTTCTGGGGGTCGCGGAAGATTAGATTGTTTCCGTCACCGGTGGAGGAGTCAAGTTCGTCAGCTAACAGTTTTCCTTCAACCCGCAATTGAGTGTTAACGATACTTCCCATACTTTCGTCATGGTGAACTACCAGATTTCCCCTGCAATCAATTTCAGAATTATTTACAGGCCCCTGAACAAGAACGTTGCCCTCAATAGAAACTTCTGCCTCGTCAACAGAAGGGGTGCGAATCAGTTTGTCAGCAACCAGCTTAATATTTTTGCCAGTCAGTTCACCTTTGATATCAATTGACCCCCCACTGGCATGTATTGTTCCGCTTCTTACTTTTCCTTTGATTTCCACGTCGCCAGTAGTCTCTATAATCGCCCCATCAACAACGTCGCCGTCGACCACAACATTTTTCTCCCCTTCATACTTACTGGCCAGGTTCCCTTCAACCAGTATACCGTCGGCGGTCTCCTTTATTTGATCTACGCTTACTGTCTCGTCTTCTTCTTCAACTGCAGCCTCTTCTTCAGCCAGTTCTTCCTCAGTTTTTTCAACAAAAACAGCAACCTGGCGAACTCCAGCAGCTGTAAGTCGGCGAATTAATTTTTCGGACAGTTCTTTACCTTCAGGGACAATTTTCTGCCCGCTGGGATTGTGAACGTCCGTTGCCAGAACCATGCCCGGGTGACATCGATTTATATTGATCGTTTCCTTGGTAATTGTTTTTGCGGCCGACATAGGCTATCCCTTTCTGTTTAAAACTTATAAAAGTGTGCCTTTTATTTGGAGAATCATCAAGGGATTTAGGGATAAACTAACCCGGATAATTCCCGACAGCACAACTGTCGTGAATTATTCGCCCGTAGGGGCGCATTCAATCGAAGCCGGAATTTTGATTCAAAACCATTATACGGCTTTAAAACATTGGTTTCAATGCTA
>PWHN01000050.1 GCA_003554945.1 bacterium
GAATATTTCCAAATGACGCTTCAGTTTACAGGTTAGTAGGAGCAGTCCTGCTGGAAAAACACGAAGAGTGGATGACCGGTAGAAGGTATTTTGACATGTCTGAATATTACCAGTGGAAAGCGAAACAGAAAGAGAAAAACAATCCTGAAAAGGAGATTAAAGCAGCTTAATGTTGCTTTCGCCGGAGGACACTTTCACACAATATATCGGACTTGACGGAGATTACCTAAGTAATTTCAAGGCTCTTTTTGCACCTCCAGAGAAATGATAAAATGCAGTTGGCCAGTTGGGGATCTATGTGGAGTCTATCAGGACTGCCACTTATTTTCTCCTCAGCTGGCCTTCTTTTTTCTCAACCTCTTTCGTATTTTCTCAGGCACTTTCCATTTATTACGAGCCAAACTGCGAGCTGTTTGTGCATCCACAGGATTGTCCTGGCAATCTCGAAGCTCATAAGGTTCCCCAGTTCGCATAACCCGAACAATCCGGGATAGCATTTTACTACCTGCAGCAATCAATGCCTTGGTATGAGGGTTGCCTTTTTCAACCATCTGGCGGTAATAGCACTCGGCAATTTGCGGATCGTATTGTCTTGCTGTATCGGTGGCGAGATAGAGCTGTTTGCGAACCCCGGGTGGCCCCGCTTTGCTCATTCCCAGTCCTTTTGATTCAAACTGGCCAGAATCCAGGGTTTTTGGCATCCAGCCTAACCAGGCGTGGACTTTGTTGAGGTTGTCAAACCGCCGAATAGGACTCAAATATGCTTCCATGTAAGCGGCGGTTAAAAGACCCACGCCGTACAAAGTCTGCAGAGATTGATCGGGATCAACAACCCGAACTTTTTCTTCAATTTCCCGGGTCAGTTCGTCAACTTTTTTCTCGGCAAACTCTATCATTTCCAGATATCGTTGGGCCTGATCGTGGAGTTCATCAAAATCCGCACAATTTTCCTGATGAAGCCTCAACGCTTCCATACAGGCGTCATGATTATCTATCTCATCGGCCGTAAGATCTCCATCACGACGCCTGACGTAGTTGTGAAACCGCTTACGGCCCATCTGTTTCACCCAGGACAGGTTCAATAGTTTCGGGATTACCTCCCAGAATTTTTTCTTGCTTACCAAACGATTGGTTAGACCATTAGCCTGGGGAATCATACCGTCCATAAGGGCCCGCAGGCGATTTTTGTAGCGAATGATATCCTCCTGAAAATCCTCACGTTGCTTCAAAAGTTGCTTCAGGCCAAAGTGCTCTGAATCCCAGAAGCAAATTTCATCAAGGCTTCTTGGTTCCACAAATCGAAATCGGGCCAAACAGTCCGCATCAATCGAGTCCGTTTTGGTGTGTTTGCTCATATAGTCTCGAAAAGCTTTGGCTCGCTGAGCCTGGATTTTGTACACCTTACAGCCCTGATTTTGAAAGAACAACGCCGGAAGATACCAGGTCAATCCGGTAGCTTCCATGACCACGTGAATCTCCTCTTCCGGAGGAGTTTGCTCTTCAACATCGTCCAGCAAGGCCTGCAGGTCCTCTTCGGTGGAAGTGACCTGACGGGACACCAACTCCTTATTAGGGCTATTGAGAGCCACTGCGTGGTGGGTCGCCTTCGTTGATAGATCCAGCCCAATAACGTTCATTGTGAATCCCTCCAGGGAATCTCATTACCCGATTTGGGAAGGGAGCCAACCCATGAGAGGAAAGCACCATCCTTGTGAGTCATGTGAGGCAATTCCCACGTTCCGGGAATTCCCCAATTACCTTAATCGGCGCGCTCATCCTCGCATTAGCGGATTGATTTCTCCGTCAAGCGGCAGTCCAAACGGACTCCGTAGGTTGAATTGTAATCATCCCTGCCCATCCGAGTGATTTGAAGTTAGAGATAAATCAAATATATTTTACTGTGGAGCTTCAGGTGAAGTTCGTATCACCTCCAACTGCGATCTGAATTACAGGTTAATACCCTGGAGAATAACAAAAATAAGCAGTTAATATGAGCTGTTTGGATCGACTGGGAGCCGAAAGAACTTACAAGCACACGAGAGTGACCAGGCACAAAGGGATAGCTACGAATGCGTCCCACGATCCCGGTCTTTAGAGACAGGGGGGGCTTACTCAGCTGGACCCGGAAATGCCCGAACGAGACCGCTCTGGTTTCCGGCACCATCTTGATCCGAAAAACAGTATACAAGGTTGAAAGTTGAAAGTCTTGATTAAATATATTGAGATGGGAGATGAGGAGAGTAGGAAATTAAGAGATGAGGAGATTAGGCAAAATCAAAGGCAAAGGCGAACAACAAGGAACATGGTTTTAAACCTCTGAATGGCGGTGCGGGTCCGTAATGACGGAAAAGATGGAGTCCGGGTCGCTCTCCCGAGCACTCAATCAAGAGGTATGGCGAAAAAAGGGGGACACAGTTGCAATGTTATCTGGGTGTTAGTCGGCGACCTTCTTACGATCGTAAGCTTCCTGCTCGATATTAATTTCTACACCCCATTCCTCTTTCACAGCCTGAAAAAACGCCTGGCGATTTTCCGTGGACAACCGAAATAACGATCGAAAATCAAAATTACCAGCATGCCATTCGGCTAACAACTGACCCACTTCCGGCGAGAGAAATTCATCAGATACATCAGGAAGGTCATCGAGCAAGGAAGGGTCCTGAACATACTTTTCCATACGTTCCTCCGCCCGTTCTCTAAGTTGTTCAAGCCGTTCATCAGCAGATTTACTCATTTGGATACCACCGTCCTGCATAGACCATAGATTTATAGTGTTCCGCCGGATGAGAAACCTGTTTCCACAGTTCCCACTCCTTGTAAAGCTGTTTGATCAGCTCCTCGTTAAGTATAACACATAACAGGAGGCATTTTCCATCAAGAGTGCTTCCAATGACCGTATAATCGGAAACAACCCTTTTCGAAGAAGGTATCACTTTGAGGTGTTGTGGTTCATGATTCATTACCTCAAGGATGTCTTCCCGAGTTATATGTTTTTCGTGACGTTCGTGAATGTGTTCCATTGTCTGGTCTGGCACCAAGCATGGCCAGAGTCTTTTTTGTAGGGTCATTTAATCAATCCTCCCGGAACGGTGGTATCTTTTGGGGAGCCCCTGAGCTCTTTTCGTCGTCGGTGTGGCCATCGAAAATGAGCAGATTGGCGGCCCGAGTATGTTAAGATCATCATAAATAATCGGGGTTTTCCTGTCAACTCCCTTTCTGGATTGGCAGGTCCTGCCAGATTCTCGTCACCTGCGGGGATTTTAGCCCGCAGAAGGTTCTAAAACCTCGTTTTCACCCCTACCTAAAAAATTCCGTCTTCAAGGGGAGGGTTTTTAGATGGGACTTATTTAATTATTTGCTTTTTGATGTGGTTTGCATTATGCTTTAGGTACTTTCCGAGAAAGGGGCAGGAGAAAAGATGATTATTCGACAGATGTCCCACGCAAATTATCAGGCCTTGAGAAAAATAATTGACAGCCGGTTGAAAGAAACCCCCGATGCTGAAGATACACTTGAAAACAGTTATTACCTGGACCATCTCGATATTGACATAAAAAACTGGCGGGCCTTTTCCACGGCCGAGGGGATCATTTCTTCTTTAAGCAATAAATATTCTGAGCGCGGTGGAGATTTCACACGGACAAGTCTGCGGTCTTTTTATGCGCAGGCGAAAGATGCTCTTGATACGGCTTTTGAAAATATCAGCGGAAAATATCCTGAACAGAAAAACTTTTTGGATAGCACTTACCAGCAGGCAGTCAAGGAGTTAAAGGATTGGTATCACAATGGCGGTGAGCCGAGGGAAAAAGTAGATTTGACTGTTGTTAATATAAGCCATAGCTCTGTTGAAAAAGAGCTGGCTTTAGAAGTTGATGAAGTTATGGATGATTCCCCAGAAAAATAATTCCTCCTGATACATTCCCAGTCGGGAGCTTCCAACGCGAGTTATCTTTCGACTATTTCGACCCGTCTGTTCCTGGAACGGCCTGCTGTTGTATTGTTGCTGGCGACCGGGGCCAGGGAAGATACTCCGAAAGATTCTAACTGGTCCCGGTTGACGCCGTAATTTGCCACCAGTTCTTCTAATACCGCGGCCGCCCTGTCTTCGGACAACTGCATGTTAAAATCGAAAGCTCCCCTGCTATCCGTGTGTCCGACAATAAAATACTGTTTGTCCGGATTGGCTGTTATGTAGTCGGCGATCGTCTGCAGAATCTCTTCTGAACCGCTCTGGATCACGGCTTCAGCGGTGGGAAAGTTTATATCGTATAAAGCAATGCTGCCCAGCCGTTCAATATCTTCAGAAATATCCTCGACAGTGACGAGACCGGTCTCTATTTTATCGATCTCAATTACATCCTGGGTAATCAGTGTATAATCCCTGTCTACAATCGTGTAAACAGCAACGTTGATATCCTGGCCGGCGTCGCGCCCGCGGGCGGCGATATAGCTGTGGTTATCGTTGCGGACCGGAAAACGAAGTCCGAGGCCGAAGCGCTCGTTATTTAAACCGTCTCCCCGGCCGTCAAGACCGCTGCGGTAATAATTATCGTGCCAGGTGTGCGGTCGACGTGAAAAACCTAATTCCCCGTGCGCAATCGCAATAAGAATCTCATACCCGGCATCTTCAAAGGCGGTCTTATAATTATGAAGGAAAAAATCAGCATTATATTCGTCTGTGGCGCTGTATTGAATCCGGGTCACCTTCCCTTCGACTGATTTTGGTTCCTGCCAGTCCAGGGTCCCCTCGTCGCAAATTGGCATTTTATAACTTCCCCACTCAGTTTCCTCGTAGAATTCAATTACCGCCCCTTCAAACCTGGTAACCGCCGGATGGTCCTCCGCTCCGTCAATATCAGAAGTCCTCTGCGCTAATACAGGTGATGTGAATAGAAAAAGTCATAGAATGGTTAACACAATTAATTTTTTCATAACAGGTCGAACCCCCTGAAAATAGTTTTGTGTGCATTAACCTGGATAATTCACGACAACACCACTGCCGTGAATTATCCGTCCGCAGGACAGCCGTTTATAGACTTCTTGTTGGGTATTAAAAATATTACTCTTGCAGTTATTTTCACAGACTGTAACTTACCAGTTGTTCTGTAAACAGCTGGGTTAACCCCGCCCATTTGACAAATGGGCGGCCCTTCGGGCGGTCTATGCATAGGGTTCATGCATAGGCCGGGTTAAACTTATCCTGCGATTCGAGTATACGCCGGGACGAGGGAATAAGCAAGAAAAAGTTTGAAAAAGATTTAAAAGTGTGTTGCGGGGTGGAAAGTCGCGAGTGGGCGAAAGGGCGAGCGGGCGAAGAGGCGAAAGAGCGATGGGGTGAAAAGCCAAAAATCAAGTTCAAAATCAAAGTCACTGGATTCCGGCTCGATGGACGGAATGACGGGCATTAGGTCAAGGTCAAGTTCAAGAGCTAAGGGGACGCAGATTAACGCAGGTGGGCGCAGATGAATTCAAGATCAAGGGCTGGGAGGAGATTATAAGAACTAAATGAATTTGAATTTGCTTTGAGCTTTTGGCTTTTAGCTTTAAGCTGAAGTTTTGCGGGACAAATGGGGGCGGCTGTCATATAATTAATTATTCGAGCGAAGATGAGCAAGTTGTTTTTAAACTGTATTATGATGGTGATCAAGTCTGATGAAACAAGTAGTCCAAGTTAGATATTTCGCCGGTTTGCGAGAAAAAATCGGTTGTGAAGGCGAAGAAATTAAAATTGACAGCAGACAGATTAAATTAAAAAAGTTAATTGAGATAGTGGTAGCCAGACACCCGGAGGCCAAAATTGCTCTCCAGAACACCGCAGTAGCCATTAACCTCGAGGTTAGCGATCCAGCCGAAGCCAGCGTAACAGCCGGCGACGAGGTGGCCTTTCTTCCGCCGGTCGGTGGCGGTTGCGATCGAAAAGACGGTGGACAGTAATGGAACAACAAACACTGATCAAGATTTACAACGAAGGCGAACCGATAGAAGTTAACGAGCTTACTGAGGCGATAACTTCAGAAGAGATGGGAGCTATTGTGGTTTTCCAGGGAAGTGTTCGCGCGCGTAACCGTGGGCAAGAAGTAACTCATTTAAGTTACGAAATTTACCCACGCATGCTTAAAAAAGAGGCCCGTTCTATCATCGCCGAACTAAGAGAAAATTATGCGGACGAAAGTTCGCTAAACGTAGCCTGTGGTTTTCGCAACGGTAAAGTGGACCCGGGTGAAATCAGCACAGTCATAGCTGCCGCTTCGCCGCACCGGGAAGCGGCCTTTAAAGTTTGCAGACAACTGCTGGAAGAGTTCAAACAGAACCTGCCGATCTGGAAGAAAGAAAATTACAATAACAGGAGCGCATGGATAGAAAATGACTAAGCCCGCCGATATTGGAGTTCAGCTGTTCACGATAAGTGACACACGAAAGCCGGAGAACGACCGTTCGGGTGAGCTTATGGCCTGGAAAATTGAGGCCTCACCTTTCGAACTTATCGGACAGCAAATTGTGCGAGAGAACCAGGGGGAAATAGAGGAAAAAATTAAACAAGCTGTTGACAACCCGCAGGTGCGGGCTGTAATAACGTCCGGAGGAACTGGACTGAGCGACCGCGACCGGACAATCGAAGAGATAGTGCCGCTATTTGAAAGGAAACTGGAAGGATTTGGGGAGCTTTTCCGCCAGTTAAGTTACGATCAGGTGGGGGCCCGCTGTCTGCTCAGCCGGGCAACCGCCGGACGGGCCAAAAAGACCCTGATATTTATCCTGCCCGGCTCACCAAAAGCAGTTGAGCTGGGTCTGGACGAGCTAATACTACCAGTATTACACCACGCTATAGAGGTGATTGACCAGTAAACATGGAAATTTTATTTATTGGAGCAGCAGAGACTGTAACTGGATCAAAGTTTTTGGTTAAAGCGAACGGCAGTAAAGTTTTAGTAGACTGTGGTCTTTACCAGGGATACAAACACCTGAGGCGGCGCAACTGGGCACCGCTGCCTTTCGAAGTTGAGGACCTCGACGCGGTCCTGCTCACCCACGCCCACATAGACCACAGCGGCTACCTGCCGCGGCTGATAAAACAGGGATACGAGGGCCCAATTTACTGCACACCTGCTACCGAAAGGCTGTGCCAGATACTATTGCCCGACAGCGGACGTATTCAGCAGGAGGATGCCAATTTTGCAAATAAAAAGGGTTTTTCGAGCCACGACCCGGCGCAACCCTTATATACTGAAGACGACGCCCACGAGGTGTTGAAGCTGTTTGAACCACAGGCTTACAAAACCAGTTTTGACGCCGGTGGAATAAAAGCTACTTATGCAGAGGCTGGACACATTCTCGGAGCAGCTCTGCTGGAAGTGAACGACGGCGAGGAGAACCTGCTTTTCAGCGGCGACCTCGGCCGGCTCGAAGATCCGTTGATGAACCCGCCCGAGATGAGCATCGAACCGCCCGACTACCTGGTAATGGAATCGACTTATGGTAACCGCCAGCACGGTTCAACCGACCCGAAGGAGCAACTAAAAAAATTAATCAACCAGACTGTTGAACGGGGAGGCACTGTTTTAATCCCTTCCTTTGCGGTCGGCCGCGCTCAGACGCTCAGCTACTTTTTACAGCAGTTGATGGAAGAAGAAGCTATCCCCGAAGTACCGGTATACCTGGACAGTCCTATGGCCGTAAGGGTCAGCAAAATTTTTAACAGCAATCCCGAACTACATCGTTTGAACGCTGATGAATGCACCGACCTGGACGCGGCAATCACATACACCAACAGCGTCGAGCAGTCGAAAGCTATCAACCGTCGAACCGATCCCTGTGTAATCATCTCGGCCAGCGGCATGGCAACCGGCGGCCGGGTGCTTCACCATCTGAAGGTCTATGGACCAGATGAGCGCAACTTGATTCTTTTTGCCGGCTACCAGGCCCCGGGAACGCGGGGAGATAAAATTATGTCCGGCGCTAAGGCAGTAAAAATACACGGCGGCTACGTGCCAATTCGGGCCCGGGTGAACATGCTGGAGAATCTCTCCGCACACGCCGACTACAACGAGATGCTGGAGTGGATGGAAAAGCTGGGAGGCCAGCCGGATATGACCTTCCTGGTCCACGGCTCACCGGAGTCGACCGACGCCTTCCGCCTGCGGATTGAGGATAAACTGGGCTGGGACTGCCGGGTGCCAGAATATCTTGGGCGGGCTCAGCTTTCGAACGGCGAGGTTAACTATATAACTCCCGCCGTTCCTCGAATACATAGTTGAAATCCGAAAAACACCTGCCGGTAGCTCCCTGTATGTTGGCAAAGAGAGATCATCACTAAAACTTAAGCTGCGAAGAAAATTTTATTATTTTTTAGAGGAGTGATCAGGGTGAAGCATTCAGGTAAAATTTTGTCAGTAGTTGGAATTTTAAGTTTAACTTTATTTTCTCTGCTAATCGTGGGATGTCCGGAGCCGGACCGGCCCGACTTCGTAAGAACTCCGCCGCTGGAGGAGATACCTGAAGTTGCGGAAGAGGTCCGAATTGTGGTTGATGACGACTACATGGACCAGGTAATTGAGATGATAAGAGAAGCGGAAGAATCAATACACCTGGCCCAGCTTTACATCAACGACGACGGTGCTGCCGACTGGATCGTTGACGAGTTGATCAAAGCCGCGGAACGCGGGGTTGAAATTATCGGAGTTGTAAATCGTGACGACAGCGACGACTACCAGAGCGAGCGAGGCATTCGCCGGCTGCAGAACGTCCGGGCCAACGTAAACTGGGCCCAGAGAGCCGGTTACGGTAAATTGCACGCAAAAATGATAATTGCCGACCAGGAGCGGCTGATGCTCGGATCAACCAACTGGAGCGCCATGTCTATATTTAACAACAACGAGGCCAACCTTTACGTGGATAACCCCGGGCTGGCTAACTTCTACGTGCGGTGGATTGAGCAGCTCTACCTGGAACCGGAGGCCGACCCCGAGATAGAGCCAGTCATCACCGAGCATTTCAAGACTGCTGTTGACCGTAAGCTGCCTGAGCTGATCAAGGAGAGCATTAAAGACGCCGAAGAGCGAGTCTGGATCGGTCTCTACATTTACCGAACCTATTTTAACAACGGTGAAGAGGACGAACCGTTAGCTAATAAAATAGGTAGAGAAATAGTGGCCGCTCGGGAACGGGGCGTAGACGTACGGATTATTCTTGACACGAGCGACTACCAGGACTTTATAAACGACCTGAACGACGAGACCCAGACCTGGTTTGCTGAGAGAGAAGTTGAGGTAAGACGCGCCCCGGAAGATGTTATCTCCCACTGGAAGCTGCAGATATTTGACGACAGAGCCCTCGTCAGCTCAATGAACTGGGGTCAGAGCGGATTTAATTCACACGCCGAGGCAGGACTGTTAACCAGTCAACCGGAGACGGTTGATGCGCTGGCAGACTACTTTCTTAACATGTGGGAAGAGGCTGATTAAGCGGTCGAAGGTCTAATTGGTCAGGCGTTTTGAATAACAGCGCTCGCAAAGCCCCTCAATACTCATGGAGATCCTTTCAAGTTGGAAGGGCAAATCCCAGCTCTCGACGATTTCCATCAAATCCACGGGTATATCTATAACCCGACCACATTGACGGCAGTTGGCGTGTGGATGCAGAGAGCGGCGTATTTCGTAATAGTCGGTGCTGTCGAGGTCGGGCAGGCGACGGAGAAAGCCTATCTCAAGGAATACTTTCAAGGAATTATAAACAGTGGCCCGTGAGAGCTTATCGCTGTTTTGTTTGTCCAGTTCAAGCAAATCGGCGGCGGTAAAATGCCCCCCGGCCTGGGCACATAGATCGATAAAATACTTACGCTCCTGGGTTATCTGCCGGTCACGCTGCTTTAATTTTTCAAGAACTTTTTCTTTTTCCATCTAAATCACTCCACGATAATGATAAATTGCCCGCCCACGTAAATTTTTTTTGTTATTATTCGACATCAATACTATAAGAATTCTAAAATTTTTTCAAGAAGCTCAAGACTACAGGACTTTGGGGCGGGCGCAGAAAAGTCGAGCAGGCGAGCATTCGAGCATGCGAAACAGCGAAAATCAAGTTCAAAATCAAAGTCACTGGATTCCGGCTCGGGGGCCGGAATGACGTCAAGTTCAAGAACATGAACATTAACAAGATTATGCGTACTTCATGAATTTGAATTAGCTTTCAACTTTTGGCTTTTAGCTTTAAGCTGAATTAATCCCCCCCACCTTAGCCCTCCCCCGCCAGGGGGGAGGAAATGAGCGAGGAAAGATGTCCTCTCCCTCGGAGGGGAGAGGGATTGAATCAAGGGCAGCTCGGGGGCCGGAATGCTCGAAGAGGCGAGCGGGCGAAGAGGCGAAAGAGCGATGGAGTGAAAAACTGAAAATCAAGTTCAAAATCAAAAACGAAAAAATTTCAACCACTCCACCAGCTAACTAACGAACCAGCTAACTAGCTAACTAGCCAACTAACGAACTAGCCAACTAATCAATTAGTTATAGCCGACGTTGATGCGGACATATTCCTGCGAGAGGTCGCAGGTTAATTTACGGGCGGAGGCATTCCCCACGGCCAAATCAACGTCAACAGTATGTTCATCCTGCTCTTTTAAAGAAACCTGAAGTGACTTATCAAACTCCTGCGGCCGGCCGTCAGAAAAAACGGTTTGGCCGTTTATGGAAAGACTAAATTTATCCGGAGCGAGCTCAACCCGAGCAGCGCCAACAGCGGAATAAATACGCCCCCAGTTGGGCTTGCGGGCATGGAAAGCGGTCCGAACAAGTGGGGACCCGGCAATTTCCGCGGCCACTTTTTCAGCTTCGGCGGAACTGGCCGCACCCGTTACCCGGACCTCAATTGTACAGGTTGCCCCTTCTCCATCGACAACTATCGCTTTAGCCAGCTCAGCGCAGGCCCGCTTAAGAGCACGAGAAATATTTTCAGCAGCCGGATGAGAAGCAGTTATTCTATCGCGGTCGGGCAGATCAGCCGCCCAGGCCATAACAGTATCGTTAGTGCTTGTATCGCCGTCAACAGTTATCTGGTTAAAACTGGTATCAGCGGCAGATTTTAACTCCGCCTGCCACCAGCCAGCATCAACCGGCCAGTCAAGAAATAGAAAGGCAAGCATAGTAGCCATAGAGGGATTAATCATACCCGAGCCTTTAGCAACCCCGCATATAGTTGCATCCAAACCGTCCACCGGAATTTGGACAAGCTTCTGACTGGTATCGGTGGTCTGAATGGCACGGGAAAATTCATCGGGTGTCCGGTCGAGCGAATCGACCGCCTCGGGAAGACTACCCGTAATTTTATCTAGCGCCAGACGGCGGCCAATATAACCGGTGGAAGCGGAAAGGACTTCATCCGGTGAGAGGTTTAAAAGCCGGGCTGATTCGGCAATCATCTTTTCGTTGTCCCGCCGGCCGGCAGGTCCGGTAGCAGCGTTTGCAACACCGCTGTTAACCAGCAGAGCGTGAAACTTATTGCTACTCTGCAGCTTTTCACGCGCCTGGATCACAGGGGCGGCAGCCAGTTTATTTTCAGTAAAGACGGCAGCAACTGTGGAGGGGAAAGAACTATATACCAGTCCAAGATCAAGTTTTCCGGTTTTTTTAACGCCACTATGAACGCCGCTCCAGAGAAAATTATCAGGATAGTTTAACAAGCTACTCACCCCCGGAGAAGACCGGTTGAAGATTCAAACCCAAAAACCAGGTTCGCATTTTGCAGAGCCTGAGAGGCAGCTCCCTTAAGAAGGTTATCCAAACAACTGAAGACGACAAGACGGCCCTCCCCACCTTTTATTGCTGTTATATCACAGTATGGAGTGTTTGCCACTGCTTTAATACCGGCCGGTTCGGAACGATAGCGCAATAGCCGGTGACGTTCACAAAAATCCTTGAGTGATGTCTCTATCTGCGCAAAATCAACCGATGACCGGGGGGAACAATAGAGAGCCGCTTCGATACCACGGTCAACCGGAATAACGTGAGGAACAAAAAGGGGTTCAACATCTGTGGCCGGCAAATGAGCGGCGATTTCGGCCTGATGCCTGTGAACTCCGACTTTATAAGGCAATATATCTTCGTTACGAGCGACAAAAGTGGTAGTTGCGGAAGGTTTTCTGCCGGCGCCGGAAATCCCCGATTTAGCATCGATGAAAAAGGGGCCGGTGACCAGATTATCTTTTAAAAGAGTAACCAGCGGCAGTAGAGCGGCGGTGGCATAACAACCGGGGTTAGCAACAAGAGCAGCTCCGGCGATCTGTTCCCGGTTATGTTCAGTAAGTCCATAAACCGCCTGTTCATTGTTATCGGGGTCGGCATGTTTGATTTCGTAAGTATCATTAAAATCAGAGACTGAAGGAAATCGATAATCCGCCGCCAGGTCGACAACCTGAGTTGAGTCAAGATCTAATTGAGGGACAATATTCATAGATACAGTATGTGGAACAGCCAAAAACAGAAGTTCCAGGTCAACTTCAGAGAGTCTATCGGGATGTTCCAGCTGCTGATCAATTTCATCCTGGAAACGTGGATAAAGGTGAGAAAAGTTTTTCCCCGCATTTTTACGTGAGGAGATAAAACTCAGTTCAAAATGGGGATGTTCGGAAAGGAGTTGAACCAGCTCAGCTCCGGTATACCCGGTAGCTCCAACCACCCCTGCTCGGATGGCCTCTGAAGCCATGGCTTACCGCTTGGATACCTGTGCTTTTGCGCGTGCTCCGGGCTGGTTGACCTTCTTCCGCTCAACGTTGCGCTCGTCACGGGTGAGATGACCTTCGTCGTGCAGTGGCTTGCGGGCATTTTCATCCATGTCAACAAGCGCACGGGCAACGCCAAGCTTAATTGCTTCGGCCTGGCCGGTCTTGCCGCCACCTTTAGCATTAGCGGTAACATCAATCTTATCTTCAAATTCAAGCTCTTTCAGTGGTTTAAGCGGCTCCTGAACCCAGCGCTGTCGGCCATCAAAGTAATCTTCAAGCTGAATCCCATCGACCACAAATTTACCTGTGCCGGCAGTAATCCAAACACGTGCAACAGAATTTTTGCGGCGGCCGGTCCCGTAAAACTTTCCTTCATGTTTTACGACAGGGTCCGGAACAGTTTCTTCTTCCGGTTCGCTAACTTCTTCAGCTTCCAGTTTTTCTTCTAAATCTTCAGTCTTAATTTCTTCCTGTTTTTCTTTTTCTTCGCTCATTGTTTACCTCCAACAACTTTCTTAGTTTATGGTTTCGTTTTCCCAGTCGTAACTAACCGGTTCCTGCGCCTCATGGGGATGAGTGTCCCCCTGATAAATTCTCAGGTGTTTCATCATCGGGTCTCGCAGCCGAGTCTTGGGAAGCATTCCCTTAACTGCAAGTTCGATAAGTCTTGCAGGATTTTTTTCTAACATTTCTCCTACGGTGATTTCCTTAAGACCACCAATATATCCCGAGTGACTGCGCCGGTATTCGTATTCTTCCTTAGCACCGGTCAATTGAACTTTCTCAGCGTTAATCACAATAGCTCCATCACCACAGTCCAGATGGGGAGTAAACTCCGGTTTGTGTTTACCGCGTAAAACACGGGCCACACGAGAGGCAAGCCTTCCCAGTGATTTACCTCGGGCGTCAAATAAAACCCATTTTTTACGTCCAATGGATGTATCTGGCATATAGGTCTTCTGGCTCATCTTAATAACCCTCCAATGTCATAGTGGCTAAAAAGCCAAAACTACAAACAGATCAATGTTTTAAAACTAACTAAAGTTTTGCGTTTTGCAAGCAAAATAGTTCATATCATAGTTTCTCATTCCTCCGAGCACTCAATCGAGAGTGTGATGAGAAATGAGTTTACGCTATTCCGGAGCCACCTGCAAATGTTTTTCTCATTCTCGGTTGCCCTCCAGGCAACCTCCGAGGTATAGCCGGTAGCAAATCAGGCCATCGTGGCCTGCAACCGGCTATAATTCCGAAAACACCTGCAGGTGACTCCCTGTATGCTGGCAAAGAGACCTCTCCTCTATTTTGTAACAGTTGCTCCTTATACGCTCGATTGAATGCTCGAGCCGAGGTATTTATTCTTCAAAGCAAGGAAAACGTAAAACTTTAGAAACTAAAAATATTTCTTAATTTTCTGATAACCCTGTAAAAATATTGTTTCTGTTGACTTAGCATGGTAAAAGGCCTGTATAAAATAACAGCCACCCGGTGGCGCCGGAGCAAGAGAATTACGCTTTTCTTCCAGCAACTCTTTGAGATCACTAACAGTCCAGATCCCGACAGCAAGCGATTGAACCGCGCGAGCAATGGACCGAACCATGAGGTAACGAAAACTGGCGGCACTTACCAAGAGCCAGGTTCCACTTTTAAATCTTTTTAAACGCAAATTAACAGGCCAAAGCTCAGCCTGATAATTAGAGCCTCCGGAACCCGAAAAAGTTTCTGTTGGTATCTGTCCGGTCAACAGACGGACAGCACGTCGAGCCCGGGAAAAAGAAAAACGGCTGCAAACCCAGCCAGTTTCCCTTCCCATAGAGGTAAACTTATTTTTCTTATCAACAAACCGGTAACCATAAAGACGGGCAACCGCCGAATGACGGGCATGAAACTTTTCATAAACCTGCCGAATTTCATTTATTCTTACCTCAGGGGGCAGCCGGCGGTTAATAATTTTAGACCATCTGGCCGGCGGGGGAGCAAACTTTTTGTATTGCTCCGGTGAGAGCTGAAAGTGAACGGTCAACCCGAGTGAATTAACACCTCGATCAGTTCGTCCGGCTCCATAAATTTTCAAAGAACAACCAAACAATGAAGCAAAAGCCTCTTCGAGCACGGCCTGAACCGTTGGGACATCCGGCTGTTTTTGCCAGCCGTGAAATTTTGATCCCGCGTATTGACATTCAAACCTGAAGCGGGGCATAAAACGGTATCAGATCATTCTACAAACTCAATCAGAGCTTGAGGTGCGCCGTCCCCTTTACGTCGATTAAGTTTAAGCACACGGGTATAACCACCGGGCCGGTCCTCAAACCGGGGTCCCAGGTCCTCAAATAATTTGCGCACAGCCTGATCATCATTCAGACGTTTTTTAACCTGGCGCCGGTTGTGAACGGTATCATCGGCAGCGCGTGTAATCAGTTTTTCTATGAACGGACGCAGCTCTTTAGCCTTTGCCTCGGTAGTCTTAATTCGCTCCTGATAGACCAAGCTTTTACCCAGTTGACGCAAAGTAGCCTTGCGGTGGGCCGAGTCACGATTTAGCTTCCGTCCTTTTTTCTTATGTCTCACTCTTCGCTCACTCCAATTTCTTCCCGATCAATTTGCTCGACAAGATAATCAACATCGGTCATGCCAAGTTTAAGACCAAACTCAGCCAACTTTTCTCTGATTTCTTCGAGCGACTTTTTACCGAAATTACGGGTATCGAGCATCTCGTCTTCGGTCCGTTGGACAAGATCTCCAAGAACCTGGATATTAATACTCTTCAGACAGTTACGGGAACGAACCGAAAGTTCCAGCTCGTCAATCGGGGTGCTAAGAACTTCCTTAAGTTTTTCTTCTTCGGGCGAAAGTCCTTCTTCTTCCTCTTCAAGATCAGTCTCTTCAAAGTTAATGAAATACTGAAAGTGTTCTTTGAGTATTTTACCGGCGTGCCCGATGGCATCGCGAGGTTCAATACTACCGTCGGTCCAGACTTCAAAAATCAAACGGTCGTAGTCAGTCATCTGCCCGACGCGAGTGTCCTCGACGAGGTAGTTGGCCTTTTCAATGGGGGAATAAAGAGCATCCACGGGTATCAGGCCATTAGACCTGTCCTTGGAATGTTCATTCTCATCAACATCTTCGTATCCACGGCCCTTCTCTACTACCAACTCGAGCGACAGCTTACCGTCTTCGAGAACATTAGCCACTTCATGATCAGGGTTGAGAACCTCGACACCATCTACAGCGGCGATGTCTGCGCCCGTTATGGTGTCCGGGCCTTCAGCTTCAACCACTAATTCGACGGGGCCTTCCTGATCACCAATATCAATTTTTAGTTCTTTTAAATTGAGAAGGAGATCAACGCCATCCTCGCGAACATCAGCAAGTCCGTCAAACTCATGCGGAACTTCGCCTTCAGTTGTCTCCATTTTGACACCGGTTATTGCCGAACCTGTAATGGATGAGAGAAGAACACGCCGTAAGCTGTTCCCGACGGTTGTGCCAAAACCGGGTTCAAACGGTTCGATGGCAAACTTGCCGTAACTCCCATCATCAGACGAATCGAGTTCGTCTATAGTCTTGGGCATAACCAGGTTTTTCATAATTGCTTCAATGTTGGCCATAAATAATAACCCCCTGCGGATTGACAGAAATTATTTCGAGTAAAGTTCAACAATTAACTGTTCTTCAAATTCAACATCATTAACATCAGAGCGCTCCGGCTGTCGCAATACTTTACCGCGAGCCTTACCACCTTCAAGGTCAAGCCAGCCACTCATACCACGTTGTTCAGCGAGCGACGTGTATTTTTTGACCTCTGTGTTTTCTTTCATATCATCAGTTATCTCGATCACGTCACCTTTTTCGACCTGGTAGGAAGGGACATCTACTTTTTCACCGTTAACCAGTACATGACCGTGATCGATGAACTGTCGGGCCTGTGAACGACTGCCTGCGAGACCCAGTCTGTAAACTGCGTTATCAAGGCGTGATTCGAGCAGGCTTAACAAGTTTTCCCCGGTAATCCCACGTGCGGCTTCAGCTTTTTGAAAGAAATTACGAAACTGAGCCTCAAGCACACCGTAAGCGCGTTTCATTTTCTGTTTTTCACGCAACTGAATGGCATACTCAGAGGGGCGACCGTAACGAAAAGTTCGCTCGCCCGGGGGATAACGCCGGTTTTCCATAGCACACTTAGATGTGTGACAGCGTTCACCCTTAAGATACAATTTTTGATCTTCTCGTCTACATAATCTACACTTAGGTCCAGTATGACGTGCCATAATAAATTAACACTCCAGGTTTTTATGTTCTATGCACAACAGTTTTTACAGACGTCGCCGTTTCTTTTCCTTACAGCCGTTATGAGGCTTGGGGGTAACGTCTTTTATTTCAGTAATTTTAAACTCAAGGCTTTCGAAAGCCCGGACGGCAGCTTCGCGTCCACTACCGGGCCCTTTCACACGCACTTCAAGCGTGGTAACACCCTTCTCCTTGGCAACCTCCCCACAATCTTCAGCAGCAAGTTGAGCTGCATAAGGAGTCCCTTTACGAGTGCCGGAAAATCCGATCTGGCCGCCACTCGACGAAGCTATAATATTCCCTGCTTTGTCAGATATTGAAATAACAGTGTTATTATATGTTGAACGAACATGTGCCACAGCGTGAGCTTCTGCCTTCTTTTTTGCCATAGTTACCTCCTGATTTTAATTAACAGTAAATTAAGATTATCCCGAACAAAGAGGGAAACGATCAGGTCGGAGCGGGAGCGGAGCTTTTGCCCGCTACAGTTTTCCGAGGTCCCTTCCTGGTCCTGGCGTTACAGCGAGTTCGCTGTCCACGAACCGGTAGCCCCTGTTTGTGCCGGATTCCCCGGTAACACTCGATATCCTTCAACCTCTGTATGTCTTTTTTCACTTTATTACGGAGTTCCCCCTCAATTGTATAGTCATGTTCAATCAAGTTCCGGAGCCGCGAGACCTCATCAGAATTAAGCTCATGAGTCCGCTTGTCCGGATCAATCTGTGCCTTGTCGAGAATTTCGTTTGATAGAGAGCGTCCGATGCCATATATATAGGTCAGTGCGATCTCAATCCGTTTATCGTTAGGTAAATCAACGCCACCAATTCTCATCTTCTATACTCCTCTTATAAAATTTAACCCTGTTTCTGCTTGTGGCGCGGATCTGCGTCACAGATCACACGCACCACACCATTTCTACGAATGATTTTACAACTTTCACAACGTTTCTTAACAGACGCTTTGACTTTCATTTGTAACCACCTATTTCCTCCGTAAACTTTTGTGACTACTCATCTTATCTTTCCCCCCTCACCCTAGCCCTCTCCCTCCAGGGGAGAGGGGATAGATGAGTAGTTATAGACTTTTTATTGGTCTCCACTATTAAAGCGAGATAGTATATCAAAATTTAGCGGGGCCCGCAATGTTTTTTAAAGCAAAACCAAAAACTTCCTAAAACCCGCTATTTATATCTGTAAGTTATTCGCCCCCGTGTTAGATCGTAGGGAGACAGCTCAACTTGAACCCGATCGCCGGGAAGGATTTCGATATAGTGCATCCTCATTTTCCCAGAAATATGTGCCAGAACCTCGTGCCCGTTTTCAAGCTCTACACGAAACTTAGCATTGGGCAGTGTTTTTATAACTTCGCCTTCAACTTCTATGGGATCATCGTCTGGCATTTACATCAACACCTCGTTCTTTCTCCTGCTCAAAATTTTGGGTCCAGATTCAGTAACAGCTATAGAGTGTTCAAAATGGGCACTAAGGCTGCCGTCTTTAGTTACAACAGTCCAGCCGTCGGCCAGAACCTCAGACTTGTAACTTCCGATATTGACCATTGGCTCAATGGCCAGATACATGCCAGGTTCAAGCTCAGGTCCCCAATCAGCGGGACCATAATTTGGTATTTGTGGATCAAGATGCATTTCATCACCGATAAAATGACCGGCCCATTCTTTTACAACACTAAAGCCGTAAGGCACTACATGTGCTTCAATAGAAGCGCCAATAGCGCCGAGCCGATTACCCACTCGTGCCTTCGCAATACCTTTGTAAAGAGATTCACGAGTAATCTTCATTAATTTTTGGGCGGCCGGTTCCAGCGGTTCGACTCCAACAGTTAACGCCGAATCACCGTAACAACCGTTTAACTCACAACCAACATCAATAGATACAAGATCTCCCGGCTGAATTTTTTGTTCGTCAGACGGGATACCGTGGACAATTTGATCATTTATTGACGTCGTAATAGTGGCCGGATAACCGCGATAGCCTTTAAACGCCGGGATTCCCCCCTGGTCTCTTATATATTGCTCGGCAATTTTATCCAGCCGGACGGTGCTAACCCCCGGTTTAACTTTTTTTTCCAGCAGCTCCAGAACATCAGCGACAATTCTGTTAGCCGCCTCCATCCCCTCAAAAGTTACGTCAGGTATGTCCCCCATATCTAATCAAGGGCTTCTTTGATAGCTGACGTCACTTCATCTATTGATTGATCACCGTCAATTTCATTTAATAGCCCTCTCGATTTATAGAACTCGAGCAGAGGTTTAGTCTTATTGCGATACTCCTGCAGCCGTTTCTTAATAGCATCCTTGCGATCATCGTCTCGCTGAACAATGTCGGAACCACAGTTATCACATATTGATTCAACTTCTGGCGGGTTAGCGTCCAGATGATAGGTGCTACCGCACTCCGGACAGACGCGCCTTCTGCCAAGACGCTGGTAAATAATTTGTTCGGGCACATTTAAATAAATAACCGCGTCAAGCTCTATATCCTCCTCTTCAAATAGCTCTTCAAGTGCTTCAGCCTGTGGAATTGTACGAGGAAATCCATCGAGGACAAAACCATTTTCGCAGTCGGGCTTGCGAAGACGGGAACGGATAATTTCAACCATGACCTGGTCCGGGACCAGCTCACCAGAATTCATATATTTTTCAGCGCGGCGACCAAGCTCGCTCTGTTCTTTGACGGCCTTTCGCAAAATTTTTCCAGTTTCAACCTGTGGTATTTCATATCGATCACACAATTCAGAGGCCTGTGTGCCCTTGCCTCCACCCGGTGGAGCCATTATAATTAATCGCATCAGCCAAATCCCCGTCCTTTCACGCGGCCGGACTCCATAAATCCTTCGTAATGACGCATTAGTAGTTGACTTTCAAGCTGGTGAACAAAATCAAGTCCTACACCAACCATAATCAGCAATGAAGTCCCACCAAAGAATAATTGAACACCAAACCACGGCTCTATAAATTCCGGAATTAATGCAATAAAGACAACGACCAGAGCCCCAACGAGAGTGATTCTTGTCAGGATACGGTCAATGTATTCTGCTGTGCTGGGGCCGGGACGGCGGCCGGGAACAAATCCTCCGCTTCGTTTTAAATTATCGGCAACATCATTTGGATTGAACGTTATAGCAGTGTAAAAGTAACAGAAAAAGACAATCAATCCGCCGAAGATTAGAGCGTATAGAAAACTACCTCGCCCAAGCCAGATTGTGAGCGTACGCAGCCAGCCTGCCATCTGCTCACCGCCGGCAAAAAATTGAACAAGCAGAGCGGGAAACATCATCACGCTTGATGCGAATATTACAGCAATAACACCGCTGTAATCTACTTTCAGAGGTAACTCGGTCTGCTGACCACCGTAGACCTTACGCCCGCGCACCTGTTTTGAATATTTGACCGGTATTTTTCGGTCGGCGGTCTCCACCCAGACACAGATGACGAAAAGAGCCAGCAAGAGTGCAAAAAGAGTGGCAAAATTAAAGGGGTTGAATTGACCGGCTCTCCAGGCTCTGAACACTCCAAGAAGAAATTGTGGTAAGCTAGCAATTATACTTACGTAAATAATTAAGCTGATTCCATTGCCTATTCCGTATTCACTTATCTGTTCGCCAAGCCACATTATGAAAACAGCTCCCGCGGTCAACGAAAGGACTGATACGAAACGAAACGTCCAGGTGGAGGGGGCAACAGCAGAATGCTCGGCGTGAAGTGTCATACCCAGGCCCTGAACAAGGCTGATAAAAACGGTCAGATACCTGGTATAAACATTTATTTTGTCGCGGCCTTCTTTCCCTTGTTTTTTTAACTCTTCCAGGTGAGGAATAACAGCCGTCAAAAGCTGCATAATAATGGAGGCGCTAATATAGGGCATGATTCCAAGGGCAAGAATAGCAAATTGGGAAAAAGCACCACCGGAGAACATATCGGCCAACTGCATCCAGCCGCCAACCTCGCCCATTTCACGGACAGCTTGCGGATCAACACCAGGAATAACGATTTGAACTCCAAGGCGGTAAACAGCAATTAAACCAAGGGTAAAAAGTATCTTATTCCTGAGGTCTTCAATTTTGAATACGTTCAGGAAAGCTTCTAACACGGAAATTAACTCCCGGTATCAGTGGAGCTGATAATTTTCACTGTGCCGTCGCAGTCCTCCACTTTCTGAACTGCTGACTCAGATGCGGCGTGAACTTCTATTGTGAGAGAAACTTCAAGGCTCCCGTCACCGAGCAGTTTAACATGCTCAGTTGAACTAATAAGCCCCGCCTCTTCAAGTCGTCGAGGGTCAATAGTCTCACCATCGTCAAATTTATTCAGAGAGCGAACATTAATGACTTCTGTTTGCGGGCCACGCTGAAGCGGCGTAAAACCACGCTTGGGAAGACGGCGATAAAGAGGAGTCTGTCCACCCTCGAAGTAAACAGGAACTTTAAAACGTTTCTTCTGTCCTTTTGTTCCACTACCAGTTTTTTCACCGCGTCGTGCACCAGCTCCGCGACCTTTACGTATTTTTTCTTTTTTACTGCCGGGGACCGGGGAAAGATCATGTAGTTTCAACTGACTTCACCTCTTCTTGTTCTTCTTCATCCGCTACAGCCTCATCGTCTTCTGACGTCGCGTCTTCAGAGGGTTCAGCGGCATCCTGGTCCTCAGAGGGTTCAGCGGCATCCTGTTCCTCAGAGGTCTCAGACTCTTCTTCGGCTTCTTCCTCAAGTTTGTCAAGTCCACCAAACGGATTGTCGACCAGCAGCCGATCTACAGGGATACCGCGCAGGTTGGCAATTTTATGTGGATCGCGCATCTCTTTAAAGGCTTCAAATGTCGCCCGGGCAATGTTCAAAGGATTGTCCGATCCAAGAGATTTTGTCAAAATATCATTAATTCCAGCCAGTTCCACAACAGCCCTTACAGCCCCGCCGGCAATAACTCCAGTTCCAGGATGAGCCGGTTTAAGAAGCACGTGAGCGCTGTCATATTTACGTTCAATTTCGTGGGGTATCGTTGTCCCAAGCTGAGGGACATCAATCATGTTTTTCTTTGCAGCCGCCTTACCCTTGTGAATGGACGGTGCCACTTCATCGGCCTGACCGATCCCTATACCTACACGACCGTCACCGTTACCGACAGCCACCATCGTGGAAAAAGTAAACGTGGAACCTCCAGATATTGCTTTAGAGACACGATTAATATAAACGACACGATCTTCAAGTTCGCCGTTTTTAGCCACAAATATCTCCTACCTTAAAAAAATTTATTGAGTTCAAAACTGGAGGCCGGCCTCACGGGCGCCTTCCGCCACGGCTGCGATGCGTCCGTGGTAGATAAATCCGCCGCGGTCAAACACTACGCTGTCAAAACCCAGGTCCTGGGCTTTTTTTGCGATTAGCCTACCAACCTCATGAGCCGCCTCGCAGTTACCCCGATCAAATTTATCTTTGATGTCGGGCGTCTGACTCGACACTCCTGTTAAAGTTCTTTGAGAAAAATCATCAATCAACTGAGCATATACGTGTTTTTGACTCTTTGTAACGCAGAGTCTTGGCTTGGAAGGTGTTCCGAAGACCTTCTTACGCACACGCCGGTGTTTCTTTTTGCGTCGTTGTTTAGAATTCATTTTAGCAGTCAATGTTATTCACCCAGAGCTTCCTCGCCACCAACGGTCTTACCGACCTTCTGGCGAATATGTTCGTCTTCGTATTTTATACCTTTTTGGTTATATGGATCGGGGTCACGCAGATAGCGTAGTTGAGCGGCAAACTGGCCGACTTTCTGCTTATCTATACCGGTAACCTTAATTGTCGTCCGGTTAGGTATTTCAACCTCGATATGATCGGGAATATCCACTTGAACAGGGTTTGAAAATCCAAGTTCCATGTGAATTAAGTCGCCGCGCAACTGTGCCCGGTAACCAAGCCCGTTAAGGACCAATGTTTTGGCAAACTTTTTCGTTACCCCGTCAATCATATTGTTGATAAGCGACCACATTAAGCCATGGTAACTTTTTTGTTGTTTAGAGTCATCTCTCCGCTTAACCTGCACGGTGTCAGAATTAACATCCAGAGTAATACCCGGAGAAATCTGCTGACTGAGTTCACCTTCCGGGCCAGAGACGATAACCTCGCCGTTATTAACCTTAACTTCAACGTCATCCGGCAGATCTATAGGACGTTTTCCTAATCTTGACATCGGTCACCACACCTCACAGAGAAATTCGCCGCCAACGTTTTCAGCCCGGGCTTCGCGACCGGTCAAAACTCCCTTAGGAGTCGTAAGCAGAGCAATACCAAGACCGCTTTTGACCAACGGTATCTCCTCTACTCCGACGTAACGACGCCGGCCCGGTTTACTAACTCGTTTCAATCCCTGAATTACAGACTCGTCATTAGGTCCGTATTTCAGATGTAACCGCAGCGTGCCCTGACGCGGGTTACGTATATTTTTATAGTCAATTATAAACCCCTCGTCCAAGAGTTTTTTCGCAATACCACGCTTTAAACTTGACGAAGGAATGTCAACCACGTCCTGTTTACGAACAAGAGCATTATTTACACGGGTCAACATATCAGCAACTGGATCTGTAACATTCACAACTTAATCCTCCTAATATTAATATTCTCCAGCCCCACCGATGTATCCGGAGCGGAGATAATTATATAATTACCAGCTAGACTTACGAACGCCTGGAATCTGTCCTCTGTGAGCAAGCTTACGGAAACAGAGGCGGCAGAGCCCAAAGTCTCTCATGTAAGCACCGGTGCGACCACATCGGTTGCAGCGGTTAAAATCACGCACTTTAAACTTACGCTCTTTTTTATGTTTTTCCAATTGAGCTTTTCGTGCCAATATAATCACCTTTCTGTAACTACTCCTCTATCCCCTCTCCCCTGGAGGGAAAGGGCCAGGGTGAGGGGGAAAAAGGTCTTGAAAACCGTTTTTCACCCCCCTTTGCGTTTCCCCCCTTCAAGGGGGGAAAGATAAGGTGAGTAGTTACACCTTTCTTAAGTAGAGAACGTATAACTTTTACGCGAACGGAAACCCGTATTCCTCCAGAAGTGCTTTGGCCTCTTCAGTATCTTCCGTACTGGTCACTATGGTAATATCCATTCCAAAGACAGTCCCGATCTCCTCATAAGATATTTCAGGGAAGACCCCCTGCTCGTTGAGACCAAACGAGTAGTTACCACGCCCATCAAAACTACCGGGGTTAAGACCACGAAAATCTTTGGTGCGGGGTAATACGAGGTGGACTATCTTGCGTAAAAAATCGATCATTTTGCGTTCACGTAGAGTAACCTTATATCCCATCGGGTCACCCTGGCGAACTCCGAAATTAGCAACCGATTTACGGGCCCGCGTAATCTGGGGGCGCTGACCGGTTATAAGTGTCAGGGTTTCCTCGATTTCATCCATTTTATTGACATTTTCACTAGCATCACCAACGCCCACATTAACAACAATTTTTTCAAGGCGCGGGACTGCATTAATATTATCAAGCTCGAGACGATCGAGTAATTTTTTTCGGCGTTCAATTAGCAATTCCTTTTTTTCAACATTAACCTGTGAAGCTGTCATTTTAACTTCTCCTTTTTACAAATTAACTCTCAGTCAAGTCGGGTGCCACTTTTTTTGGTTACCCGAATCCATTTGCCAGCATCTTCATCATACTCACGGCTAACACGGGTGCGTTCGCCAGTTTCCGGGTCAACAATCATAACATTTGAAATATGAACGGGAGCTTCTTTTTTAATACGACCGGAAGGGGCCCCCTGTCGTTGTTCACGCTGATGGCGAACAGCAATATTAATATCCTCAACTATAACTCTTTCTTCTTCCGGCAGAACCTTTATAACTTCGCCAATTTTCCCACGGTCCTTACCGCTAATAATCATCACTTCATCTCCCGTGCGAATATGTTTAACTTTAGTAGCCACTTCAGACAACCTCCGGTGCGAGAGAGATGATACGCATGAATTTTTTGTCGCGAAGTTCGCGAGCTATAGGCCCAAAAACCCGCGTGCCGATAGGCAGATCATTACCATCAATAATTACAGCGGCATTATCGTCAAAACTGACGTAAGTACCGTCGTGACGGGCTTTTTCTTTGTTAGTGCGAACAATCACAGCTCTAACAACCTCACCCTCATCGATCTCTGCCGCGGGAATAGATTTTATAACACTTGCCGTAATAACATCTCCCACCGTCGCATATCTGCGGCGGGAACCGCCAAGCACTTTTATACATTTAATTACTCGTCCGCCGGAGTTATCGGCGACTTTTAGTTTGCTTTCAGATTGTATCATCAGGGTCACCTTCACCGGTTATAGACTCTTCCAACTCAGAGCCGGCAAAATCCGGACTGCGTTCAAGTATTTCCATCAAGCGCCAGCACTTGCCGGCGGCCAGGGGACGCGTCTCTTCGATCAAAACACGATCACCGTGTGTTGCCGACTCGTTTTCATCGTGAGCTTTAAGTTTCTTTCGACGTTCCATTCTTTTCTTATACAGTGGGTGCTGTCGCACATGAGATGTTTCAACAACTATAGTCTTATCCATTTTATCGGAAACCACAACACCAACACGACGTTTACGTTGCGGTCTGTTTTCGTTTTCTGTATCAGACATCTGCTCGTTCAGCCTCCCGCTCGTTCTGGACAGTTTTGATTCTGGCAATAGTTTTACGAATTTCCACTATGCGCATCGGATTTTCAGACGGTGCAAGAGCTGACTGGACTCGCAAATTGGCCTGTTCATGACGCAAATCGTCCAGTTTAGCTCGCAATTCTTCATCATTCATACGTCTTACTTCTTCAATATCCACTTTTATAACAGCTCCCTGCGAATGAACTTCGTTTTAATGGGAAGCTTGTGACCGGCGCGTCGGACAGCTTCTTCGGCTTCGGCCGGATCAATACCTGTTAATTCAAAAATAACACGGCCCGGCCTTACAGCGGCGGCATAATACTCAATTGCGCCCTTACCTTTTCCCATTCTGGTTTCCGCCGGAGTGGCCGTTACCGGTTTATCCGGAAAAATACGGACCCAGAATCTCCCTTCTTTCTGAAGGCTGCGGGCAATAACGATCCGAGCCGACTCAATCTGTCGAGCAGTTATCCAGCCGGGTTCAAGAACTTTTAACCCATATTCTCCAAAGGCCAGGGTACTGCCCCGCTTGTCAACTCCAGTCAATCTCCCACGCTGCTGTTTCATAAATTTTTGTTGTTTTGGCTGTAACATTACAATTCTTCTCCTTTAAAGACCCAGGCTTTCACGCCAATAATTCCAAATTTAGTATCAGCTTCAGCAAAGGCGTAGTCAATCTTTGCACGAAGTGTATGTAGTGGAATTCGACCTTCGCGATACCACTCCCGCCGCGCAATATCGGCACCGTTCAAACGGCCCGAAACCTGAACTTTTATCCCCCGGGCACCTTTTCGCATAGCATTCTGAATGGCTTCTTTCATTGCCCGGCGGTGATGGACGCGGCTCTCAAGTTTTCGAGCAATTTCTTGAGCAACCAGATGTGCGTCTGTTTCAGGGTCTGCTACTTCCTCAATATTTATTTCTAAATCCTTGTCACCAATTTTTTTCAACAGATCCTTACGAAGCTGTTTAATGTTAGAGCCACCACGACCGATAATAATGCCGGTCCGGGCGGCCGAGAGATCAATTCTAATCTTATCGGCAAACCGTTTAATAATAATGTCGCTTATCAGAGCGTGAGGATACTGGCGGCGAATTTCCTCGCGCAGTTCAATATCTTCAGCCAGCTTCTCTGCCCTCTCCGGTCCCTCAGCGAACCACTTGTCTTCCCAATCGGAGGTTACCCCCAACCGGAAACCTTTAGGATGAACCTGTTGACCCACTGTTTAATCCGCCTCCGTTTCGTCGTTGGTGACAATCACCTTAATATGGCTTGAACGTTTTCTTACTTCTGTTGCTCGCCCCATTGCTCGTGGGCGCCAGCGTTTCAATGTTGGCCCCTCGTCGACCCGCAGCTCTTTTATCCGTATATCCGCGGTTTGTGCGACAGGGTCCTGATCCTTTAAATTTGATTCCGCGCTATGTATAGCTTTTTCCAGCGGTTCTGTTGCCCTCTTGTGAGTGTTATTCAATATGTTGTAGGCCTCAGAAACATATTTGCCACGCACAAGATCAGCGACGGGGCGGGCCTTTTTCGGTGATATTTTCACGTGTTTTGCAATAGCTTTTGCATCCATTAGCTTAGTTATCCTCCAGGTTTCTTAATTACGCGTTTTTCTGTTGAAGTATGACTGCGAAAAGTTCGGGTGGGAGAAAATTCTCCCAGTTTGTGTCCCACCATGTTTTCAGTGATATAAACAGGTATATGTTTGCGACCGTTGTATACCTGTATGGTCAACCCCACCATGGAGGGAATAATCATAGAGCGACGCGACCAGGTTTTAATGACCTCGTCACCGTCACCGCTTTTAGCTTCTTCAACTTTTTCCAGCAGATGATCGTCAATAAATGGTCCTTTTTTGGAACTACGCATTGAGTTCCTCCTTACTCCTGTATTTTCTTAACAACAAATTTATCGGTTCGCTTATTATTCCGCGTTTTTTTACCCATGTTAATACGACCGTTAGGCGGCTGCGGGTGGCCACCTTTAATACGACCTTCACCACCGCCAAGTGGGTGGTCAACGGGGTTGCGGGCCATCCCCCGGGTTATAGGTCTACGACCAAGATGACGGGTGCGGCCGGCTTTACCGGAGGTAATATTTATATGCTCCTGGTTTCCGACCTCACCAATCGTCGCCCTGCAATTTAAATTTAGCCAGCGGCCCTGACCGGACGGCAGTTGGACAAGCGCATAGCCGCTGTCTTTACCGACAAGCTGAGCCGAGGTTCCGGCACCGCGACACAACTGGCCGCCTTTTCCAGCTTTAACTTCAATGTTATGAATGAAGGCACCAACTGGAATTTCAGAAAGCGGCAAAGTATTACCAATTTTAATTGCAGCCGACTCTCCCGCCTCAATAAGGTCGCCCTCCTTCAATCCACGAGGCGCCACAATATATCGTTTTTCACCGTCGGGATAAATCACCAGTGCTATATTGGCGGACCGATTCGGATCATATTCGATTCTTTCCACGCGACCGCTAATACCTTCTTTGTCACGCTTAAAATCTATCCGGCGATACAACCGCTTATGGCCGCTTCCACGACCTCGGACAGTAATGCGCCCATAACAATTTCTGCCTGCATTTTCTGAAATGTATTCAGTCAGACTTTTCTCCGGTCTCTCTTTGGAGAGATGAGAACGGTCCTGCATAACGTAATGCCGCCGTCCCGGAGAAGTTGCTTTATTTTTTTTATTGCTCATGCCAGTAGACCCTCCACTTCTTCAATTACGTCGCCCTCAGCAAGGCGCACAATAGCTTTCTTCCAGTCCGGCGTTACACCGGCGGCCCAGCGAACCCGTTTTTCTTTTCCGCGGACATTCATGGTCCTGACGCTTTCCACGTCAACACCAAACATTTCTTCAATCGCCTGCCGGATTTCGATCTTATTCGCATCCCGGTGAACGGCAAAATGGTATTCGTTAGCATCCCGGCGGTTTTGAATTAACTTTTCTGTTACCAGAGGCTGCTGGATTATGTCTTCTTTTCTCATCATTCAAACCTCGCTTTTAACTGTTCAAGCGCTTCTCCGGCTAACACAAGCGCCGAATTGGCCACAACATGATAAGTGCTTAAAAGATCAACTTTAAGTAGCCGGCAATAGGGTAAATTACGTACCGACAGTTCCAACAGACGGTCCTGACCGTCAGTTAACAGTAAAATGTTTTCATCAACAAGATCCGCGTCGTCAAAAACCTCATGAAGAGTCGCCGTGCTTGGCTCATCAAGCTCAACTTCAGCCAGCTCAAAGAAAACATCTTCACGAGCCCGAACACCAAGCGCGCTCAGCAATGCCTTCCTCTTCATTTTTCGGGTCAACCTTTGCGAGTGGTCCTGTTCACCGGTGGGGCCATGAGCGCGACCACCACCAACCCACAGAGGACTAATCCGACTACCGTGACGTGACCGGCCGGTTCCTTTTTGACGCCAGGGCTTCTTATTACGCCCGGCGACGCGGGCCCGGTTTCTAACAGAAGCCACATCGGCTCGTTTGTTAGCTTCAAAAGCCACCACAGCTTGGTGGATCAAAGGTTCGTTCATCTCAACTTCGTTGCAAAAACTAAGTTCAGAGTCATCTATCTGTTTAATATCAGCCATCAATATCACCTTTTTGGGCGCTGTGGACAACAACTGTTCCACCTTCGCTGCCCGGCACAGAGCCGGAAACAAGTAGCAACCCTTTATCGTCAATAATTTTTTCAATTGTAAGGCTCTGCACAGTTTTGCGTTTGTTGCCATAACGGCCAGGCATTTTCTTACCGGGATAAACCCGGCTGGGGTCCGCGGAAGGACCAATCGAGCCCGTGTGCCGTCCCAGACGCCCGCCATGAGAATCGGGGCCACCGGAAAAATTCCAGCGTTTAACTACGCCCTGAAATCCGCGTCCCTTGGTAACTCCGACGACGTCAACAGTATCCCCGACTTCAAAAAGCTGAGGGGCAACTTCGGCGCCAGCCTCGACTTCTAAAAGCGGCGAATCTTCAGAGACTACAAACTCGCGGATAACGCGCCGGGGTTCAATGCCGCGGGATTCAAACTGTCCGGCCTCCGGCTTATTAAGATTATCAGTTTTATCAAAAGCAAGCTGTACAATCTGTTTTCCGTCAACCTCGCGCTTATCCACAAGCACGCAGTCGGTCGACTCAATTACAGTAACGGGCACAGCCTCATTTTCATCATTATATACTCGGGTCATTCCTTCTTTTTTTCCCAACAAAACCTTGTCCATCATTATTCACCTGTAATACCATAAGTTTCCCGTAATTCGACGCTTCCCGGAGGAAACAAATTAGTCTATTTACGGTTTAAGTGGGGTGATTTGGCAGGCTCTCCAACGCCGGGCCGAGAGTTTTAATCGCTAAACCCCTCGGCAGAGCGTTGAAGAGGCTACTTGGCACCCTTCTTTTTAAATAATTTAAGAAGCATAGAAAACCTAGCCTTATCCTTTTATCTGGACATCTACTCCAGCTACCAGGTTCAATTGACTTAAAGCTTCCATCGTGTCGTTGTTTGGTTCATGAATATCCAGCAACCGCTTGTGCGTTCGCAGTTCAAACTGTTCTTTACTCTGTTCAAACTTATGCGGCGCAGTGTTCACAGTATACCGCCGAATATCGGTCGGCAGTGGAACAGGACCGCTAACTTCGGCCCCAGTGCGTTCGGCTGCAGAGACGATCTCTTCCGCCGAACGATCTATTAATCTGTAATCGTACGCTTTCAATTTAATCCTTATTCTACGGGGCAAAGATCTATCCTCCCAGTTAAAAACAGTGGTTTACAAGACCACAGTATGTAGTTTCACGACCAACAAAATTGCAGAGATAAGAGTATAACAATTATCTGACAATTTTCAATCAAAAAAGAGATAAAAATCCAAATATTTCCTCCCCCGTGTCGGGGGAGGAAATATTTGGTTTTATTTTTCCGTAATTACTCTATAATCTCAGTCACAACACCGGCGCCAACAGTTCGGCCACCTTCACGGATAGCAAACTTCTGGTTTTCTTCCAGAGCTACCGGGACAACCAGCTCAATTTCTACTTCGACGTCATCGCCGGGCATAACCATGTCAATGCCATCGGGCAGAGCAACGTCACCCGTAACGTCGGTGGTTCGAATGTAGAACTGTGGACGATATCCGTCGCGGAAAGGTGTGTGCCGGCCCCCCTCGTCTTTGGTAAGCGCATATACCTGTGCTTTAACCTTTGTATGAGGAGTTATAGTGCCTGGCTCCACAATTACCATTCCACGCTCAATCTCTTCTTTTTCCACACCGCGAAGCAGTGCTCCTATGTTATCGCCGGCCTCGGCAGTATCCAGAGTTTTCCGGAACATTTCGAGTCCTGTGATAACAGTTTCCATGGGTTCATCTCG
The DNA here is from genome assembly GCA_003554945.1 of bacterium. Classification (GTDB taxonomy): domain Bacteria; phylum T1Sed10-126; class T1Sed10-126; order T1Sed10-126; family T1Sed10-126; genus T1Sed10-126. Next base: position 31,025 of record PWHN01000050.1, read on the forward strand.
CAAACCAACAATTTCAACGTCATCCTTAACATTAATCTTGCCACGCTCAACTCGACCGGTGGCAACAGTTCCACGTCCGGTAATGGAAAAGACGTCCTCGATAGCCATGAGAAATGGCTTGTCAATTTCACGTTCAGGAACTGGAATGTCTGCGTCCATAACTTCAAGCAGTTCAGCGATTGGGGCCTGAGCCTCATCGTCGTCTGGATTTTCCAGAGCCTGAAGGGCGGACCCTTTAACGATAGATACGCTATCGCCGTCGAAATCGTATTCGGTGAGAAGTTCGCGAATTTCCATTTCAACAATTTCAATCAGCTCAGGGTCATCGACCTGATCAGTTTTGTTAATGAATACAACAATCTCCGGGACACCAACCTGACGCGCCAACAGCAGGTGTTCACGGGTCTGGGGCATAGCACCGTCGGCAGCACTTACAACCAGAACAGCACCTTCTACCTGAGCAGCACCGGTAATCATGTTTTTAACATAGTCAGCGTGACCCGGACAGTCAACGTGAGCATAGTGCCGGTTTTCGGTCTCATACTCGACGTGAGCTGTCGCAATTGTAATTCCACGCTCCTGTTCCTCTGGCGCATTGTCAATATCCTCAAATCCCAGTCCGTCTGCGAATCCCTGACTGGAAAGATATTGAACAATGGCAGCGGTAAGAGTAGTTTTACCGTGGTCAACGTGACCAATTGTACCTACATTAACGTGTGGCTTATCGCGCTCAAATTTTTCTTTAGCCATAATACACGACCTCCTAAAAAGTTATTTAAAGTCTGAATCAACTTACAAGTGTCTTATCTTCTATTACTTCGTTTGCAATGTTGTCTGGAACAATTGCATAGTGAGAAAATTCCATTGTGTGATCGCCGCGGCCCTGAGTAATAGAGCGCAGGTCGGTAGCATAGCCAAACATCTCGGCCAGAGGGACCCGAACCCGAATTACCTGATCGTTATCACGTTTTTCCATTCCCTGGACCTGACCGCGCCGTGAATTCAAGTCACCAATCACATCACCGGAATAATCTTCCGGGACGACAACTTCACAGGCCATAACAGGTTCCAGAAGAGCTGGATTAGCCTGATTAAATCCTTTTTTAAATGCTTTGGATCCGGCTATTTTAAAAGCGTTTTCACTGCTGTCAACATCGTGGTGGCTGCCGTCGTAGAGATGAACTTTTAAGTCGTCTACCGGATATCCAGCCAATGGGCCCGACTCCATGGCTTCGACTATTCCATCCTCAACAGCGGGAATAAATTCTTTAGGAATATTACCCCCTTTGATACTGTCTTCAAACTCAAACCCTTCACCACGCTCGAGGGGACTCATTTCAATTAAGACGTGCCCATACTGACCACGACCTCCCGACTGTTTAATGTATTCAGTCTCAACGTCTGCTTCAGAAGTAATGGTCTCTTTGTAAGCCACCTGGGGCGCACCAACATTTGCGTCCACTTTGAATTCACGCAGTAAACGGTCTACAATCACCTCCAGGTGAAGTTCTCCCATACCGCTGATAATAGTCTGCCCGGTTTCCTGATCAATTTCCATGACAAAAGTTGGATCTTCTTCAGCCAGTTTACGCAGTGAATCAGAGAGTTTTTCCTGCTCGGCCTGCGAATGTGGTTCAATAGCAACACTAATAACCGGCTCGGGGAACTCCATCTCTTCCAGTATGATAGGTGACTCCGTGTCAGTAAGCGTATCTCCCGTTTTAGTATCATCAAGTCCAACGGCAGCCGCTATATCACCGGCATAAATGATATCCCTTTCCTCACGGTCGTCGGCATGCATTTGAACTATTCTACTAATTCTTTCCCGTTCACCGGTCCGTGGGTTAAGAACATATGAGCCGGCCTCAAGAGTACCGCTGTAACAACGGAAGAAAGTTAACTTACCAATATAAGGGTCAGTAACAATTTTAAAAGCAATTGCCGTAAACGGCTCCGAGTCAGAAGCCTGTCGGGTTTCAGTCTCGTCCGTGTCGGGATTCATTCCCTCAACGGATGGAACATCTACCGGCGACGGCAAGAAATCAACAACTGCATCAATTAGCGTCTGAATTCCGGTGTTTTTAAGCGCGGAACCGGCATAAACAGGTAGCAACTCGTTTTTAAGCGTGCCAATTCTGATCACACTTTTTAGCTCTTCGATCGTAATCTCTTCGTCTTCCAGATATTTTTCAAGCAGTTTGTCATCATACTCAACTACCCGTTCGACAAGCTCTTCACGCGCTCGCCGGGCACGATCCACCATATCTTCGGGTATGTCAATTTCTTCATAATCAGCGCCAAGTGTATCTTCTTTCCAGATCAGATATTTCATTTTGAGAACATCTATACAACCCTGGAAATTATCTTCGCTACCAACCGGGATTTGCAAAGGAAGTGGGTTGGCTCCCAGTCGTTCTTCCATTTGTTTTACAACACGATCAAAATTAGCGCCTATACGGTCCATCTTATTTACGAAAGCCATTCGCGGAACATTGTATTTATCGGCCTGACGCCAGACAGTTTCAGACTGTGGCTCCACACCACCCACAGCGCAAAATACACCAATCATTCCGTCAAGCACACGCAGTGAGCGCTCCACTTCAATAGTGAAATCAACGTGACCCGGGGTATCAATAATGTTAATACGGTGATCATTCCAGTAACAGGTGGTAGCGGCGGAAGTAATGGTGATCCCGCGCTCCTTCTCCTGATCCATAAAATCCATTTCGGCTGCGCCCTCGTGGGTCTCTCCCATTTTGTGGATTTTACCCGAATAGTAGAGGATACGCTCAGTTACTGTTGTCTTACCGGCGTCAATATGTGCCGCCAGCCCTATGTTACGAGTTTTTTCAAGTGATACGTCACGTCCCAATTTCAACACTCCATTTTCTATGATGTATGATCAAAAAATTACCAGCGATAGTGGGCAAAAGCTCGATTGGCCTCCGCCATTTTGTGTACGTTTTCTCTTTTTTCAAAAGCGGCGCCACCATAATTGGAAGCGTCCAGTATTTCGTTAGCAACTCTATTTTCCATGTTTCTCTCGCGGCGATTTTGAGCAGCTTCTTGAAGCCATCTGATGGAAAGAGCCAGGCTGCGATCACGGTCAACTTCCATGGGCACCTGAAATGTCGCCCCTCCAACACGTCGAGGACGAACTTCAAGTCGCGGTCTTACGTTATCTACCGCATTTTCAAAAATCATTAGCGGATCTTCACCGGTCTTCTCCTCAATGATTTCTAAAGCGTCGTAAACAATACGCTCAGCAACTGCTTTCTTACCGTCTTCCATAATTTTATTGATAAACCGAGTAACCAGTTTACTTTCATAAACCGGATCCGGTTCAATTGGAATTGCATCAAAAGATGTCTGTCTTCTTGGCATAATTCACTTACTCCTTTTTGGTTCCATATTTAGATCGCGCCTGTTTGCGGCCTTCAACACCGGCGGTGTCCAGGGCGCCGCGAACCACCGTGTAGCGAATCCCGGGCAGATCTTTTACCCGGCCACCGCGAACCAGGACAATGTTGTGTTCCTGCAAATTATGCCCTTCGCCGGGAATATAGGCAGTAACTTCATACCCGGATGTTAGCCGAACCCGCGCGACCTTACGAAGCGCGGAGTTAGGCTTCTTGGGGGTTGCGGTGTAAACTCTCGTACAGACACCACGCAACTGCGGTGAACCTTCAAGAGCCGGCGTTGCCTTCTTCTTTTTCTCCTGGTGCCGGCCTTTACGAACTAACTGATTAATAGTTGGCACTGTTTTGACACTCCCTTACCAAAATTGGCTGTAAACTTTATCTATCGAAACTCTGTATGTCAACAAATTTTCCATTTTTTTAGGCCGAGGACGCCTCATCCTCAGCGGCCTCTTCAGCTTCGCTGGCCGCCTGGCGTGTATAAGACCGGGCCTTGTCCACGACTTCGCGCAGGTCTTTCTTGAACATGTCGCGATAAGTGTAATAGCCGGTTCCGGCCGGAATTAAGTGACCGGTAATAACATTTTCTTTCAACCCTTTAAGCTCGTCAACCTGACCGCGGGCAGCAGCGTCGGACAACACTCGCTTAGTATCCTGGAAGCTGGCCGACGAAATGAAGCTGTCGGTTCCGAGAGAAGCTTTTGTTATTCCCTGTAGAACAGGTGTAAAAGAGGCCGGCTCGCCACCATCTTCGGCTATTGTCTGGTTTATGCGCGAAAGACGATAACGATCGACCAGCTCGCCGGGCAGATACTGCGTGTCACCGGAAGAGGTAATCATTACGCGACGCACCATCTGACGAACTATAAGTTCAATGTGCTTGTCATTTATAGCTACGCCCTGCTGACAATAAACCGTCTGAATTTCCCGGACAAGATAATTTTGAAGCGCACGGACCCCTTTGATCCTGAGCAGGTCGTGAGGATTTATATAGCCCTCAGTCAGAGGCGTGCCCTCCTCAATAGTCTCTCCGTCCCGGACCCGAACGTGAACGCCGGGTTTGATTCTATAAGATTTTGAATCCTCAGTTTCAGGATTGGTTATCTGAACAGTCCGAATACCTTTTTCCTCACGTTTTTCGGGTTTAATAAATTCGACCACGCCCGAAATTTCAGCTATATCAGCGCTCTGCTTAGTTCGCTTACGGGCCTCAAACAGGTCTTCCACCCGGGGCAAACCACCGGTGATGTCTTTCGTTTCAGCGGCTTCTTTAGGCATTTTGGCCAGAACCTGACCGGACTGAACTTCCTCGCCGTCTTCGACGACAAGAATGGCATCATAGGGAAGATCGTAACGGCGGGTTGCCTTCTTTCCTTTACGTTTCAGGACAATGCTGGGGAACATTTTCCCCTGTTTGTCCTCGACGATTACATTGTTAATAAGTCCGGTAGTTTCATCAACTTCCTCCGACAACGTCCGGCCAACTTCAACGTCACGTAGATTTACTTCCCCGTCAAACTCAGCAATAATCAATTCGTTATAGGGGTCAATCTCAACATATCGTTCGCCAGACCGCACAACATCGCCAGGGTCAACCAGCACTTGCGAACCAATGTCAAGACTGATCGCATAATCCGAACCAAGCACCCTTAAGGCATCTTCCTGGAGCATAACCACACCTTCGGAGCTGGCACAGACTTCTTGTTCGCCGTCTTCACCGTGATAAACAGCAATCTGGTCGCCTTCATAGACCCAGAGTCCTTCAAAAACAACCGGTTCAATCTCGCCTTCTTCAGGTTCAAGAGAAATTTCCTGCTGGATCTTGCGAACTCTCATCTCCGATTCCGCCAGCGCCACCAGCTCCTCTTCACCGTCAGCACGTGTATACTCGACGGCATTCTCCGGAACAGATTCAACAAATATGTCATTCTCAGCTTCCACAGCATGTTCCCCACCACCGGCGGCCGTCCCTCCGGTGTGGAAGGTTCTCATGGTTAGCTGGGTTCCCGGTTCGCCAATTGATTCGGCGGCAATTATTCCAACCGGCTCGCCAATATCAACCATTTTCCGTGTCGACAGGTCACGCCCGTAACAACGAGCACAGACACCATCTTCGGATTCACAGGTGAGTAAACTTCTGATCTTGATTGAATCGAACCCGCAATCTTCTATTCTGCGGGCCTGTGGCTCCTCGATCATCTCATCCTCAGCGACAATCAGCTCACCCGTTTGGGGATGTTTTATGTCTTCGCGAGCAATTCGCCCGAGAATTCTATCATACAGATTCTCAAGGATTTCATCACTGGAGCGGATCGGGCCGATTTCAACTCCTTGCAGAGTTTCACAATCTTCCTCAACAATCCGACAACTCTGTGCGACGTCAGCAAGCCGGCGAGTCAGGTAGCCGGCATCAGCCGTCTTCAGAGCAGTGTCAGCCAAACCTTTTCTGGCACCGTGAGTTGAGATGAAGTATTCCATCACAGAAAGCCCCTCACGAAAGCTTGACTTAATCGGAAGCTCAATAATCTTACCACTGGGTTTTGCCATGAGCCCGCGCATGCCGGCAAGCTGCCTGAGCTGTTCCTCGGAGCCCCGAGCTCCAGAATTTGCCATCATGTAAACGGGATTGAGACCGTCCTGGTCGTCGCTCATCTCTTCTAATAACGCATCACTAACATCTTGAGTGATTTGGTGCCAAACGTTAATAACCCGGTTGTATTTTTCTTCTGCAACCAGCTCCCCGGCTTCATACTGATCATTAATCTCCTCAACCTGCTTGTCGCCCTGTTCGATCAACCTTTTCTTTTCAGGTATCTCAAACATGTCCTGGTAACCAATCGAACAGCCCATTAAAGTCGACTCGTGGTAACCCACCTCTTTAAAGTCGTCCAGCATATGAACTGCTCTGTAGGTTCCTTCCTCCTCGACAACTTCAGCAACAAGATCGGCAAGTCTCCCCTCATTAAATTCATAGTTACGATACCCGAAACTGTCGGGTAGAATTTCGTTAAAAAAGACACGACCCGGAGTCGTAACATATTTTTCTCCGTAAATTCGGTAAATAATCGGGGTGTGTAGACCAACCCGCCCCTCTTCATAGGCCCATTTTACCTGGCTGGATTGAGAAAACTTGTGTTCTAGTTCTTGAAGTTCATCCAGATCTACATCGTAAGGTTCACGGGTCAGGTAGTTCAGCCCGATAACCATGTCCTGAGTTGGAACACTAACAGCTCCACCGTGGGCCGGCGAGAGCAAATTATTGGTGCTGAGCATCAGAACGCGAGCCTCAATTTGAGCCGTTTTGGAAAGTGGCACGTGAACAGCCATCTGGTCGCCATCAAAGTCAGCATTAAAAGGCGGACAGGCGAGCGGATGCAGACGAATAGAATGACCTTCAGTAAGAACTGGTTCATAGGCCTGTATTCCCAGCCTGTGAAGAGTGGGCGCACGGTTTATCATAACCGGGTGGCCCTTGATTACCTCTTCAAGAGCGTCCCAGACTTCAGGTTCTTCCCGCTCAATCATTTTTTTGGCCGACTTAATGCTGGAAGCGACGTTATCATTGACCAGCCGCTGCATAATAAATGGTTTGAAGAGCTCAACGGCCATTTTCTTAGGCAAACCACACTGGTTAAATTTCAGTTCCGGACCGTTAACAATTACTGCACGACCCGAGTAATCTACCCGTTTCCCAAGTAGATTCTGGCGGAATCGACCTTGCTTACCTTTAAGCAAATCTGTTAGAGATTTGAGAGGACGATTGTTTGGTCCGCGAACGGGACGTTCAACCCGCGAATTATCAATGAGAGAATCAACAGCTTCCTGAAGCATTCGCTTTTCATTACGAATAATAATGTCAGGAGTCCGCAATTCCATCAATTTTTTTAACCGGTTGTTTCGATTAATCACACGCCGATAGAGGTCATTGACATCCGAAGTTGCAAAACGACCGCGCTCGAGCTGGATCATCGGCCTTAAGTCGGGTGGCAGGACCGGTAGAACTTCAAGCGTCATATTGTTAGGATCTAATCCAGAGTCGTAAAACCCTTTCAAAGCCCGGAGTCGGCGAATAAGTTTCCTGTTTTTCTGCTTGATTTTAGTCCGACCGCGCGAACTTTTTTTCTGAAGCTCAAGCTCCTCTTCAATAGCTTTTATTTCCGCTTCAAGATCAAGATCATCAAGCAGATACTGTATAGCTTCCGCGCCCATGTCAGCTTTAAAACGGTTGCTATACTCCTCCCGGGCACGTTGATACTCCTGTTCACTCAATAGCTCCTTCTGTTTTAACTCAGTATCGCCGGGATCGAGAACAGCATAACTTTCAAAGTAAACAATCTTTTCCAGGTCCTTAATACGCATGTCTAAAACTAAACTTAACTTAGAGGGGATCCCCTTGAGAAACCAGATGTGAGTCACCGGAGACATCAGGTTGATGTGGCCCATACGAACGCGGCGAACTTTAGAACGCGAAATTTCTACACCACATTTATCACAGACCACACCGGCATATTTTTTACTCTTATATTTACCACAGAAACACTCCCAATCCCTTGTCGGCCCAAAAATCTTTTCGCAGAACAGGCCGCCCCGTTCAGGACGCAGGGAGCGATAATTTATGGTTTCAGGCTCCTCAACTTCGCCGCTTGAAATATCAAGCACACGGTCGGGAGCCATCAAACCAATACTAATATGATCGAACTCGGAGAAAAAATCGTCAGCATAAGCTCCAGAGTCGTCGCTGTCTCCAAGCAGTCCGCTGTCCGTTAACTGGCTACTTCCGATTGTCTCCGCATCGGATTGTGATTCTTTAGCCAAGGTAAAACACCTCTAAATTAGATTATTATTCAGTGACCATTTCATCGATATTAAGCTCGCGATCTTTTTCGTCAAAGACACGAATGTCCAGCCCCAGACCCTGCATTTCCTTCAACAGAACGTTAAAGGACTCGGGCACCCCGGGGACGAAACTCTCTTCGCCTTTGACAATAGACGCGTATGTTCGTGAACGCCCACTCACATCGTCACTTTTTACCGTAAGAAATTCGCGTAACGTATGAGCAGCTCCATATGCTTCAAGCGCCCAAACTTCCATTTCCCCTAATCGCTGACCGCCAAACTGAGCTTTACCACCAAGCGGTTGCTGCGTAACCAGGGAGTATGGTCCAATAGAGCGGGCGTGCACTTTGTCTTCGGCAAGATGTTCAAGTTTCATAATATGCATGTTGCCGATTGTAACTTTTTGATCAAAATAATCGCCTGTGCGACCGTCGCGAAGGGGAACTTTGCCATCGCGTGGGTAGCCTGCTTCTTCAAGAATATCAGCGATATCTTCGTCAGTTGGGCCTTCAAATACGGGCGCGATTACCCTGTACCCAAGTTCCTCCAGGGCCAGTGTCAGGTGAGTTTCAAGGACCTGGCCAAGGTTCATCCGACTGGGAACACCGAGTGGATTAAGCACTACATCCACCGGCTCACCCGCTTCAGTAAACGGCATGTCTTCTTTGGGGAGAATTTTAGATATTACCCCTTTGTTACCGTGCCGACCGGCTAATTTGTCACCAACACCAATTTTACGCTTGTCAGCGACATAAACCTTAACTTTCTTCTCAACTCCCGCTTCTAAATCGTCGTTGTTCTCACGACTGAACTCTTTAACATCCACAACTACACCTTTTGTTCCGTGTGGCACCGTTAAAGAGGTGTCCTTAACATCTTTGGCTTTTTCGCCAAAAATAGAATGGAGAAGCTTATACTCAGGCGAGAGATCTACATGACTCTTTGGCGTTACCTTACCAACCAGCAAATCACCGGGTTCAACATAACTTCCAATTTTTATTATCCCTTCGTCGTCAAGATCACGCAGGGCCTGCTTGCTCTGGCTGGGAATATCGCGGGTAATTTCTTCTTTACCCACTTTAGTCTCACGCGCAGCTATTTCAAGTTCTTCGATATGAATCGAAGTGAATACATCCTCAGTAACCAGCCGTTCAGAGACAAGAATAGCGTCCTCAAAGTTATAACCTTCCCAGGGCATGAAAGCAACTTTAACGTCGCGACCAAGGGCAAGTTCGCCCTGGCTTGTTGCCGGGCCGTCTGCCAGAACCGAACCGGCCTCAACCTTATCTCCAATGTCAACTATGGGAGTCTGATTAAAGCACATCCCCTGATTCGAACGTTTATATTTCATCAAGGGATAAATATCTATCCGGTTTTCACCGGCCTCAGCAATTATCTCTCCTGTTTGTTTATCAATCTGGTCTTCCTCTAACTCTTCATCAACTTCAACCCAGATCCGGCGTGAGTCACACTTTACAACCTCACCGTCGCGCTGCGCCACAACAACAGATCCACTGTCACGAGCAGCTTTTCCTTCTACTCCAGTAGCAACCATAGATCGCTTCGTATTGACCAACGGAACCGCTTGACGCTGCATGTTTGAACCCATCAGCGCCCGATTGGCGTCATCATTTTCGAGAAATGGAATGCAGGAGGTAGAGATACTGACAATCTGCCGCGGCGATACGTCAATATAATCAATTTCGCCACGGTGAACAAGTTCAAACTCATCGGCGCTCCTGGCTCTAATTAGCTCTTTAGTAAACTCACCTTTATCATTAGTTTCAGTTCCAGCAGCGGCTATATTCGCCTGGTCCTCCTCATCAGCGTCCAGAAAGACTATCTCATCTGTAACCTTACCATCTTTCACAACCCGGTACGGGGTTTCAAGAAAACCCAGATCATTGACGCGGGCAAAAGTGGCCAGACTAACAATCAATCCAATATTCGGTCCCTCAGGAGTTTCAATAGGACATATGCGGCCATAATGTGTGTGGTGGACGTCACGGACATCAAACCCGGCTCTTTCCCGGGAAAGACCGCCCGGACCAAGCGCCGACAGACGACGCTTATGAGTGAGCTCGTCAAGCGGGTTTGTCTGATCCATAAACTGGCTCAGTGAGCCAGTTCCAAAAAACTCCTGCAAATCCGCAGTGAGCGGCTTGATGTTAATCAAGCGGGCCGGGGTTGGCCGCTCATCGTCTTGAACGTGCATATTGAGTTTGTCTTCAATACTGCGTTCAACGCGGCTTAAACCAGTTTTAGTCTGTTGATAAAGAAGCTCACCTATGGTCCTCACGCGTCGGTTTGAAAGGTGATCAATGTCGTCAATCTCACCGTCACCGTCAGCTATCTTTATGAAATACTCAAAAATAGCAAGTATATCCTCGGGGGAAAGGGTTCGTTCCTGGAGGTCTTCCTCCTCTAATCCTTTATGCCCCAGCTTTTTGTTTATTTTGAAGCGTCCCACCCGTTCAAGATCAATTCGATCTTCATCAAAAAAAGCTCCATAAATATATTCACGGGCGTTTTCAACGCTGTATGGGTCATTAGGCCGAAGTAACTTAAACAATCGTTTGAAGGCCTCGTCCGGCTCGGTTGTCGGGTCTTTGGCCAGAGTATTTAAGATGACCGGATTGATCTGATCTTCGCGATCTACAATCTTAATCTCATCGTAACCCAGATCCTGCATATCTCGAACAACTTTTTTGTCAATTCGCTGTCCTGCAGGATGGACAATATTATACTGAGGACCGGTTTCCTCTTCCTCTTCTTCAGCCTCCCCCTCTTCTTCGGCTTCATCTTCCTCGACTGTTTCCGTCTCCACAACTTCTTCCAGTATAGGTTCGGCAAGATACTCAAAAATTAACGAGTCACCGCCATCAACCGAAACAACTTTTGTGTCGTAAAAATGTTCAACTATGTCTTCGTTCGTCGGCATTATGTAATCCGACTCGGGATCCTCGGGATCTTCAGGGAGAATACGCAGGAAGGTAGTCGATTCAATACGCCGCTCACGGTCTATACTAATTTTCATGCGGTGGCGCGCATCAATATCAATAGTTACCCAGGTTCCTATGTAAGGAACAATTTTACAGGTAAATCGTTCCTTAGAATCGTCGTAATCGTAAATTACACCTGGCGAACGAATAAGTTGACTGGTAATTATACGCTCGGTGCCATTAACAACGAACGATCCCGTAGGAGTCATATAAGGGTAATCACCAAGAAAGACGTCCTCTTCGATTATCTCGCCGGTATCCTTAAAAATCAGTCGCATACGTGCCGTGATGGGTACGGAGTAAGTAATTCCTCGTTCCTTACACTCCTGTGGAGTATGCTCGACTTCACCTACTTCATATTGCTCGTATTCAAGGGAGATTTCGTCATTTTCGATTGGGAAGGTGGACTGCAGAGCATCTTCAAAACCCTGTCTTTTGCGCTCCTCAGGAGCAACGTCCGGCTGTAGAAACCAGTCGTAATGTCGCCGCTGAATACGCAACAGATCGCCTTCCTCATGTACTTCCTCCAGAGAACTAAAATCGAGAACGTCCTCACCTTCGCGCTTCCACTGGTCAATTACCATACTACGTAACCTCCTACGGGTACACAGGAATAATATCCAACCATGGATATATCCTGATTATTAATCTGAGTCCGTTTACAGCCAGGCCAACAACCTGTGTTACTTAAGTTCAACCGTGGCGCCGGCGGCCTCAAGCTGTTCTTTAATTTCTTCGGCGTCCTCGCGAGCGAGACTTTCTTTAACTGCGTTGGGGGCTTCCTCAACGAGCTGTTTAGCCTCTTTTAGGCCGAGGTCCGTAATAGCACGCACCTCTTTAATAACCTGGATCTTGCTGTCGCCAAAATCAGCGAGAACGACGTCAACCATGCTGTCACCTTCGTCTTCTTCTTCGTCGGCTCCAGCCGCTGGTACCGCTGCAACAGCACCTGCCATCGCTCCGGCTTCAACATCAAATCGTTCTTCAATTTCTTCCACGAGTTCAGACAGTTCTAAAACTGTCATCTCCTCAATAGAATCAATAATTTCATCTTTACTCAACGTAGCCATCAAACTCACTCCTCCTGATCTTCTTTTTGATTTTTAACTTGGTTCAACAGATTAGTCAATTTAACTATCGGATTCTTCAAATATTGTGCAAGCTTCTGTAGCGGTGAATTAAGCCCCATTGCCACACTGGTTAGCAGTTCGTGGCGCGAAGGCAACTCCGCTATGCGTTCCATCTCTTCAGCATCAAAAAACTCCCGATCAATAATACCCGCCTTCAACTGAGGATTTTCATACTCTTCCTGAAACTCAACAATGACTTCAGCCATGCGACTCAAATTGCTATCCCCAAAAACAATCGCTGTATTTCCTTTCAGAAGAGCATCCACCTTATCCAGTAGACCGTTGCCTTTTTCCGAAAGCTCCAAACTTTCAGCAGCACTGCCACCGGCAAGTTCTTCAGCCGAGTCCAGTATTTTCTCAGCCATGGCGGGCCCAATCCCGGAGATATCCTGAAGTCCTTCCTGGCCGGTTTCTATTACCTCAGCAACGCTTTCCAGACCGGCTTCTGCAAGTGTTTCGGCCTTGGACGGGCCAACCCCCTCGAGGTCAGTTAACTCCGGCGTATCTTCCGATTCGTCAGCAGCGGCCTCCACCGGATCCGAATCGCCCACCTGTGCGAAAGCCCGGCGGGCCAGCCGGTTTTTTACAACGTGAAAACTGGCATCGTTTTCATAAAGTTCCCGCCTCAGCTTCTCCGTCTCTTCGACCGTCATCCCTCTAAAATTGGTAAAAACCATGTAACTATTATCTTCAATCAGGGTCTGTAGTTCTTCAACCCATTCAACTTTTCGCGCTTTTACCATCGTCTTTTTACCTCCCTAACTCGGTTACGCCAGTTCCCAGGCCGCGGCGGGATCAATCTCTATCCCCGGCGACATGGAGGAGGCCAGCGTAATGGAATCTATGTATTGCCCGCGTGAAATTCCGGGCGGTTTTTCTTCAATAACAAATTTAAGGACAGCTTTCAGGTTGTCAGCCAGAGCAGAATCATCCATCTCATCAGTTCCCACAGGAGCATGAATTATCCCCTGACTGTCGTTACGAAGCTCGACCTGCCCTTGCTTTATTTTTTCAACAGCATCAGCCACATCGAAAGTAACGGTACCGGCCTTGTTGTTCGGCATTAGCCCTCGAGGACCCAACACAGGTCCCAATTGACCAACCTCACCCATCATATCTGGTGTTGCAACAGCCGCGTCAAAATCAAGCCAGCCGTCTGCAACCTTTTCAATCAGTTCTTCGTCACCGACAACGTCGGCGCCAGCATCCTCGGCCTCTTTCTGTTTCTCACCGGAAGCAAATATAATCACTTTTGTTTCCTGACCGGTTCCGGCGGGCAAAACAATAGACCTACGTATTTGCTGATCTGCCTGAGTCGGGTCAATGTTCAACTTGACGTGACACTCGATGGTTTCAACAAAGTTGGCCGTCGCTGCCTCTTTGACCGCTTCAATTCCAGCCTCAACACCCAGCCGGTCCGCGGACATTTGCTCTTTCAAATCAACGTATCTTTTGCTTCTAACAGTCATGCTGCATCACCTGATTGTCGACCTTCGATTTCTATCCCCATGCTGCGAGCAGTTCCGGCTATAATCTTCATGCCCTGCTCGACAGTGTAAGCGTTCAAGTCGGGAAGTTTTGTTTCAGCAATATCTTTGAGCTCTTCAGTACTAACGCTACCGACCTTGTTCTTGTTCGGTTCGCCGGAAGCTTTAACCAGTCCTGCCTTCCGTTTGAGCAGAACTGAAGCCGGTGGAGTTTTAGTTATAAAATCAAAGCTGCGATCCTGATATACAGTTATCTCAACAGGAATGATAATCCCCGGATCAGCGTCCGCAGTTTTTTCATTAAAAGCGTTGCAGAACTCCATGATATTAATACCATGCTGACCGAGAGCTGGACCAACCGGCGGCGCCGGATCAGCCTGTCCCGCAGGTATTTGAAGTTTAATCTGAGCTTCTACTGGTTTTTCTGATTCTGGCATAACAAATCCCTCAATCTATAATTTTTCGGCCTGATCAAAATTTAACTCAACCGGTGTCGAACGACCAAACATGTCTACCGACACCTTAATTTTTGCCCGTTCAATGTCAACGTCTTTTACTGTTCCAGTCATCTCTTCCATTGCTCCAGCAATAATACGCACGGTGGCGCCCGGCTCGAATTTAACCTGCGGCTCAACTCCGCCCATTTCAATCTGCTGCAGCACGTCGCCCATTTCAGTCTGGCGAACTGGAATAGGTTCAAGCTGTGTTCCCACGAAACCGGTTATACCGCGCGTCTGACGCACAAAATGCCAGTTGTCTTCTGTCATTTTCATTTTAATGAACATGTAGCCGGGGTAAAGCTGCTTCTCTACTTCCTGCTTCTCACCCTGGCGAATTTCCATAACTTCCTGCGTCGGAACAATCACCCGGTCAATAACATCTGATTTGCCTTCCTCTTCTACACGGTCAAGAAGTCTCTCCCGGGTTTTTTCTTCCTGCCCGGCAAACGTATGCAGGACAAACCAATCCATTTCTTCCTCTTCTTCTGTTGCTTCAGCAACTTCGGTTTCATCCGCACCGGCATCTTCTTCAACCACGTCTTCGGACGTCACCGGTTCAGTTTCTGCACTCATAAATCATCGCTCCTCATTTTTTCACCTGAACATCTGCGTCAGATAGACAAACATCTGACCAAAGATAAAATCCAGCAATCCCACGAAGACCATAAAAAATAATGCACAGGCCAGAACAAGCAGGGTTGATTCAAAAAGTTTTTTTGAATCAGGCCAATTTATCCGACCGCCCGGCTTAGCTTCCAACCAGACCTCGTGGAAAAATTTTTTCATTTTTTTAAACCAACTCAATTTAAACCACCCAACTCATACTTTGACAAAAAAATATCCCCTTCGCCCCGCACCTAATCTAGATCGCCCTTCACTTGTACTTATAATGGCAGGCCCGCCGGGAGTCGAACCCGGAACCTCCGGATTTGGAATCCGGCGCTCTCCCAGTTCGAGCTACGGACCTTCTATCTATTATCTTATGTTTGATGTGACGTTACCGGCAGGAGTTTTTCAGACCAATTCTGGTAAGGCCTTGCTTAATCTGCAACCCCTCTGTTAGGTAACCTGCTCGGACAGCTTATTAAACCAGCTTATGAGGCACATTTTTCCTGCCCAAATATAATAGCTGAATAGTTTAACAAATCAAGAATAAAATAGCAAAGAAAAAATTTAAAGCCGAGGATGGGATTCGAACCCACGACCTCATCCTTACCATGGACGCGCTCTACCGGACTGAGCTACCTCGGCACAGCGATGTTATATTCTATCTTACCAGGACGTCAAATTCAAATAGAACTTTCCTACCAGGAAAATAATAATTAGTGCCTCTCCGAAAAGTCCCCTCTCCCCTGGAGGGAGAGGGCTAGGGTGAGGGGGAGGAGATGTTTAACCCTTTTCGGAGAGGGTTTGATTAGAGGAAGGAGCGACGACGATTTAACTTCACAAACAGACCTACCATTACCCAGTTGACTATGAGAAAGCTTCCGCCGTAACTAACAAAAGGCAGCGGCAAACCACTAATCGGGGTTAAGCCAATTGCCATACCGATCCCAATTATCAGATGAGCTATCCAGACGATACCGATTCCAGAGAAAAAATAAAATATCCACCACTCATCAGCAAGCGCGGCGGCTGAAAATACTCCGTAAATTACCAGTAAGTAACACAGGACTATAAATATCGCAAACAGTGCCCCAAATTCCTCCACGCCAACAGAAAAAATAAAATCTGTCCACAGCTCCGGGATAAAACCAAGCTGACTCTGGGTCCCGCTCATATATCCCTGCCCAAACCAGCCGCCCGACCCTATTGCTATCTGTGACTGAATTAAACTGTATCCTCCTTCTCGTGAGACAGCAAAAGGATTGAAAAATGATTCCAACCTTTCACGTTGATAGGGAGCCAGCGACGGGATGAGCATCGTTCCTATGATTATCCCCGTGAGCAGCAAACAGATGTAGCCTGCAAAGTTAACGTTGCGTCGCTTAAAATAGGGAATCACAACCGTAACCAGTAATAAGACGCCCAGGGTGAACCAGAATACAAGTCCAATTTGTGCAGGCAGCTCTACAACAGCCTGCACAATACGCTCTGTATTTCCCTCAAACGGCGCCAAAACCAGAGATCCTCCAATCGCTCCACCAGTTCCTAAGACTACCAGCGCTATCCCTTCCTGCCACCAGCCACTAATAAAAAACCAGCCACAGACTATAGCCAGAAAAACAAGCACCGTCCCCAGGTTTGGCTGCAGGAAAATCAAAACCACAGGCACTGCCGCCACCGCCAGAATATAGAATATCCCCCGGAAACGGCTAAGCTGTTGTGCTTCTATCTTTTCAGATATACCGGCCAGAGTTAAGAGCAAAAATAGTTTCATCACCTCGGAAGTCTGCAGGTTGAAACGCCACAGACTAAGCCAGCGCTGTCCCCCCCGGGCATCGACTCCGAAAAACAGCGTAAGTACAAGCAGAGCAACTCCAAAAAAATACAATAACCACCTGTAGCGATAAAATCCCGATGCGACCGTCCAATTAATAACAAGAGCAAGGCTAAGACCGGTCAAAAACCAGGACGCCTGCTTAAACGCCAACTCAAATCCAAAAACTCTATGGCTGGCACTATAAATTAACGCTATTCCCACCAGGGAGAGAACTATCGCAATAGAAAAGACAATAACATTAGAAGCACGCCGTCTCACTTTTTAATTCTCCTCCGTAAAGTAACCCAATTTTTCCATCTTCAAGTATACGTCCCGCGCCTGTGGCGCGGCTGTCTGCCCGGCACTCCCCGCCTCGGATAAAAAAACAATAACAACGTATTCAGGACTACTGGCCGGCGCGACCGAAACAAACCAGGCGTCGGCGCTCGGAGTATCAACATCATCGTCAAGCCTGACCTTTTGCACTGTTCCCGTCTTCCCGGCCACCTCGGTATCAATCGGTTGATAGTCTTCGGTATGCCGGGCCCAGTAGCCGGTTCCCGATGAAGTCACTTCACCCATTGTGGTCAATAACCGCTCCCTGTTTTCTGCAGACGGAAAATCTGTCTCCTCGTTTTCTACCTCGCCAACCAGCCGCGGCACAATATGACGTCCCGTTACCAGGCGTCCTAAAATTTGGGCCTGCTTGATCGGGGAAATTAATGTATAACCCTGGCCAATCACGGTATTTAACAGCTCACCATCCGTCCATGGTAATCCATACCGTTCGGACAGCAGAGTCGGAGTTGAAAGTTGCGCTGGTCTCTCCCCGGGAATATCAATACCGGCACGACCACTGTAATTTAAATCATCTCCAATTTCAGCTATTTTATCGATCTGTAGCTCCTTGGCCAGGTTGTAAAAGTAAACGTTGCAGGAGTGAACCAGGGCCCGGTGCAGATTAAGTCGCCCGTGACCCTCTTCCCGCCAGCAGCCAAATTCTTCGCGTCCAAGCTCATAATAGCCCGGACAGCCAAAAATAGTGGCGGGATCAAAATTATTTTCAAGAGCCGCCATGTAAGGAATAATTTTGAACGAAGAAGCTGGTGGATAACGACTGTGAACCGCCCGATTAACGAGCGGGTCGTCTTCCTCCAGGAATAACTGCCTGATTTCCTCGCGATTACCGCGAACAAATTTGTTTGGATCATAAGCGGGCTGAACAAATAAAGAGCGTACCCGACCCGAAGGGATTTCCATTACTACCACGGCCCCCTCGGAATCCGAATCAAAAGTCGCCTTTACTTCTTTTTGCAGCTCCAGATCCAGATTTAACTGCAGATCGTTCCCTGCCTGTGGAGCAATTGGCGAGGGTGAGTCAAGAGTTCGTATGTATTCCCCGGTAGCGGTTGTCTCTATCCAGCGAAGACCGTCTTCACCGCGCAAATATCTGTCATAAGAGCTTTCGACTCCGCGCTTCCCGACAATATCACCCTGAGCCAGCCCCTCACCACGCCGGCGGACCAGTTCCTGGCGTCCAATTTCTCCGGTATAGCCCACCACCGGACCGACAACCTCACCGTAATCATAAACGCGGCGGGGAAATACATTAATTTTCAAACCCGGGAATTGGGCCGATTTTTCTTCAAATCTTATCTTCTGCTGATCCGATAGATCACGAAGAATAAAACGGCGCTCAGGATCCGCAAGACGACCGGACAGCTTATTTGCATCCACCTCCAGGAGATCGGCCAGCCGCTGCACACCCACCATGTCCGGTCCTTCTTTTCCCGGTTCTCTAACCAGTTGAAAAACCGGCTGGTCGGCGGCAAGCACACGGCCTGCTCTGTCCACAATTTTCCCCCGGGAGGCGGGAATGCTCTCATGTCGTATCCTGTTAACTGCACTCAGTCGCTCAAACTCTTGCCCGAGTTCAAGCTGTAAATAGAACATCCGCCCCAGCACCAGCAAAAGAAAAAGCAGAAGCAGAAGAAAGAGGGGGGATAAACGGCGGGTAAGTTTAAAGCGGTCTTTTTCAGGTATTAATTCCATCGAATACTCCCCCCAAAAAATTCAGACTAAAACATTTTTCTACGAACATTGTATGCTCTCATAACTCCCGGCTGCATCCAGGCAAAAAAGAACCCCAGAAACACTGTTATCAGCCAGGGTAATACGGCCGGTAGTGGCGGTCCCTCGAAAAACAAATAACTCAACAAACCACGGCTAATCAAAATAGCAGCAACCACCAGTAAAAACCCCATAGCTCGGGCCAGCGGCTGACGCCAGTCGACTGATTTTTCTATGACGGTCAGACCAAAAACTCCGAGACCAAGTCCAAATAAAATTGTCCCCGGCAATAAACCGTGCATCTGTTCCAGTAAAGCTCCGGCTAAAAATGCCCCGGCGAGTACTACAGGTAAGCTTCGGCCACTCACGTAATACCGCAGGGGCAATAATATTAACAGATAACTGCCAACTCCAACCACAACCAGCGTTAAATCCAGAATATAAATACCAACGATAAACGCTATTTCAATCATGACCCACCAGCACCCAGCCAAATGAGGGTAAGTTTTCCAGGGGCGGTGCCTCAACAAATAAATTTTTACCGGCCCGATCTGCCGCGTCAACTTCAACCACTTCCCTTACTCGCCCTACCAATACGTCCGGCGGCGCAATTAAACTCGCTTGCGCTGAATATACACGGGCCCCCGGTTCAACCTCCAGCACTTCTGGAAATTCTTCCACTACCATATCTCCCGAACCGCTGCCCTTGAGTACAAACTGCCTGTCCGGTATCCCCTCTATCTTCACACCGACGGTAAATCTTGGATCTCCGGATATTACGGCCAGACTATGGTCGGCGTAGACTCGTTTAAGCTTACCCCGCAATAGCCAATTATTATCGCTACCAACCTCCAGCAGGGGTTGTCCCTCACGCAAACCCTGGCGGTAGCCCTTGTTCAGGTAAGTAGTCCGCTCCAGCAGAGATAGGTTTTGACTGACCGACTCAACGGCCACGGGAAAACCGGACGGAACCGGAGGTAGCTCCAACTGGCGTCTTAATTGACGGCTGTCTTCACGATATACTGTTAATTCTTCCACACTCCGGGCCAATTGTTCACGCTCGCCCCGTAAATCCTGCAGTTCGCTCATCAGCCGACCACGTGAACGTAGCGCATCCACTGCTGTGCCCACAGTTTGACCCAGCACCCGGTAGCCTCCTGCTACTATACGAAAACCCGGTTGATAAAATAAGTAGGGGTTAAAATCATAGACCAATGCTCCGGTTAGCAACAAACAGGTGAGCAAAAAATAAATGCCAAAGGCAAACCAACCCTTATAAATCACTTTATAACGCTCCCGCGGCGGCGTGCTTTAAATATCTCCGGCTGAATGTTCGTTTTCTTTTAACTGCTGTAAATATTTTCCAGATCCACGAACAACACTGGTCAGTGGTTCTTCTGAAATAGTTACCGGTAGAGAGGTGTGTTCGGACAGCAACTGGTCCATACCTTTCAGCATCGCGCCTCCACCCGTCAATACTATCCCCCTGTCCGTTATGTCGGCGGAGAGTTCCGGAGGAGTCTCCTCCAGCGTTGTTTTGACACTTTCAACTATGGTTTCAATTGGTTCGGCCAGAGCCTCACGTATCTCCTCCCCGGTAACCGAGAGAGTCTTGGGCAGCCCGGTAGTTAAATCTCGCCCTTTAATTTCATAGGTTGCTTTATCATACTCCTCGCCCGGGTAGGCCGAGCCAATTTCCATTTTAACCTCTTCCGCCGTCCGTTCACCCACCATCAGACTGTATGTTCGACGCAGGTAGCTCGCGATTGACTTGTCCATTTCGTCTCCACCGACTCGCACGGAGCGGGCCACAACTAAACCACCCATAGAAATTACAGATACTTCCGTTGTTCCGCCGCCAATATCAATAACCATGTTGCCGGCGGGCTCATATACAGGCATCCCCGCCCCTATAGCTGCCGCCAGCGGCTCCTCAATTATATGAATTTCTCGACAGCCGGCATGTTCGGCCGATTCAGTTACCGCTCGCTTTTCCACCTCGGTCACTCCGTATGGAACACCAATCACCATACGCGGACTGACAAATTTTCTTCGATTGTGAACCTTGTCAATAAAGTAGCGTATCATCTTTTCGGTGACGTCAAAATCAGCTATAACACCGTCTCTCATCGGTCGGACGGCTCTTATTTTGGCCGGCGTACGACCAACCATATTCTTGGCTTTTTCGCCCACCGCCAGTACACGGTCGGCCTCATCGTCCAGAGCCACTATGGAAGGCTCGCTTAATACCACCCCGCGTCCCTTTACGTATACAAGTGTGTTTGCCGTCCCCAGGTCAATACCCATGTCGTTTGAAAAAAGACTGTAAATGTAATCAATTGGTTGAAACAACAAAATCAACTCCTCTTATAAATTCTCAAGTAATTCTCTCGCCCGCTCGGGCGCTCCATCGCTGGCTGTAACAGCCTGCAGCATTTGCCGCGCTTCGTTCACACGCTCCTCCTCAAGTAGTACTTCGGCACAAAGTGTCTGAATTTTGAGGTTCTCCTGGAGCTCACTACTTGCCTGCAAAACCGCCCGCGCCTCCGCCGGTTGAGCTAAATCCAAACTCACCCGGGCCAGGGCCAAGCGATACTGCGTGGTTAACTCCAATTCGTTGGGCTCCTGTTCTTGCAAAAGATTTAATCCTCTTTCCAATTCTTCTTGCGCCGCACGCAAATGGTTTTCCTTGCCAGTTGCCTTTAAACTCCAGGCCCGGTTAAATATAAGAACCGGATCACTAATTCGCTGGCCCAACGCTTCATAAAATTGCAGCGCCTCTTCAAATCTTCCCAACCCATAGTTTACGTTGGCCAGTAATGTTATTAATTCCTCGGATCGTTCACCCTCTTGATGGGCTCGTAACCCATATTCTCGCCCCCGGTGCAAATAACGGTCACCGAGATGATAATAAAGATAAGCGATGTTAAAGTAATCGCGGGGCTGCAATTGCCACTCGTCTCTGGCACTTAAACGACGATAAAGCGATAGTCCTTTTTTCACCGTTTCCTCTACATCATCCTGTTCTGCACCGGATTGAAGTTCTTTGCGTACAATTTTATAATGATGGCGTGCCGCCTGTAGAATTAAACTACCGTCGTAAGGAGACTCGCGCAGACGCTGGTGGTATTCTTCAAGTACTTCAGCATTCACATAGCTGTAAGCACCACGCCAGTAAACATGGTAGCTATAACCAAAAAACAAAATTGCCAGCGTTAACAAACATAGCGTCGGTAACGGTTTCTTTACTAAGGATACCGTTCTTCTAATAAACGGAGTTAACCGGCGACGCATCCTTTCGATCATTTGGTCAATCCATCCTTAATCTGAGTTAATCCTACTGTTTCACGCTTAAAAACTACTTCAAACTTAACCCCACATTCTAACGCCGCATCGAACATTCATATTTCGGGCTCCCCCAACCTTACACGGGAAAAGAACCAAACCAGGGAAAGAGTCTTTCCTTTTCCACTCGAGAGGAGATGAAATTTAGGAACTCCTTCGGCGGGTTCTGTAAAATATGCTATGACTGTAGCATTTTCGGGTTAATTTAGATAAAATTAGATTGTGAGATTTGACAATTATATCTGCTACAATTGTCGCTATTTTAAAATTCCAATTAAATTATACCTGAGGTGGAGAAAAAAATGAACTGGTTACGTGACCACATGAAAAAAATTATTTGGATAATAGTAATTGCGTTTATACTTACGATCTTTGCCGGCTGGGGAATGGGCGGGTTGGATCGCCGGCAACCGGAACGCGATCTGGCCGTTGTAGACGGAGAAACGATCTCCATGACCCGCTACCGGGAAATTGTTGCTCAAGTGCGCGAGGAATTCAGGGAGCGGTTAGACGCGCCGCTGGACGAGGAAACGAATCAAAAAATTGAGGAAGAAGCTTTCCGGCGGGCGGTAAACGAAGTTCTTCTCCAGCGGCTTGCCGAAGAGGAGGGGGCGCGAGCCACAGACGAAGAAATCCGACAGTTTGTCGCAGCTCAGTTCCGTGACGAGGCCGGTCAGATAGATTATCACGAATTTCAGCAATTTCTTCAGCACATTTCACCGGCCAGACGACGGGAAATTGAGGACGATGAACGCACACGAATTGAAACCATGCGCATTTATAACTGGCTTGAAAACCAGCTCTTCATACCAGAACAGGAGATCGAGCTGGGGCTTGCAAGCGGCCTGCGAGAATTAAATCTCTACGGCCTGTTCATTGACCCTGGCAGCTTTTTAGAGGACGAAGCCATCCAGACTTATTACGAGGAAAATGAAGAAGACTTTCTCGCCCCTCCAAGCGCTCATCTCCGTCAGCTCAAATTAAGAGGAGACAAAGAACCAGAAGATCCTGAAACGGATAGGCTGGATGAAATTGGCGAGTTACGCGAACAGATTGAAAGACAATTCAGAGCCGGTATTGATTTTTCGGAACTGGCCCGGCGATATTCAGAGGATACTGAAACAGTAGACGCCGGCGGGGACGTCGGCTGGATTGAGCCGGACGCTTTGCCCGATCAACTATCGCGGGCTGCTTTCGATCTTGAAGCCGGGGAAATGAGCGATATGATTGTTTCCGATGACAACTATTACTTCCTTTATCTTGAGGAACCGGTTGAACAGGAAGTGAAGCCGCTATCGGAGGTGGAAGCTGAGATAATACAGGAGCTGCTTACTACCGAGCACTGGCAGAAAGCCCGCGAAGAAGCTCAGGAATTGTTTGAACAGATTACTGCAGAAGATGATGCGCTGGCTGAATTGCAGCGCCTGGCCGAGCGATCTCATGGTTTTACTTCTACCACGGGGGGGCATTACGACTGGGTTCCAGTTCGTTTTCTCCCGGGCTATCTTGACGAACAGCTCCGGCAAAACTGGAGTGGTGAGTTAACATCCAGCCCCGATGATAATCGTATCCTCAACACGGTTACCAATACCATGTTAGATCTAATTGTAGAAGAGAAAAGCGTTGCAGAACCAGTTGAAACTGACTATGGCCTGCTCATTCTCGGTGCACAGGAACACCGTCCCGGGCAGCCGGAAGAACTCACCGCTGAAGAAGAAGAGACATTCAAAAACTACATCCGGGGAGAAAAAATTAACCACTACGTAGAGGGCTGGCTGCGGTGGAAGCGGCTCAGCGCCGAAGTCGAACTTGAAGTGGATGAGGATAGAATTGGAGGACGTTCTGCAGAAGAGGTGCTGGGAGATATACTCGAATTTGAGTTAGAAACTATCTAACCTAATATGTGAACCTCTCTTACCTGGCGGCCAAATAACAGCGCGTCTTCGCGAGAGTTATAGAGCAAATCAACTCTGTTGCCCTTGATTGCTCCCCCTACATCTGCCGCGATTCCATAACCGTATCCCTCGACATAAAGCAGAGTCCCAAGCGGAATAACACGCGGGTCAACAGCAATTAATCCGTATTCCGCGGGAAGACCAACGGCGGAATAACCGTCCGTGTAAGGAGCGGTGTCCAAAAAGTGGGGCGAATAAGCCGTAGCCACCATTGTCATCGACCCCTTCTCCAGCACTTCTTCCAACCGCTTGTTTCGAAACTGCGCATTTCCTCTAAGAATCACGCGTGGACTACCGTCTTCACCTGATCTCCCCCCCTGGATAACAAGTTCTCGCCCCGCGGGCAGCGCTGTGGAGTTTATTTTTCTTTTTTCTACTTCTTGCTCCCAGCGGCTCGCGGCAGACTCGCCTTCACCGTTGCGTAGAAATATGTTCATTCCTTTTATAAAGTCTGAATTTGGTGATGGAAAGAGCGAATCGTATGAATCAGGATCTATTTCGTTGTCACGCAGGGCTTCTTCAACCGTTTCAGCACGCGAGTATATTTCAACCTGTTCACCGTTGGTATGCAGGGTAGCTGTTACCCCCTCGGGTTTTTCAGCCTCCAGCAACATTGGTAAAGTGACCATAAACATCAATATTAGCAAACCGGTTAATCTAACAGTTTTCATACTTCTCGCCCCTTTTTCAAAAAATTAGCCCGTTCTATTCAGGAACTTCAAATGAATAGACCGCCTGAAGATCCGCCCATTCTCGGCAAAATACCCTGTGGGAAAAGATGATATTCCCTGGCCTATTTGGTGGGTGCGTCTGCTGGGTCATCTCTTTCTGACGCCGTAAAAATATACCACATCTTCAGCCTCAGGTCAATTTTTTTTTAACAGCTCTCAGAGCCTAACCTGAATAATTCACAAAAAAATGAAGAAAACCCTTAATTTTTTTCAAAATTATGTTCATAATAGTAATGAGTTCACTCTAACCCCCTTCTTTGTCCTTCCTGTAAAAGCAGGAATCCGTGGGGTAGAGCAGTAATTACCAAACTAAATCACACAAAGGTAGGGATTAACTAATGTTTTTTGGTCAAAAAGAATCAGAAGTTAAAGAGTTGCTTCACAAGCATTTACAGTCGGTTGGTGACTGTCTGGATGTATTTGAGGATATGATGGAGAGCTACCTAAAAGGCAAGAAGGACTTCCGTGACCTCTCTTTCAAAGTCCACGAAGCCGAGCACGAAGCCGATAACATCAGACGAAAAATTGAGACCCAGATCTACGAGGGCGCTTTCATGCCTGCTTACCGGGGCGACTACATAACGCTGGTTGAACACATAGATAAGATCGCTAACCGCGCCGAGACCATCAGCGACTTTGTTGCTCAGCAGAACCCCCTCATCCCCGACGACCTTACCAGCCGAGTTGAGGCACTTACAAAATCCTCTATAGATTGCATAAACCCTCTGCTTGAAATTATCAAAGTAATGGACCAGAACTGGGAAGAAGCACGCAAAAGAGCCCAGCAGGTGGAAAATGCCGAGCAAGAGGTGGATCAGATGGAGTGGAAATTAATTCGAGACATTTTTGAACGGGATGATTTAGAACTTGCCGAAAAAATGCAGGCTCGTGATTTGATTCACTTGATTGCTTCTATCTCCGACAGGATGGAGACTATCTCCGACAGAATTGACATTATGCTGGCCAAACGAAGCCTCTAACCTCACTTACCTCGCCAGAGGCGATAAAGCAGTATCGTCCCCAGACCACCAAAAGCTATGTTGGGAAGCCACAGGGCAAGATTGTAATGTATCCAGCCCTGTACCGCCAGTGGTTCAAGCAAAACCATCAAAACGTAGTAGCTGAATATAATAAGTAGACTCATTACAAAGCCCATTGCTTTACCGCTTTTTTGAGCAAGCATACCAAGGGGAGCCGAAACCAGCACTAAGAAGAATGGTGCCATTGGCAGGGCAAGCTCCCGATGAAATTCCAGCATTTCTGAACGATAATCCTCCTGTAGACGGCGCAAATCTTCCTCATCCGCCGACTCTGTCTTCGCCTCCCTGTAATTTTGTCGTTTTTCTGCAGCCCGGCTATAAAGATCCCGTAGACTTGCCGCATCTTCTTCTCCCGGGGCGGCCGCCATGCCCCGCATGTCCACTTCTACTTCCTGTTTCTGGAAACTAATTCGCCTGAACCCCCCGTCCGCCAGCTTCTGATGCATAGTGCCATTTTGCAACAGAAGCACATATTTGTCCGCAACTTCCTCGGTCCAGCGACCACTACGGGCAAAAATATCCACCGGCTGGTCCTCACTGCGATCCTCAAGATAGACGTCATACATCTCGGCTCCGTCCACTTCCCCGGCATAAATGGTATAAGGCCCCAGGTCCAGGTAGCTCTCCGCCGTTAGTAATCTCTCCGGCGAGGGGAGCGCCATCTCTCTTAAGAGCTCATTACGAAATTCGGCCAGGGCCGGCTGTCCGTAGTGGCGCAACCCCACCAGACCTCCCGAAAGTAGCAGAGAAGCAATCAACGCGGGCAGGACCAGCGATGTCAGGGAAAACCCGGCCACACGAAACGCTGTCAACTCATTGTCCGCCGCCAGACGACCATAACCCATTAAAACGGCCAGGATCGCCGCCATCGGCGTGGTAAGAAATAACGTCTCCGGCAGTCCGGCCGCAACTAACATGAGCATACGAGGGAAGGAAAAACCGTGGGTGATTACAGACTCGGTCAACTCGTAAAGGCCGTGCAGAAGAAATATGCCGGTAAACAACGCCAGTCCCAGAAAAAAGGGAACCAGCAACTCTTTTAATAAATATCGAGTCGTCAGCTTCAGAATAAATCACTCGCCCTCGTTAGAATCGCTACTATAAATCTCGATTTAGCCCTGTTTAGCGCATACTTACAAATGCAGCTTATTCCGTCATTCCGGGCGGAGCGAAGCGGAGACCCGGAATCCATAGCTTTTTACCCTCACTGCCGATCAATCGACCCGGTTAAATCTATCTCGTCCCTGTCAAGATGTCGCTCCAGCCCAACGCCACGGTCAGGATAATCTGCCAGGGTAAACATAACCCAGATCTGTCGATCGTCGGAGCGTAACTGCCGATACATCAACTGCATGTCCCAGCAGTGCAGGTTGCGATCAAGTAAAAACGTCATCTCGTCAAATTCAGAGCCTTTTAAATTATAGGTTACGTCCCCCCGAACGCGCCAATGGTCCTCAACTATTGACCAGTCAAAATCATGCCTGAAATGAGATAGGTTTTCAGCATCCTCACGCCGGTTAAAATTCCAGCCAAAACCAAAATTTAAACTCCCGCTCGGCTTAAAATCCCAGCTCGTGTTGAGCTGGCGGAATTTACGCTCGGGTGGATCGTAACGTAAAAATTGATTCCACTCCCAGTAATCTGTTAACTCTGAATTAGCATGTAAACGGACCGGCAGCATCCGGCTATCCGAGGCAACTCTTGATTTTTCCGGCTGGCGTAAATCCAGACCACCGTCCAGGTTAAAATACGAGCGCTGCCCCCGATAGGACAGATTGGCTCCCAGCGCATGTTCGTCGCGCCCATGTTTCTCTCGTTCTTCCTCTTTTAACCCCAGTTCATCCGCTTCCAGAACCGCCTCACTTTTTTTGCTGGTCCGCTGACGGAGTAGATAGTCAACTTCAAGGGCCAGACGGTTGGTGGGTTGAACAACGTTGCGCAGCCGAAAACCGGCACGGCCAAACAAATTGTCTCCAAGTTCCCCCGCTCGCCGTCTTTCACGGTAACTCAGGTCATAGGAAAATCGGTAGGATTGACGGAACAATGGATGCCAGTATTGTGACCTGCTCAGACCGCCCTCAAGGTAACCGTCCCATAAAAACTCTTCCCCGAAATGTGGAAACTCACGCTTCACTTCAAAATCCAGATCATAACTACCGCGCAATAAATCTGCTGGTAGACGACGTGGAAAAACCCGATAACTCACTCTTGGCCCCAGGGCGTGATGCCGCTCGAAATTATCTATTTCCCCCTCCTTTTCCTCGTAATCACGCTGCTCCTCTCGAACTTCGGTTCTAAGTAAAGTTCCGTCTCCGTGATAGCTAAGCGACGCCCTGGCACTTCTGTCCATGTCCGCCCGGGGAGCTAATTGGGTCGCAAAATCGCGCTCGAATCGTCGGTAGTTCTGCCAGCTAACATCTGATTTGAATCGCCAGCTTTCACCGTTAAAACGATGATTAAATCGGGAACCTATCTGCCAGACTCGCTCACGTTTTTGGGCCCGCACTTCGTTGTCATCCGCGTCCAGAACCAGTGGCCGCCGCCTCGACTGAAAATATGAGAGATAAGCCTCGGTAGCGTTACGCTCGTAATTAAAATCTACCCCGTAACCGGGTCGGACGTATTCACGCCAGTCCGTATATATTGTCCCCGTAAACGGATAGCCGTCTTCCTCCAATAAATAATGATAATTGGCTTCCAGAGATATCCCGTCTCGCGAACGATAACCGGGCCGTAACTCCCAGCGCCTTAGTCGATCCTTGAGATCAATTGCTATCCAGGGCCAGTAAAAAACAGGGGTGTGAGCGAACCAGACGACATTGTTATACCCGGTTATCCAGTCGCCGGGGTAATAATAATAAGTACTCCCGGTAAGATAAAAATGGGGGACTTCAAGCTCACAGGTGCTCAAACGCCCACCTTTTAAGACCATCATCTCGTCCGCAATTCCCTCTATACTTCTGGCGCTAACATACCAGGGCAATAGCCTACCGCTTACCTCGTCCACCGAGACCTCCCTGGTTGCTCGATTTAAAATTATATACTCACCTTCCATTTCCTGATCCCCATAGACAAGCTTAGCTCCCTGGCTCGCTATTATTAGCTCAGTTTCCTCCTCATAAACAACCCGGCCGGCATACAAATTCCGCCCCGCCCAGCTCACATGCACATTCCCGTCAGCTATAAATTTTTCGCCCGCGTCCACCAGGATTTGATCGGCCCGCTCTATTGCAATAGGCTCCTCGGATGCAATTGCCTGCGGGACAGTTAGAAAACTGACGACTGCTATAGATATTAGGAAAAACAATTTTCTCATCAACAATCACTCACCACTTCACAATCAGAACAAACTATCTTGAACTATTCACAAATATTTTAACCCCTGAACAAATTAATTACCACTTCCTTTGACACACAGCGCCTCCTAACGATTTCGGCATTGCCGGGCTTGACCCGGCAATCCATCTTGAAGTTACCATAGATTCCAGATCTTTGGGCACTACGTGCCCTTGTCCGGAATGACGTCGGTGGTTCTGTTTGACACACAGCGCCCCTTATAGTAAACTTTTTGGCCCTATATTATTAATCGACTGAATTTATCACAGGAGGTATTATTAAAATGTATGCTATCTTTGCCCTTGGAGAACACCAATATCGGGCTGAACCTGATTCGGAAGTGACGGTTTTCCGCCGTGACGTCGAAGAAGGCGAAGAGATCGAACTGGAGGACGTGCTTCTCGTAAAAGACGGCGATGACGTAAAAATTGGCACCCCAAAAGTAGAGGGGGCCACTATTACAGCTCGAGTTGAGGACCACTTCCGCGGCGACAAAATAACTGTTTTTAACTACAAACGTCGCGAGGGTCGGCGGCGCAAACTGGGCCATCGTGACGACTTAACCCGTCTGCGAATTGAGTCCATTAACCTGAACTGAATGATTGAAGTCAGGCTTTACCGCCACCCGCAACATGGATTGACCGGGATGGAAGCTGTCGGGCACGCAGGCGAAGAACCACGTGGATCTAATCTGCTCTGCGCTGCCTTTTCCACACTGTTCGAGGTTCTTGTCGCCGGGGCAAATAATTTGCCTGCGGAAAGCGTTGACTACGTTCGAGACGAGCAAAAAAACCACTGGAAACTAGTCGCTGAGCCGGATTTGATCCCCTCAACTGACTGGGGAGCGTTCAGACACACTTTGAAATCGACTGCATCCGTCGCCGGACAGATCGTTGATTCTAACCCCGACCGGTGCCAGTTAACCCAGCTTACTCATAAAACAAATTAAAAACAGAATCTTCCCCCGGTTTTGTCATTGTATCCCCCCCCTTTGTCTTTCCCCCCTTGAAGGGGGGAAAAAGAAAGGGGGGATGACGCTGCAAGATTCTGATTAAAAATCGCTGGTAATTCTTGTACAAACAACTTATAATATTGTTGAGTCATCTGAAAAAATTCCTTCTGCATTGAAGGAGAGAGTAATTTTTTTGGAGTGGACTCATTATTGTTTCTGAAGATTACTGAATTTCAGGAGGTAAACCAATGGCAACAAAAGCAAGTCAAGGCTCGACTCAAAACGGTCGCGATAGCATATCTAAACGTCTTGGCCCGAAAAAATTTGACCAGGAACTGGTTCGTGCGGGAAATATTCTTATTCGCCAGCGCGGTACCAAATACCATCCGGGTATTAATGTCGGTCGTGGCAGCGATGACACGCTGTTTGCTAAACAGGACGGCTATGTCTTCTACAAGCGACAGGGGAACGGACGCAAAGTAGTGAGCGTGCTTTCCAAAAAAGAAATAGAACACCTGGAAAAGGTGAACAAAACGGCCAAAGCTGCCGTTTGATCAGCCTCTCCCCCCGACTGCTACTGGGTTAAATCCTATTCCCCCAAAATACTGGAGTTGAATTCTCTCCTATGGCCAGACCGTTTGTTGATGAGGTTTTGCTAACGGTTCGGGGTGGTGATGGCGGTGACGGCTGCACCTCTTTTGAGCGCGAACCCCACAACTCAAAAGCCGGACCCGACGGCGGTGACGGCGGCACCGGTGGCGACGTTATTCTCCAGGCCGTCGAACAGGTAAATACCCTTTCCCACCTTAATCAGAAAAGTCTGCTCACTGCTGAAGACGGAAGTCGCGGCGGTTCAAACCGTAAGCGAGGTGCTTCCGGTGACGATCTCACAATTAAAGTTCCCACCGGTACTTCTGTCTACAACCAAAAAAATAATAAATTGCTCGGCGAGCTGTTAGAAGATGGCCAAACTCTGAAAGTTGCCAGTGGCGGTAGCGGGGGGCGCGGCAACCGCTGCTTTCGCTCCAGCCGCAATCAAGCCCCCAGATTTCATGAATTCGGCGAAACCGGCGAAGAGAAAGATATACGTATAGAGTTGAAGCTTATCGCTGATGTTGGTATTGTGGGACTGCCCAACGCCGGCAAGTCTACGCTACTTGCCCATCTTACTAATGCTCACCCACGGGTTGCCGGACATCCCTTTACTACGATTAATCCAAACCTTGGTGTGCTGGAAGAGGACTTTCGCCGCCTCACACTCTGTGACCTGCCCGGCCTGGTTAACGACGCTCATAAAGGAGCCGGTTTAGGCATCCAGTTCCTTCGTCACATTGACCGAACCGGTGTCCTGCTGCACCTCGTTGACATATCATCACGCACCCCGGTTGACGACTACAGGGTTGTCCGAGAAGAACTTCAAGCTTATAATCCTCAGTTGGCAGAAAAAACTGCGCTCGTGGTCTGCAATAAAATCGACCTCGTCGACTCCGGTGAAGTTGAAATTTTCGCCGAGGATATTGCTCCGGCTCCTGGACCGGTCATCGGCATTTCGGCACAGGAGAGAACGAACCTTGATCTTCTCCGGCAGCAGCTCTGGAAGCTGGCGGAGTCAGCTAAAACAGATGAAACCGACGACTCCAAAACAGAAGAAAAAGTAGTTCGACTTGAACAGCAGGAACCAATTAAGGTTATTCCTCACGGCGATAGATACCTGCTTAGCGGCGACCGGGTTAGCGAACTTGTTCAACGCTTCGATTTGAACAACCACGAGGCGCTCAGCTATGTGCGCAGACGATTGCTGGAGATTGGGCTTCATAAAAAATTGGAAAAAGCCGGCTGCCGGCCGGGCGACACCGTTCAAATTGGTAACAGGGAGTTTGAATACACAGGATGAAAAGAAAAGACCTAACAAAAGCAAAACGAATAGTCGTAAAAGTCGGGTCCAGCCTGCTGGACACAAATAATCCGACTATACTACGTAATCTGATATCTCAGATTAATGATTTAAGACGGCTCGAGCGCGAGGTTGTTCTCGTAAGCTCCGGTGCTATTTTTTTCGGACTCAGCACCGGCCTTTTAAACGGCGATCCGGTCACCCTGCCTCAAAAACAGGCCACGGCTGCCGTTGGCCAGCCACTCCTGATGAATTTCTACAGTGAGCTTTTTGCCAAACACGACTTACTTACCGCCCAGGTGCTTCTCACGCAGTCCGGCATCCATGACCGTCACTCCTATCTTAACGCATCTAACACCTTGAATACGCTCCTCGACATGGGGGTTGTCCCGGTTGTCAATGAGAACGATACCGTTGCTACTGAAGAGATTCAATTTGGTGACAACGACACCCTCTCAGTTCTGGCCAGCACCCTCTGTGATGCTGATCTGCTTATTATTTTAAGCGACGTTGAGGGGCTTTATCCCGGCCCGCCTTCAGAACATGATTCCCCCCTGCGCCGGGTTGGCGAAATAAATGATAAAATCAAATCATTAGCCGGTCCTTCGGACCCTGACAGTTCTACTGTTGGTGGTATGATTACCAAAATAGAAGCGGCCGAAACCGCCACTTCATCCGGTATTCCCATGGTCATCGCTTCCGGATATACGGACGAAGTCCTGACCAGGATCTACAATGGCGAGGCGGTAGGTACTTTCTTTCCCCCCTGCGACGAAGCGGAGATCATTCGCGGTCGCAAACGCTGGATTGGCTACCATCTGCTGCCCAAGGGCTACTTAAAAATAGACAGCGGTGCTGTTAAAGCACTTAAGAGCAGAGGTAAAAGTCTTCTGCCCTCCGGTGTGACGCGAGCAGTAGGCCAGTTTGAACGCGGCGATGTTGTTAAAATACTTGATGAAAGCGATAATGAATTTGCCCGGGGAATGGTTAATTACAATCAATCTGAGGTGGAGCAGTTAAAGGGATGTCAATCCTCTGAAATTTCTGATATTCTTGGGACCCATTATTACGATGAAATAATACATCGAGACAATATGGTGGTGTTTACTAATGAGTAATTCCGTTAACATTCAAAAGCTGGCACAACGATCTAAACAGGCTTCCCGCGAACTGGCGGCGGCCTCGACACTTGATAAAAACGAAGTGTTGAACCGTCTTGCTCGACTGCTTGACGAAAATCGGGAGCAGATAAAAGAGGCCAATGAAAAAGACCTCGCGGCCGGCCGAGAGAACGATCTTTCCGCCGCGATGCTTGACCGGTTAATGCTCGACGATGATCGGATTGACTCCATGATCGCGGGACTAATGAAAATCATCGATCTTGAAGATCCCGTTGGAGAAATGATTGAACAGGTAAGACGACCAAATGATTTAAAAATTGGTCGGCAGCGCGTTCCGCTGGGCGTAATCGGAATTATATACGAATCACGACCAAACGTTACCGTTGATGCCGCTGCGCTCTGTCTAAAATCTGGAAACTGCACACTGCTGCGCGGTGGTTCCGAAGCCCGCCACTCCAATTACTTGCTGGTCGATCTAATCCAGAAGGCACTGCACGATCTCTTGCCGGAAGCCGCTGTTCAAATTTTGCGCGATCAGGATCACTCCCTGGTTGATGAGATGCTCCGCCAGGATAACTTCATCGACGTCATTATCCCGCGCGGCGGTGAAGGCCTGATAAAAATGGTCGCCGAAAAATCAACCATTCCGGTGATAAAACACTATAAAGGGGTCTGTCACACTTACGTCTCGGACAGCGCCAACCTTCAAATGGCTGAAAAGATCTGTCTCAACGCAAAAACTCAGCGCCCCGGTGTCTGCAACGCCATGGAGACCCTGATTTTACACAAGGAACTCCCCGATAAGTTCATTCAAGGGTTGTTCCAAAAAATGGCCGAACACAACGTTGAACTACGCGCCGACAACGAACTCAGAAATCGTATTTCTGGCGGCGACTTCAAACTTCAGCCGGTTAATGAAGACGACTGGGACGCGGAATATCTGGATTATATCCTCAGCGTCAAACAGGTTGAATCTACTGCTGAAGCAATTGACCACGTTAACCGCCACGGTTCCAATCACTCCGATGCCATAATTACAGAAAATTACTCGGAAGCCGAAACGTTTCTGGATCAGGTCGACTCGGCTGCCGTTTATGTGAACGCTTCGACTCGCTTTACTGACGGCGGCGAATTCGGTCTTGGAGCAGAAATTGGCATCAGCACCGAACGGCTACACGCCCGCGGGCCGATGGGTCTTCGCGAGCTAACTATTCCCAAGTATGTAATCCATGGACAGGGACAAATCCGCAGTTAAAGACCAACCCGAACTCTCCGGAGACGTCGGCGTCTTTGGCGGCATGTTCAACCCGCCCCATGTCGGCCACCTGGCTGGAGCTCAGGAGGTTGGTTTCAAGCTTAATCTTCAAAAAATTCTCTTTGTCCCCACACATCAACCGCCGCATCGCCCTTCGCCGGCCATTTCTGCTGAACACCGCCTCGCAATGACCCGGCTTGCAGTCGCTGACAACCCTCTCTTTTCAGTATGCGAGCTGGAGTTTGAACGGTCAGATGTCTCCTATACTTTTGATACTCTTGAGACCCTGAAAAACCGTTATCCAACGGTCCAGCTACACCTGATTATTGGCACTGATGAATTAAATTCTTTTGACACCTGGCACCAATACGAAAAAATACTCGAACTGGCTCGGATTGTCGTTATGACCCGGCCCGGGTTCCGCCCTGATCCGCCTGAGCTTTTCTCAAAATACAGCCCCCTGCTGGTTGAAATTCCTTCCCTTGAAATAGCCTCGCGGAAAATAAGAGCAAGGGCGCGGGATAATCAACCTCTGCGTTATCTCCTCACTCCTCCTGTCGAAAAATACATTAAGGAAAAAGAACTCTACCATGAATAAAATAGCGCTGAAACAAAACGTCCTCAGGTCACTCGACTCTGATTATCTGCGCTGGGCCCGCGAGCTAATGAGCGAAAATCGCTGGTCCCACACACTTGGTGTACTCAACAACATAGACCGGCTGCTTGACTCTTATGCTCAACTGGATCCTTTTAGAGAACAACTGCTACTGGCCGGGCTCTTGCACGACGTCGGCAAAGATTTGCCCTTGAATCAACAGAAGCAACTGGCAGGTCAACTTCAAAACGGGCTCGATGAAATTGAACAGCAGCTTCCTGCTATCTGGCACGGACCGGCCGCCGCACGACTTGTTCTTTCAGAGTTTAATCTCAAGACGGCGGACCCGCTCATCGAGGCCATAGCTTTACACTCAACCGGGGCAAGCACTAAACATACCATCTGTGACGCCCTTGTTGTTGCCGATTTTTCCGCGCCGGACCGGGATTTTTCTGAAGCCGGTCAAATACGTGATAAAATTTCTAAACTTCCTTTCAACCGGCTGGTTCACGAAACAATACGTTACAAACTCCTGGAATGTCTCGATAATTTTAAACTGATTCATCCCCGTTCACTGGAGGCTTACAACCGGCTATGCGAATAACTAACCTTCTTGCCCTGGTGATTGGTGGATTTCTGATCCTCGGAGCATTCGCTCTCTATTTTTTCCCGGAACAGCCGCTTGAACTCGAAGAAAAACCAGAATTTGTTCTCAGGCAGCTTGAAGAAGAACAGCGTGTGACCGGCTCTATAATTCACAGCGCTAACGGCCGTTTGGGCCACCTCTATCTACTCGGTTATGAGCCGATGACCGAGAAGCTCAGTCTGATATTTCTGCATCACGAAAACAAAATTTTCTCTTCCGTTTACGCCGACGATATCAGTCTCGGCGAGTTATACAATAACCTGGACCGGGAAACTTTTCTCGAAGAGATAGCTTACTTTTTTGAAATTGAGCTGCACTTCTGGCTTTACAGCTCACCGGAATCCCTACGCCGATTTACCGACACCCTGGGCGGGGTCTCCCTCTCCGACCCGCTACAAGGCGAGATTACCGGTGAGGATCGCTGGTTGGACGGTGAGATGCTGCTTGAATTTCTCAACTCCGATGAGCTACTTCAACTTGGGACCGATGCACTGCGTGCCCGGCATAAGGCATTTTTAATCGCTCTCAGTCAGGAACTGCAGGAAAAAAGCTATCTCCTGGAAGACGACCAGCTTTATTCACAACTTGAGCAACTGGTCACCTCCAACCTCAGTGCCCAAGAATTTCGCAAAGCCGGCAAGCTACTGGCCAACATCCGCCGGAACAACCTGCGGGTCTTGCACCCGTTTCCGGGACAGCCGATTGCAGATGAAAAAGTTGACGTGGAAATTGTCCGGCGCATGCTACCACGGCCTTTGAGACACGAAATTGAGCTGGCACAGCCGCGTGAATTAATTGAGGTCCAGGTCCTTAACGGCGTTGGTGAACCGGGACTGGCCGGCCGCGTTCGCGACTATCTGCGAAATTACGACTTTGTGGATGTGGTTGAAACAGATAACGCCGACCACACTGACTATGAAACGTCTCTATTCATTGACCGAGGCGATCATCCCCAGTCTGCTTATCGGCTTAATGAAATATTTGGTTTTGGTGAACTACAGCTTGATCCCTCCACACGAGCGCTTGTTGATGTTACACTTGTAGTTGGTGAAGATATGCTGGAATATCTGGATGAGGTTGAGGAATAGCCTGATTTATTAACCCGGTGTTTATACTTATGAGTGCAGATCTTGTTGAACATATTGTTAAAATTTTAGACGACAATAAGGCCGAAGAAATTACTGTCCTTGAGGTTACAGATCAGATTGGTCTTACCGACTACTTTGTCATTGCCAGCGGCCAGTCACTTCCCCATTTGAATTTTTTAAACCGGGAAGTTAAAAAACAAATTAAAGATGAACAGGACAAACAACCGCTGGCAAGGGAAGGTAGTGCCGACGGCGGCTGGTTAATCACTGATTACGGTACCGTTATAGTCCATCTTTTTCTACCGAAAACGCGAAGGTATTATAATCTTGAAGGGCTCTGGGCGGACGCGCCAGAATTAGAGCCTAAATTTCTTAAATCGTGAGGGTTGCTCAATGGAATTTCAGGATGAGTTTGAACAAATTCTTCTCACTGAAGAAGAAATAAATCAAAAGGTTAAGTCTCTCGGTGTTCAACTAACTGAAGATTACCGGGATAAAAACCCCCTTCTCGTCGGCGTTTTACGAGGCTGTGTAACTTTTATGGCCGACTTAATGCGGGAAATTGAGGTCCCGGTTGAGCTGGATTTTCTTTCCGTCGCCAGCTACGGCCAGTCCGCTTTCACAAGCGGTGTTGTCCGCGTCCTGAAAGATCTGAGCGAAGATGTCGACGGTCGACACGTAATCCTGATTGAGGATATAGTTGACTCCGGCCTCACGCTTAACTATCTAATTAACTACTTAAACGGACGCAACCCCGCATCAATCGCCACCTGTGTTCTACTTGATAAACCTTACCGCCGCGAAGTTGACGTAAAAGCTGACTATGTCGGTTTTGAGGTTCCCGATAAATTTCTCGTCGGTTACGGACTCGACTACGCTCAAAAATATCGTAACTTACCCTATGTTGCTACTCTGAAAGATAATGCTATCGAGGAGGAATAACCGTGGACAAACTGCTTGAACTTCTTGAAGAAAACGGCCGCCTTCCGGTCAAAGAACTGGCCGCCGCCCTTGAAATGTCGGAGGAGGAAATACGTGAAAAAATTCAGGATTATGAGAAAAATGGTGTTATCAAAGGATACCGTGCAGTTATTAACAGACGCAACCTCCCGGAACCACCGGACTCGGTTACCGGACTGATTGAAGTTGACATAGCACCACAACCTGACACCGGATTTGACGAGATAGCCCGTGAAATATACGACCATCCCGAAGTCAAAGCCTGCTACCTCTGCTCCGGTGACTACGATCTACTTGTGCGCATAGAAGCCGAAAACCTCAATGAAATCGCCGAGTTTGTCTCCCGCGAGCTGGCCCCGTTAAAAAACGTCCATAAAACTGAATCCCACTTTATGCTGAAAACTTATAAAGAAGCCGGGGTTAACTTCGAAGCACCTTCCCAGGACCGCCGCCTCTCGATCTCGCCATGATTGAAATATCCGATACGGTAGCTTCACTGAAACCCTCCGGCATACGGGAATTTTTTGACCTGGTAATGGGTATGGATGACGTTATTTCACTCGGCGTCGGCGAACCGGATTTCGCCACTCCCTGGCACATACGCGAGGCCGCCATTCAATCGATCGAGGACGGTTTTACCAACTACACTTCAAACAAGGGAATGACCGAACTCCGTAACGCTCTCTCCGAACACCTGGACAGCGAACACAACCTCAACTACGACCCTGAAGACGAAATACTTATCACTACCGGCGTTAGCGAGGGTATGGATATCGCCATGCGTGCTCTGCTCAATCCCGGTGACGAAGTTATTATCCCCACCCCTTGTTACGTCTCCTACCTTCCCACTGCTAAAATGGCCGGCGGTAAAGTTAAGATTCTGAATACTGCTAAAAATGATTTTAAAATCGACCACAACCAACTGGAAGAACTGATCAGTCCCAGGACAAAACTGCTTGTCCTCAACTACCCCTCCAATCCGACCGGGGTTACCTACGGTAAACAGGAACTTGATAAAATTGCTGAACTTGTTCGTAAACATGAACTGATTGTTATTTCAGACGAAATTTACGGTCACCTTACCTATAATCACGAACACTACCCTTTCCCCACTCTTGAATCCATGCGGGAGCAGACCATCTTCCTCAACGGATACTCCAAGAGCTGTGCAATGACCGGTATGCGTATCGCCTACGCCGCCGCCCCCCCAAAAATAATCGCCGCCATGAACAAAATTCATCAGTATACTATGCTATGTGCACCAACCACTTCTCAATTCGCTGCCGTCGAGGCCACACGGCACGGTGCTGACGCTATAAAAGAGATGAAAGGAGAATACGAGCGGCGGCGGAACCTGGTTCACAACCGTCTTAACGAAATGGGATTAGACTGTCCCCTACCGGAAGGTGCTTTCTATGCCTTCCCCTCAGTTAAAAAAACCGGGTTTGAGCCGGAAGACTTTTGTCGTAAACTGCTGGCCGAGCATAGCGTTGCCGCTGTCCCCGGCGACGCTTTCGGCCCCGGCGGCGAGACTCACATCCGCATCTCTTACGCAACCGGATTTCAGAAGCTGCGCGAGGCTCTCTCGCGCATGGAAGAATTTGTCAATGAACACAGCGCTCATACTGCTGGCTCGACAGGCTGAATTTCTTCCTTTCCTCTCCCGCAGGCAGGGGTTTAAAAATAACTCCCGCAAGGAAATAAATTTCTTCCAGCTTCCCCTCGGTGATTTCCATCTACGTATCTTGGCCGTGGGGAGCAGGCCGGAGAGCATCCACAGGCGAGTCGACTCACTGCCGGCCGACTGGCTCCGGAAACCAGTTCTATTCTTAGGCACTGCCGGCGCTTTAACAGATGAGCTAAAAACCTATTCTCTTTTCCTGGCCGATGAAATTGTTTCTGCGAAGGATGGCTCACGGC
This sequence comes from bacterium, assembly GCA_003554945.1. Taxonomy (GTDB): domain Bacteria; phylum T1Sed10-126; class T1Sed10-126; order T1Sed10-126; family T1Sed10-126; genus T1Sed10-126. The sequence continues at coordinate 70,729 of PWHN01000050.1, forward strand.
TCGCAATAAATAACCGTTCTGTAATCAATCGAAGCTTGCTGCAACAGCTTGCCCCTGATTTTTCCACTAACTCTTCATTACTTACCAGCTCAAAACCTCTGCTTGACCGCTCGAGTCGTCTGCAGGCCGGTCAACAGTATCAAAGCCAGGCAGTTGACCTTGAGGCGGTCCACATCTATAAGGCGCTTCGCAACCACCAGGATGATCTCAGCTTTACTTGCTTAAAAATTATCTCTGATGGGCTTGATGACTCACAGTATGCAACCGTTCTCGAGCAACAAAAACCGGCCCTTGAAAAATTGTGGGATATTATCCTCAGTAATCCCGACCTATTCCAGCTCAATAAATAAGCTCTACGATGTTAAAACAGCCCGACACTCCTGTGAAATAAATATATTCCTCCACCCAGAAATAACATTGGTGCCAGATAAACGGGCAACGCGGCGGGTAACAGCGGCGTGATGAAAAAGAAATAATCAGCTTTCGCGTAAGCCAGAACCATGTGAAATAACGCCCAGTAAATAAGCGCAACCAGGAGCAGAGTCCCCAATCCGGCCGGGCGACTCAGCTTAGTCCCCGCACCGACGTAAATCCCCAGCACTCCAAGAGCCAGTATCGTCAACGGATAACTGTACTTCCAGTGATAAAAAACTTCTTCCGCCGTTGTATTCATTCCCCGCCGCTGACGAAAATTTATCGCCGCCCGTAAATCGGCAGCGGTAAACTCTTCCGGGCGTCGGTCGGCACGTCTCGGGTTGGCCTCCATGATCTGTTTTAATACACCCGGCGGATCCAGACTTATCATATACTCCTCAAGCTGGCTCATCTGAATTCTACCCGGAGCTTCAAAATCACGCACCTCCAGCTCCTTGAGCATCCAGCCTTCGCCAGCTATATAATCACCCTGCTCTGCATCCAATCTCCGGCGCAATTGGTCATTTTCCATCGATTGTACAACAATTCCTTCCGCCCTGTTTTCATGCGGCACCAGCCGATCCATCTTAATAAGATTACCGTCAAGCGCCCGGAAATGCAGGTCTCGATACTCGGGCAGCTCCTCCTCCCGACCGGGGATAACATAATTTTCAATACGACGGTAGCCTTGCGAAACCTCAGCCATCCAGTAGACGCCAAAAAAGATCCCCAGAATGGTAAGCACAAGCAAACAGAAAACCGGCCCCCGCAGCAGCTTCAGCGGGGAGACACCGCTGTTTAAAACCGCCGTCCACTGATTGCTCTCCCGCCAGCCGTTTAACCCCCAGAACCCGCCGAGCATTGCGACCAGCGGTAACATGTAAAAGGTTGCGTATAGAAAACGATAAAAGACATAGTTCATAACTACGCCAACTGCGGGACGATATTCCAGTATGTCGTCCAGCGTTCCAAAAAAATCAGCCAGTAAAAATAGAAAAACACAAATCAATAGACTTACTGCAGCCGGTATAACAAATAGTCGCAAAAACTCCCGGTCCAGGGTTCTAATCATTTTCCGTCAGTCCCTCGCTGTCTCCAACAACATGATCGAAAAATACTTCAACAACATCCCTATCTATCGCCCCGGCGGCTGCTTCTTCTTGTAGTATCTTCTGAGCCCGGTCGTCTGACAGTGGTTTTTTATAAGGCCGGTCAGTTGCCGTCAGGGCCTCGTAAATATCAACAGCTGCCAGTATACGCGCTCTCAGCGGAATCTCTTCACCCTTTAATCCACGCGGATAGCCCTCCCCGTTTAGTTTCTCGTGATGCAGCGACGCCAGCCAGGGAACTTCCTCCAGCCCCTCCGTCCAGTTAACCTGCTGCAGTATTTCATAGGTTGCCATCGGGTGTTCCCGCATCTGTTCCCACTCTTCGGCGGTCAGAGTCCCCTTCTCCGCCAGTAAACTATCGTATTCCTCAGCTGTCAGCAGTTGTTGTGTTTCGCCGCTCGGCAGCTCCACCGTTATTTCCGCCAGTTGTTTTATTTTATCCTGTAACTCTTCCGAAAGGTGATGCGCTCGATTCGCTTCTCTTACCTGTTCATAGAGCTGCTGCATGTCTTCTATCTCGTTTATTGATTCCAGATAAGCCAGCCGGTATTCAAGCGCTGACATACACTCATCTGAAAGCCGGTTATCCTTCAGCAAAATCTCTTCGGGCACCGCCAGCTTCCCTATGTCATGAGTCAGGGCGGCGTAGTGAAGCGCTGTTATTTCCTCGTCTTCAAATTCTACTTCCTCCCACCGCCCCTCATCTAACTGATGAATAACTTCCGCTGTCTTTACAGCATATTCTGCCAGTCTTTGACTGTGACCCGAGGTTACCTTATCTCGGCGCTCAATTCCTGAAACTAAAGTCGCTATTAAGCCTTCAAGCATCTCCTGCACCTGCCTCTCAAGAGTTGCACGCTCCAGCGCCAGCGCCGCCTGGCTCGCAGCCGCAAGCACTAATCGCGCCTCGGACTCCGGGTAGGGAAGAATCTCTGTCTCATCCGCTAAACAATCTGGCTCCGCCTTTTTGTTTATTAACTGCAGCACTCCACGAACCCTTCCCACCCGGTTTTTTAAAGGCACCACCAGGATTGACTTCGTCCGATAATTAAACTTTTTATCAAACTCCCGGTTAACCTCACAGGGTAACGACGTCGACTCCTTGTATGCATCTTCTATATTAAGAACTTCACCTGTCTCAGCTACATATCCCGCCAGACTACCGCTCCCTACGTCAACTCTAACCCCCTGCTTAGGTGAAAAATCAACACTGTCGTTCTGCGCCGCCTCAAAAATCAGATAGTCCTCCCCCTCCTCTTCCGTCATCCTGTATATTGTTCCCGCGTCACTCCCCGTCAAGCGACGCAGCCCGTTTAATATAGAGCTCAATAGCTCCGCCAGGGTCCGCTTCTCTGTCATCTCCTGACCCAGCTCGACAAGCTCTTCCGCCCAGCGTCGGTAATTCATCTCTGCCTCCTCCTGTCTCCCCCTTTTCAACACCTGTTCTGTTTTCTCTTCCCAAATGTTACAATTTAATAGCTCTGTTAATCAACCCGGCCCACCGGTGACCATTATGTTATTTAAACGACCCCTGCTTATTATATTTATTTCCGGCCTCTTTGCTTTCATAATCAGCCTTGGCGGCGGCTACTACTGGGCGACTTCGCCCGCAGAGGAAGCTGAGGAAGAACAGGTTGCTGAAACCGAAGACTCCGCTGATGAAATTAGTAAAACCGAAGAAGACGAACAGCCTCAATTTGACGAACCGACTATAGACGACTGGGCCAGTTTTATCGACTACGAGGGCGAAAGAGTCGATATGCTCGGCATAAGACGTGAATACGACCAGGTTAATTTCAGACGTGGCCCGGCCACAGAACATGAAATTGTCGGCACTCCATCCGGCGGCTCACTGCTGGCTCCGCTTGATCTTTTTGAGGGCTGGTTTCGGGCCCGTGATATTGATGGTAACGTCGGCTGGATTCACCGTTCTTTGGTTCGGCAAATACGGGCCCCGAAAACTATCGCCGACAAATTTCGAGAGGAGCTGCCTCCACTCGAAGAATCAGTCCAATCAAAAATGCCCGATCAATTTCTCGACCAGACCCACGTCGTGGTTAAGGCCAACCGGGTCAACCTGCGCCAGGGCGCCGGCCCTCAATTCAGAATCATAGGTCGCGCTTACTCCCACCAAATATTCCGGCTGCTGGCCCGAAAACAGGACTGGGCTTATGTCCAAACTCATCTTGGTGACGTCGGCTGGATTAACACCGAATACGTTGAAATTAACCGCCCCTCACGTCCCGAATTATCTTCTATTGAAGTGGCTGAAGCTAACATCTGGCCCAACCGCGGCCAGCAGTTTCGCCCTCTTATAAGAGTCGATTCTCCTCAGGAACTTACCGTCCTCGAACAGGACTCCAACTGGCTACTGGTCGAAACTGATGACGGTAATATTGGCTGGTTCCTCCAGCAAGACCAGTAATTAAATAGCTTCTAACAACTCTTCCCCCAGCGCATTGCACTCTTGAACCGCCTCGATAATTTCCCCCACTTCTAAGTCTACTTCGCTCTCACTAAATCGGTCCACTATCTCTTTCGCCGCTTCTTTAACGATTGTTTCCCGCTGATGCTCCGGCAGGCCAAGTCCATCAAGGGATATTGGTAGTTGCAGATCACGGAAAAATTTAACTGTTTTCTCAATTTCTTCCGTTCCAAACAACCTCTCCTGTACTAGCGTAAAAAATGATGCGCCCTCTCCGTAAAGCAACGGCTCCTCGGCGTAGGGCAACAGCTTTTGGGCCATGTAATGGGAAATTTGGCCCGGCGTCGGTTCACCGGCCAGGGTAATTATCAGTCCGGACTGGAGTATTACTGCCTCCACCGTTGAGCTTAATTTCTCAGTTACTTCTCCTTTTTTCACGTCACCAACCGCTCCCCGCGCCTCATCATACAGAAAATTACGCAGTGATTTGCTTAATTCTCGGGCTAATTGCCTGCCATAGGGCTCATCTTCACTTCGGACAAATTTGGTCACTGAATAAGCCCCCGCTATCCCGGCGGCCAGATGGCGACTTGATGCAAGCCCAACAGCTTTGTGATCGAGCAGCAGTAAGTTTGGACAGACGTCCAACGACAACTGTTCCACAAAATCCCCATCTTCTGTATAAAGGTGAACCTGGTTTGTAAAAGCAGCCGGTGAACTTGTGACTGTCGGCACAGTTACAACTGCGCAACCGGTACGCTCACCAACAAATTTGGCCACGTCCATCGGCGTCCCTCCACCCAGGCCCATTACTATATCCGCTCTTTCCGCTTTTAACTTTTCAATCTGCCTGTCTACTTCTGTCTGACAGCACTCTCCCAGGCAGACTTCAATACTTACGCCCAGCATTGATTCTTTTAGCGCCTCCCTGATTACTTCTTCATGTCTCTCCAGGGCGGTTTTCCCGGCTATGATTAATACTCTCTCTCCCAATCCCTCGAGATGCTCTCCCATAGCTTCCAGTAGCTTTGGCTCAGCCAGATAACGCTGCGGTGCAATCCTTAACATACTATACCTCCTCAGTATTTTCGACTCCCCCAACTACGTCAAAATACTTTGACGTAGTTCCGAAGCACTTAATTCAGCAGTTGCAAGCAAGATAGCTCATATCTTTCTCTATGCGTTTATTTTTGCTCAAATAGTTATTGACCCCTGCTTTGTTAAAAACGGTAGTTCTGAGGGCCGATGTGTTTCTGACGGATTTATAACGACCTCTTACCCCAGGATGGGGTTGGTTTGAGGTCGTTATACCTCGGAAGTGGCCTGGAGGGCCACGAGAATGATGTCAGAAATATATCGGTCCTCAGAACGGGGAAACCGCAAAATTATGGTAAATATCTATAACCTTTGATTAGCCCGGTTTCAGCATGGGTTTCAACAGAACAAAGTCACCAGACAATTGCTAATAGAGTTCCTTGAATCACTGTCGTTATATCAATGAAAAAACGAAAAATCAGATGTAAAACTCCGCTCATTAATAGTAACAAAAAACCAAAAAATACCACATAACTGTTACGTTCCAACCAACGCTCGGTTTCGGCTGAGGCAAAGTAACGAAAGACACTCGCACCGTCAAGCGGCGGCACCGGAATCATATTGAAGACTGCTAAAATTACATTTATTCGAGTATTAAACTGCAGTAGCAAATATAGCCCGTCAACCAGTCCAAGAAAGGGATAAAAAATTACGGTAAGCAGAATACTCGTCGTTGCCAGGGCCAGGTTGGCACCGGGGCCGGCCAGTGAGACTATCACTCTATCACGGCTTGGATAATTAAGGTTTGTCGTGTTCACCGGCCCCGGTTTTGCCCAGCCGAACACGTAGCCGCCGGTCATAATCAACAGCGCCGGCAGCAGCACCGTCCCAAATAGATCCACGTGAACTAACGGATTAAGCGAAATCCGGCCCATCCTCTCGGCGGTTGGATCTCCACATCTTTTTGCCGCATAACCGTGTGCCGATTCGTGCGCACTTATCGCCAGGGCGAACACAGCGACCATCAAGAATATACTGCCCGGATCAGCCATCTTCTTTCACTTCCTCCAGCAATTCCTGGGCCTGTTGACGGGAAACCTGAGACTCCGCGTCCCCCGACAGCAGCCGGCAAATCTCGTCCAATCTCTCCTCGCCCTCCAACGTCCTCGCTTTTATTTCCACGTCTTCCTCCCTGTCCTCCCTTTCGATCGCCAGATGCCGGTCGGCAAAAACACTAACCAGGGGCAGATGAGTTATACAAATGACCTGGTGATAACGGGCGAGTTCAGACAATACCTTGCCGACACTGCGCGCTTCTTCCCCTGAAATTCCAACGTCTATTTCATCAAAGACCAGCACCGGCGTTGTATCCGCAGCGGCAAGCGCCGCCTTCACCGCCAGCAGAACCCGGGATATCTCGCCGCCGGAGATGCGACTGGCCAGCTCAGCCGGCGGTTCCGAACTGTGCGAGGAAAACAACCATTTGACCTCGTCGGCCCCCTCCGGCCCCGGCTCCACCTGCGTAACTTCAACCCGAAATTCAGCTTTTTCCAGATCCAGCACCTGCAAACGCTTGACTATCTTCTTTTCCAGCCTTTTAGCTGCTTCACCACGACACCGGGAGAGTTCTCCCGCCCGTGACCTTACTTTATCCTCCAGCTCCTCTCGGCGCTCGCCCAGCACCTTCAGCCGCTCTTCTATCTTCGCCAACTGATCAAGCTCTTCACGCAGCTCCCTGTAGTGGATAAACAGGGCTTCCGGGGCTACCTTGTATTTACGGCTTAACTCAAGCCATTTTCCCCTGCGCTTTAGTAGCTGTTCGTATTGATGCCCGGAAAAGCTTATCCCCTCACGAAATTCTCGCAAACGCTGGCGATACTCTTCTAATTTTTTATCCATCTCCGATAGCTCATCCGGCCAATCTTCCAGCTCGTTCGTCTGTTCCGTGATCGTCCTCAGGTTGTCCTGCAGCAGTTTCAAGCCGTCCGTCAGCCCCCCCTCCGCCTCCAGGCGACCAAGCGATTCGCGCACACAGCGGTCAATGTCTTCAAAATTTTCCATCTGCCTCCGCTCGTCTTCTATCTCTTGCCATTCCCCCTCAGCCGGCGAAAACTCCTCCAGCTCTTCAATTTGATACTCAAGCAGCTGTTTCTCCTTGTCCGCTTTCTCTCGTCTATTCTTTAATTTCTCTATTTTTTCTCTTACTTCCCTGTATTGCTCAAAAATCTCTTTGTATTCTTTCAGCACCTCTTCGTGGCCGCCAAATTTATCGAGCACTATTCTCGGGTAGGCCGCTGAAAATACATTCTGGTTCTCGTGCTGACCGTGAAAGTCAATCAAATCTCGACGTAACTTCTGCAGACTTTTCAACCGCACCCGCTCGCCATTCAAATAAGCGGGACTCTTACGTGAGTTTTTCAGCACCCGGCGGCAATGTATCTCCTCCGCTTTTCCTAAACCGCACGGTAAATTTAGTTCTGCTTCTGGATTAAAAAATACTGACACCACGGCTGGTTGGTCGCCGGACGGTAAAAGATCATAGTCAGCCCGAGCGCCGAGAGAGAGCCTTAAGGCTCTCAGCAAAAGTGTCTTACCCGATCCTGTCGGGCCGGTAATGACGTTTAAACCCTCCCCCAGGTCAACCTCAATTTCATCAATCAGCGCCAGGTTTTTTACCGTCACCGACTCTAACATTTGCGATTCACCAAAAATTAAATTTTTGACCCCGTCACTTTTCTACCAGCATTAAATACTCCTGGTTACCTTCTTCGCCCCTTAAAGGAGCTGGGGCCGTCTCAACTACACGCCAGCCTTTTTCTTCCCAGCCGGCACGCACTCGCTCAAGAATTTTTTGCCGCAGCGTCTCGCTCTCAATTACCCCGTCTCCAACTTCCTCCTTGTTTGCCTCAAACTGTGGTTTTACGAGAACTATCCCCGCCGGCGTCTCTGTCATAACTATTTCCAGGGGGTCGATCAACTTCAAGCTGGAGATAAAAGAGACGTCCATTACGAAAATTTGCGGTGGCGGTTGAAAATCATCGCTCTGGGCGTGGCGAAAGTTGTAACGATCCAGCCTGATAACTCGCTCATCACGCTGTAGTTTATAAGCAAGCTGACCATAACCGACGTCAACTGCATATACACGTTCAGCGCCCGCTCGCAGGAGCGCTTCCGTAAATCCGCCCGTCGATGCTCCCACATCAAGAGCCCGCTTCCCCTCTACCTTAAGCCAGCCTTCTTCCAGCACCGGCCATATCTTTTCGCCCCCCCTGCCCACCCAGGCCGGGTCGTCACTTTTTATTTTTAATTCAGCCCCCGGTTTCACTAATGATCTTTCTGATTTCACCGGTAAACCATCGGCTAATACCCTCCCCTCTTTAATCAGTCTCTCCGCTTCACTTAAATCTTTAACCAGCTCTTGTGCAACCAGTAGCTCGGTAACTTTTTCATTCTTCACTGCTGCCGAGTATCTCCCGTGTTGCCTCGGCTATCCCCTCGGGCGTCAGGCCAAAACGTTCTAAATATTGCTGCCGCGTCCCGTGAGATACTTTTCCCTCCGGTACGCCCAGTCTTTTGACCGGATAACGTTTTCCTCGCTCGTTTAAAAGTTCCAGCACCGCCGAACCAAAACCGCCCTCAAGTATCCCTTCCTCCACTGTCACCGCCGCTCCCGTTTTATCAAGCGATTTTAACAATAAATTCTCATCGAGCGGTTTAGCCCAGCGAGCGTTTATTACCTCCGCCTCCACTCCTTCAGCCGCCAGCGACTCCGCCGCTGACTGTGCCGCATCTACAAAAGGTCCGAGAACTATCAGACTCACCGCTTCTCCTTCCCGCACCAGCTCTCCTTTCCCTACCTCAATCTCTTCCAGCCCTGAAATTTCCGCCGCCTCATCAGTTTCCACAGTGGCACGCGGGTAACGAACAGCTATTGGCCCTTCATTGTAATTGACAGCCGTTTTAATAAAAGACTGAAGACTATGGTCACTGCTTGGCGCGCCGATTGCTATTCCCGGCAACGAACGCAAGAAAGCAATGTCAAATATTCCCTGGTGGGTCTCTCCATCGCCGCCAACTATACCCGCCCGGTCAAGAAAGAATTTAACCGGTAGCTCCATTAAGCAGACGTCGTGAAAGACCTGGTCGTAAGCTCTCTGCAGAAAGGATGAGTAAATACAGGCCACCGGATTCTCTCCCTCAACGGCCAGACCGGCAGCAAAAGTAACCGCGTGCTCTTCAGCAATCCCTACGTCGTAAAATCGGTCGGGATATTCGTCTGCAAAAAATACCGTCCCCGTTCCTTTCCGCATTGCGGCTGTTATGACTACCAGTTCTTCGTCTTCTTCGCCCAGGTCACGCAGGGTTTCTCCCGCCCTCTGCGACCACTTCGGCGACGACTCTTCCCTCGGTTTACCGGTTTTAATGTCGAATGGGCTAACGGCGTGATTCGCGTATTGATCCTCCGCTGCCGGCTCATATCCATGCCCTTTTTCCGTCAGCACATGCACAAACCGGGGCCCCTCAAATCTTTTGACTTTATTAAACTCCCGCACCAGCCGGTTAACGTCATGCCCGTCAACCGGACCAAAATAACGGAAACCAAACTCCTCAAACATCAGCCGCGGTATTACAAGATTTTTTAAACTCATTTCAAATCGGCGGGCCAGGGCCGTGGCCTTGCGCCCCAAACGCTCCGGTCCACGGTCAAGTATTTTTTTGACTTCATCTTTCATCTGGTCGTAGGCCGGTAGATTAATCAGCCGGTCGAAATACTCGGTAATTGCTCCCACGTTCTCCGCAATTGCCATCCCGTTATCGTTTAACACCACTATCATATCCGTTTTTTGACCACCAGCGTTGTTTAAACCTTCATACGCCATACCACCGGTGAGCGAACCGTCTCCAATTATCGCCACCACCTCACCTTCATCTCCCCGCCGGGTAAGTGCCTCCGCTATCCCCGTCGCCGCCGAAATAGAGGTAGAAGCGTGACCGGCGTTAAATATGTCGTGTTTGGATTCGGAACGTTTTAAAAATCCGCTGAGCCCCCCCGGCTTGCGAATCGTATTCAACTTCGACGCTCGCCCCGTTAACATCTTGTGTATGTAAGCCTGGTGACCAACGTCCCAGACTAACCTGTCCTTCGGCGACTCAAATACATAGTGCAGGGCCACCGTCAGCTCCACCGCTCCCAGGTTCGGACCAAAATGCCCCCCCGTTTGGGAAATGGTCTCAATCAACTTTTGACGACAGGCGGACGCCAGTTCTGCCAGTTCCTCCTCCGGCAGTTCCTGAATATCTGCCGGTGATTCAATCTCGTCAACTGAAAAATCCATCGCCACACCCTCCGTTATAAATCAGGTTCTACCCTTTAACTTTAAATTTAACCCCAACTCGCTCCCCCACTTCCCATAACCTTCATTTCTCTCTGCTTATAACAAACCTCGCCAGCTCATTTAACCTCCCACCGGCTGTTGTAACTTCGTCCAGCATCCTACACGCCTCTTCGATCAACTGCCGCGCTCGCTGCTGCGATTTTTCAACCCCGAGCAGGGCAGGATAAGTCAATTTACCGGCTCGCTCGTCCGCCCCTGGCTCCTTTCCCAGCTTCTCAAAATCAGCTGTCACGTCAAGTAAGTCGTCTTTAATTTGAAAAGCATGGCCAATTAATTCACCAAATCGCCGCAACCCTTTCAGCAACTCCTCGTTTGCACCGCCGGCGATCCCCCCCAACAACAAACTGACTGTTATAAGAGCACCGGTCTTCCAACGGTGTATTGCCTTCAACTGCTCAAGATCTGCCTCGCGGTCCGCTGCCGTTATATCCAGTATTTGACCGCCAATTAACCCCTGAACTCCAATATGCTCGGTCAGCACTTCAAGCAATCGCGCCACCGGCAGCTCTTCACCGGGCGCACTTAGATGACCGAGGACGTAAAAAGCTCGGGTTAACAACGCGTCTCCGGCCAAAATTGCTATGTCCTCACCAAATTTCTTGTGATTGGCCGGCTTGCCGCGTCTATAGTCGTCATCGTCCATCGCCGGCAAATCGTCGTGAACCAGCGAGTAGGCGTGAATCATCTCAATAAGCGCTGCCAGCCCGGCGGTAACCTCGTCATCTCGACCGGCGAGGCGCCCCGCCTCCATGACCAGCACTCCGCGCAGCCGCTTGCCTCCGTTTAAAACACTGTAACGGACCGCTTCCGTCAATATTTGCGGCTCGGCTTCGAAAGCCGGTAGCCACTCTTCAAGTGCCTCTTCAACACGCTGCCTCTGCTCGTCGTAAAAACCTGGAAGCCGAGCGGTCATTTTACTCCGGCTCCTCTTTCGGCAACAGCTCCACCTGCTCGCCCCCCTGGTCGTCAACTTCCTCGACCAGCAGTTCCGCTTCCTCAAGTTTCTCTTCACAATATTTGATTAACTCCGCACCTCGACTGTAGCTCTGCATTGCTTCTTCTAACGAAAGCTCGCCGCTCTCCAGCGCCGACGCCAGCTCTTCCAACTGATCCATCGCCTCTCTAAAATTTTCCGGTTCCTTCTGTTCACCACTCATAAAAATCACCAATTCACTATTTTTAAGTTTCTCGCCCGCCCAAAACTTCAGATTAAAGCTTAAAGCCCAAAGCTCAAAGCTAAAACCGTTTTTCTTTGTTTTCGAATTAACGATTTTCTGCGCTCACCAATCACTGCTCTCCCGCCTGCTCGAATGTTCGCTAGTTCGAATGCTCGCTTTTCCTTAGCGTCTTCGCGTTCTCCGCTCTTGGTCAACGATTTTGCTCTTGACCTAAAGCTCGTCATTCCGGCCTCCGAGCCGGAATCCAGTGACTTTGACCTTGAACTTGATTTTGCTTTACGTCTTCGCGCCTTCGCGTTCTCCGTTTTTGACTTTACGCCTGCTCGCATGCTCGCCTGTTCGCAGGCTCGATGTTTAACGCCCCGCCCCCTGCGCCGCGCTCCTTTCACCCACTCCCCCACTCCCCCCATCGCTAATCCTCCCCCACAACAACCCCAACCTCACCATCCCACCAGCGTATACTCAGCTCTTCTCCCGTCTCTACAGCCTTTGCCGCGGTAACCAGCTCCTCCCCCCGTTCTACCACTGTATACCCACGTTTCAAAACCCGCTCTGGATTCAACGATTCCAGTTTCCCCCGCTGCTGGTCCCACTTGTGCCGTTTATCTCGCAAATTTCTTCGATAATTATTTTGAAACCTTTCCCGCCAGAGCTCTAGCTTTTCTCGAAACGGCTTTACCCAGCCCCGCGGATCGGCAAATACCCGCTTTTCACCCATAAATTGCAGCCGCTCCCAACCCCGATCTACACGGGTACGGTAACCTGTTTTCATCCGTTTTTTAAACTCGCCCAACTCCCGCTTCAACTCTTCCAGCGAAGGGGCCACTTCTTCGCCTGCCGCCGTCGGCGTCGGTGAGCGGTGATCGGCAACAAGATCGGAGATAGTGACGTCCACCTCGTGACCAACCGCACTGATCACCGGCACCGGACAGTCAATAATCGCCCGGGCTACCTCTTCCTCGTTAAAAGCCCATAGATCTTCCGGGCTACCACCTCCGCGCCCAACAATCATACAATCAATGTCCACTACTCCGGGTAACCGTTTTATCGCCGCCGCAACCTCCGGCGCCGCTTCGCGGCCGTTTACCCGGCATGGATAGAGCACTACATGTACGGCCGGGCAGCGTCTTTTCAACGTATTAACTATATCCCAGAAAGCCGCACCGTCGCCCGAGGTGACCACACCTATCCTCACCGGAAATTCAGGCAGAGCACGCTTTCTTGCCGGCGACAGCGCCCCTTCTTTTTCCAACTGTTCCTTCAACTTTTGAAACTCGCGCTCCAGCCCCCCTTCCCCGGCTTTTGACATTTCTTCGACCACAACTTGATAGTTCCCCCGGGGTTCATAGACATCCATCCGGCCCTCTACCACAACCTCCATACCCTCCCGCGGCTCAAATTCAAGCCGCCGGTTGGCGTAGGCAAACATTACTCCCCCCAGCCTCGCCTCACCGTCCGTTAACGAAAAATACATGTGACCCGAGGCCTCGTATTTTGTAAAATCAGCCAGTTCACCAACAACCTTTACACGACGAAAGTTTCCCCTGATTAATTTTTTGAGCTGAACTGTTATTTCTGAAACGGTAAGAACTTCGCCGGCCGTCATAATTTACGCTGACAGGCCTCCACGGTGTTACTGAGAAGACAGGCCACCGTCATCGGCCCCACACCCCCGGGCACTGGCGTGATCCAGCTTGCTTTCTTCTCGGCCTCTTCATAGTTTACGTCTCCAACCAGCTTACAATCGAGCCGGTTTATACCGGCGTCAATCACTACCGCTCCTTCCTTGATTTCCTTGCTCCCGATCAACCCGGCCACCCCCGCTCCCGTCACCAGGATATCCGCCTGCCGCGTCATTTCGGCCAGTTCTACCGTCTCCTCGTGCAGACATAGAACTGTAGCCTCCTCGGCCAGCAACATCTGACTGAGCGGTTTTCCCACCAACCGCCCCATTCCCACAATTGCCGCCACTGCTCCTTGAAACTCTACCTCTGTCTCCTCCAATAAGTCCATTATCCCCTTCGGGGTCGGCGGATAAAATAATGGTTCACTACCACTTAAAAGATGCCCAAAATTAACCGGATGCAGACCATCCACGTCTTTCTCCGGTTTTACTGCGTTAATTAACTTCTGAGTCTCAAATTTTTCTGGCACCGGTAGCTGGACAATTATCCCGTCAACTTCTTCATCCGCGTTGCAGGCCGCAATTTGGCTATAAACCTCTTCCGGTGTGGCCTCGGCGGGAAAAGAGTGCAGCGCCGTCTGGATACCTATTTTATCCGCTTTTTTACGCTTGTGATCGATATAACACTTAGATGAACTGTTAGAACCAATATAGATTATATCCAGTCGGGGGGTTAAATTATGGTGGGTTATTACTTGTTGAAGTTCTTTTAAACAACGATCAGACTGCTGACTTCCGTCTATTGGCCTGGCCTTAGACATCATATCGCCCCTTATAACTACTCGCGGGGCTTAACCGTGAAACGTATAGCCGTCCGCTCTTCGCCGTCAATCTCCACGTCCACAAAGGCTGGCACGCAGATTAAGTCCAGGCCGTTAGAAGCTACATAGCCACGCGCTATTGCGATTGCCTTGGTCGCCTGGTTCACCGCACCTGCACCTATACTCTGCAGCTCTACTTCGCCTTCCTCCTGCACAAATCCGGCTATTGCTCCGGCCACTGATGTGGGACTTGAATTCGATGAGACGCGTAATAACGAGGACAAGGAATTTAGCCCCTTTCTATTGGTATATTTAAACTATCAAATTCTCCAGATTCGTCAATAACTGCGTTCCGGTAACTTCTCGTTCAACCGTTCAACTTTTACTGCTGTACCGCTATCCTCGTCCACAGTGATAATCAATCCGTTCACAATACGTGGCCCCTTCTTCTCTACTTTAAACCTTACTGGCCGTCCCGTCAACATTCTTTCCTGTGCCAGTTCAGTTCTCACACCAATAACTGACCTTTCAGGGCCCGTCATCCCCAGGTCCGTGATGTAAGCCGTCTGGCCTTTCAATATCTTTTCGTCCGCCGTCTGCACGTGGGTATGTGTCCCCACAACCGCCGTCACCCGCCCGGCCAGATAATTTGCCATTACCAGCTTCTCGCTGGTTGCTTCAGCGTGAAAATCAACCACGGCCAGATCGTATTCAACCTCTGCCAGCAGACGATCAACCGTCTGAAATGGACAGTCTATGTTTTCCATAAACGTCCGCCCCTCAAGGTTCAGTACCAGCAGCTTCTGGCCATTCAAATGCACTACCCGGTGTCCCATACCGGGCGCATTACCTGGATAATTGGCCGGCCTTACAAGCGGCAGACTGTCCGGATTTTCCTGCAAATATTTAACAAATTTTTTCTTGGACCATATATGGTTTCCTGACGTCAAAACGTCAATCCCGTAGTCAATCAACTGACGGGCAACTTTAACGGTTAAACCAACGCCTCCCGCCGCGTTCTCCGCGTTGGCTAGAACAAAGTCCCAATCGCCACCGACGTCAAGAAAATCACGCACGGCTGAACGACCCGGACTACTTATTATATCACCCAGACATAACCATTTCATAAAAAACTTCCTCAACCAAATTCACTATTTTTTTCGCCGTTTTTGATCTTCCGATGTTATCAATTACCGCTCACGATTTATCGCCTCTCCGCAAGCCCAAGTTTTTTGCTCGCGGCGCCAGCAGCAACTTGGTAGTTGGTCAGTTGACTGGTTGGCTGGTTAGCCAGAAAAATCATACTGGTCAACTGAGTCGCACATCATTTTTTGATGGCTGCGCTAGCAGCTACTTTTCGAGACAACTCGAAAAGTGGAGGCGCAGTAGATTGACAATCAAAAAAACAAACGCTCTTGAACTTAATCAGATCAAATCCGTGCAATCCGTGGTCCAAAAATTCAGCTAAAAGCTCAAAGCCAAAAGCTGAAAGCTAATTCAAATTCATTAAGTGTTCATAACCTTGTCCATGTTCTTGAACTTGATTTTGCTCTTGACTTCCCGAACGTCATTGCGGACTTGACCCGCAATCCATCTTGAAGTTGAACTTGATTTTTGGTCTTGCGCCTTTTCGCCCCATCGCCCGCTCGCCTCTTCGCCCCCCCGGCCTCCGAGCCGGAATCCAGTGACTTTGATCTTGATTTACGCTCTTTCGCCGGTTCGCATGCTCCCAAGTTCGCCTGCTCGATGACTTACGCCCGCTCCCCTCTTCGGGAACTACCTACTGCGCGTAATCCACAACGCGGTTCTCACGGAGCAGCGATATCTTAATTTGATCGGGATAATCGACCTTCTCTGCTATCCGTTCAGCAATGTCACGGGCCAGTATCTCCGCCTCCGTATCATCTACCACTTGCGCATCAACTATAACCCGCATCTCACGCCCGGCCTGGATAGCAAACGATTCTTCCACACCATCAAATTCTTTCGCTGTATCCTCCAGCTTCTGCAGCCGGTTTATGAAGTTACCAAACTTCTCTTTACGCGCCCCGGGACGCTCAATCGACAGCTTGTTCGCCACATACAGTATAATTCCCTCTACAGTCTTGAAGGGCCGTTCCTCATTATGGGCAGCAATCGCGTAGACCACCGGTTTTGACTCGCCGTGTTTCTTGGCCAGATCAGCGCCGGCTATCGCGTAGGATTTGTTAGAATTCTCCCGATCAGTCTTGCCAATTGCATGCAAAATACCTACCCGACGGGCCATCTGTCTGTCCGCTCCTATTTCAGCAGCAAGCAGACCGGCCAGATGAGCCACCTGTATCGAGTGGTCAAGCTGATTCTGCCCACCCTCAACAATATAATCCAGCTCACCTATTCTCTGCACCAGCTCGTCGGCGACACCCGGCACACCAACTTCACCCAGTGCCTGTTCCCCTTTCTCCCAAATCTTCTCATCAAGCTCTTTTTTTGTCTTCTCATACAACTTCTCCACCCGGGCAGGCTGTATTCGTCCGTCCAGGATCAACTTCTCCAGCGTTTGACTGGCCAGCTCCCGGCGTATCGGATCAAAACAGGATATCGTTACCGCTTCCGGCGTATCGTCCACAATCAGATCAACACCGGTAACCTTCTCAAAGGCACGTATATTTCGACCGTCTCGACCGATAATACGGCCCTTCATATCGTCCGAAGGCAGCTCCACAACCTTCACCGTCGCCTCGGTTGTCTCCTCCACTGCACACCTCTGCAGAGCTCTTGCAATCACACGACGGGCCTGTTGCTCCGCTTTGCTCTCGGCTTCCGATTTTATTTTCTTGATCTGCTGGGCCGCCTCACGCTTTGCTTCGTCAAGCAGCGAGTTCCGCAACCGTTTCTCGGCCTCCTCGGCGGTAAGTCCAGAAATACGTTCCAGCTCTTTATCTGCTTCCTTTAGTTGCTGCTGAACCGCTTCTTTCCTCTCCTCCAGCTCGTTCCGTTTGGCCTTTAATTCATTGGTCTCCTCGTAAACCTGCTCCAACTTTTCTTCCAGCTCGGACTCACGTTTTTCAAGCCTGCTCTGCCTCTTCTCTAACTTCCGCTTCTCCTCCCCCAGCTCCTCTTCTATCTCCTGCTTCCTCTCTTCAACTTCTTCCTGCCCTTCCCATATAGCTTCCTGTTTTAAATTCTCTGCCTCGCGGCGCGCTTCCTCCACAATTCGTTCCGCTTCTTCTTCGGCTTTGGCGTGAATTTTTTGTTCAAGGTATATTCGGGCTAAAAATCCCATTATGAAGGCTATTACAACTAAAGCTACAGCAGGCAGGAGAATATTCAATCCGGCGGGCGTCATCAGTAATTCCACTAAACCGGCACCTCCCGGGCCGATCAAGCGAAACGAGGTCTCCGGTCAGGTAATCCTAAGTAGAAATAGAGGGACACTTCTCCCCTGAACTTTATCTAATCCTCTAACCCGTTCACTACGGGGGGCTTGATTGTTATTTTCCACTTTTTGGGTTAATTTCATTTTTACCAGTAACCTGTTTCGCAATTGATCATTGAGTTTGAGTTGATTTCTTCAAAAAATAGCTTACTATCTTATTGTGGGACTGTCAACGGTATCACAATCAACCACTAATTTAATTTCCGCGAGGAGGAAAATTATGAAAAAATACCTGATCAACGCCTTCGGACGCGACCGGCCAGGACTGGTCGCAGCTATTACCCGCTGCCTCTATGAAAATCAAGCCAATCTCGGCGACCTGCAAATGACTCGCCTGGGTGGCGTATTTGCGCTACTGCTCGAGTTCTACCTCCCCCCGGAAAACGAAGCCGGGGTTAGCTCTGCACTGGAGGCGGTCGGCGAGCACCAATCGCTGGAAATAAACCTTGTCCCTGCCGCACCATACCAGAGCGATCGCGGCAAGGAAAAACCAAATCACATTATCACCCTTTATGGCGCCGACAAACCGGGCATCGTTTATGAACTAACCAGGACTCTTGGGCAGCTTGACGTTAATATCGTTAACCTTGAGACCCGGCTGGCCGAAGAGGAAGAACTTTACCTGATGGTCCTCGAAGTCCATCGGCCGGATGAACTTTCCCCGGAAAAAATGACCGAGCAACTGAAAAAAACTGCTGGGCAAATCGACACCCACTTGGAAATCCGTCCCTTCGACCCACCGGAGCTTTAACTCAACCATGGCTGTTCGCGAGATTATTACGTTACCCGACCCGATTCTCAAACAACCCGCCGAACCGGTCGAGGAGATCACACCAAAGATAAAACAGCTTTTTACCAACCTCAGCGATACTACCGATGCTTCACCCGGTTTTGCCCTCGCCGCCCCACAAATCGGCGTCCTCAAGCGTGTTATCTGCGTTGACGTCGACCAGGCCAAGCGTGACTCGCCGACCAATCATGGCAAAGTTATCCTATACAACCCTCAGGTAGAAGAAGGTAAAGACCCCGTAATCAACCGGGAAGGCTGTCTCAGCATTCCATCTTATACCGGCGATGTGCGCCGTTTTCAGGAAATTGAGGTCAGCGGCTATAACCTGGAAGGTGAGAAACTAACCCTTAACTCGCAAGGCTGGGAAGCGGTCGCCTTCCAACACGAAATTGACCACCTGGACGGTATCCTCTTCCTCGATCGCATCACCTCCATCGAGGACGACCTCTTCCACCGCAAATAACTCTAATATAGTTGGCCGGTTTGTTAGTTGGCTGGTTGGCTGGTTCGCTAGTTAGCTAGGAATATCATACTGGTCCACTGGATTTTTATCATTTTTTTTGTGCTGTCTTAACAGCACCCTGGCGAAGCATTTCACCAGGCACCGGTGGGGCGCTTTTAAATTCACTCCCTGCACCCGGCGCCCAGCGCTCCTCGCCTCTCGCACTTAAGTCATGCGGTTTTTCGCTTCTCGCCCTGTCGCTCATTCGCTCCTCGCACTTTCGCTTCTCGCACTGGCGCCCTACCTCCCCGGTATCCGACCAAAACCAACCGTCCTTTCCTCGTAATACTCCCGGTCCCGGGAAACAACAATCACCCCATAACTTCGACTGGCATGCACAAATTCACTCTCCCCCAGGTAGACACCAATATGGTCCGCTTCCTCCACCCGGTTAAACTGAAAAAATATCAGATCACCCGGCTCTAACTCCTCCGCCTCGATCTCTTCAGACCACTCGTCCAGTTCAACCACCGTGCGCGGCATCTCCGGCTCATCAAACACCCAGTTCACCAGACCGCTGCAGTCAAATCCTTCTTCCGGCCCCTCGCCGCCCCAGCGATAGGGCACACCGCGCACACCGTTAATCCGCGATCGCAACTCCTCCTCCGTCAACGGCTTCCCGGCTCGACGCTCAGGCTCCTCTACCTCCCGCACCTCAATCTCTTCCACCACTTCAAAATAACCTATCTCCTCTTCACGCAACAGCTCCTTAACTTCCCGCAGTTCTTCCGATTCAAGCACCGCTGTCCGCACTCCCGTCGTTCCACCGGGCCGCTCCTCAAGCTCCACCTCAACCCCCAGCTCTTCCATCTCTATTCGTCGCGCTTGGACGTTATCTTCCTTCCGGTAAGCCCCCACCTGCAGCCGCATACCACCATACAACTCCCCACTACTTAAAAATATAACAATAAAAATAATACCAGCCGTCACCATTGAGCGCTTCATCAGATATATCCCTCCACTCTCTAAAATCGACATCTCCCCCACCAACCTAAACCAACTTCCAACACCAGTTCCCTCTCCCCTGGAGGGAGAGGGTTAGGGTGAGGGGGAAAGATGCGGTAAAAGATTCTAAAATTCGTTTGTGGGGGTTGAAACACCAAGATATGAACTGTAAACTATCCTGAGATGTTATCCGAAGAAAATATTTCCGACCTGGTGATCTATATGAAACTGCCGCGCTACATTGCCTTTGCCGACCAAGTATGCTGTCCGGAGACGCTACCAGCACGGATCAATCGTCTTTATCAACTCGGAGTCCCTGCTGTTCGCCTGCGCGTTCCTGAGGCTAGCGACAGGCAGAAGCTGGACTGGCTTCAAAAAATAAAAAAGCCGGCCGGCTCCCTGCTGCTTGTCAGCGACCGGCCCGACCTCGCCCGGCTCTCCTCTGCTGACGGCGTCCACCTAACTGCCGGCGGGCTCGATGCTTTCAGCGTCCGACGACTGCTGAACGACAGTTTTCTCGTCGGCGCCTCAACCCACAGCCTGACCGAAGTTCGCAACGCCGCTTCGCTGGGCCTCGATTACGTTATCTTCAGTCCTATCTTCCCGACTCCCAGCAAGCCTGATCTAAAGGAAAAGGACTGTCACGGGCTGGAAGGTCTACAGCAAGCGGCCGAAGCGACTTCTTTGCCCGTTTATGCACTGGGCGAAATAACCGCTGAAAGAATCCCCGCCTGCCTGCAGGCCGGCGCTTATGGCGCCGCCGGCATCAGCGCTCTCTTCGCCCCCACCGACCCCACCAAAAACTGGAAAAAAATAAAATCAGCTCTTAATGAATTATAAGAACTTACGCCCACTCGCCCGCTCCCCCCATCGCCCCATCGCCATTTCACGCCACTACAAACTCTGATACTCATGCAGTCGCTGATAGGTCTCCGACGTCTCTAAAAGCTCACCGTGGGGACCAATCGCTTCAATTGTCCGATCGGCAAGCACCACTATCCTGTCGACGTGCTGCACCGTCGCCAGAGCGTGAGAAATGGTAACCAGCGTCAAATCCTTCGGCAGCTTCCCAATCGCCCGCAGAATCGCCTCCTCGGACTCGCTGTCCACGTCCGAGGTTGCCTCATCCAAAACTAGGAGGTCAGGCTCATCGACCAGCGCCCGGGCCAGCGTCACCCGCTGCGCCTGGCCGCCCGAAAGCCGCACTCCCCGCTCACCGACTCGAGTTGCAAACCCCTCCGGTAGCTCTTCTATAAATTTCAACGCCTCCGCCTGCTTCGCCGCCCGGCGGATTTCTGTTTCAGATATCGACTTCCTGCCGTAGATTATATTATCAGCTATCGTCGCGTCGAAAAGTATCGGCGCCTGAGTTACCAGGCCAAACATACGCCGGTAGGCCCGAACATCAAACTCCCGCAGGTCCTCACCGTCCAGCGTTAACCGCCCCTCGGTCGGGTCGTAAAAACGCATCAGCAGGTCTATCGTCGTTGATTTACCCGCGCCGCTGGCACCAACAAAAGCAATCCGTTCCCCACGCTCAATCTCTAAATCAAGATCGTGCAAGGCATATTCGCTGATGTTCGGATATTGAAAACTTACATCCTCAAATTTTATTGCCCGTTCAAAGACAGGCTGACGGCCGTTTGAATCCATCAGGGAGTACTGTTTCCTGGTTTCAGCAAAAATAACCTGGACCCGCTCGGCAGCTCCACGCGCCGACTGCAGGTCAGTATAGACACCGGAAACCTTACGCAACGGCTTGTAAACCCAGAAGAGCGAGACGACAAAGACAATCAGTCCGTGCGGACTGAGCACTTCCCACTTAAATATCATCAATCCGCCCAGGTAGAGCACACCGATACCGACCGCATAAATCAAAAGATGAAGTACCGACTTAAGTCCTTTGTCGGCGACAATCTTGCGCCGCCTTTTGCGATAAAACTGCTCGTTTCGCTTCTGAAAATAATCCTTTTCGTCCTCTTCAGTGCCCAGCGACTTAACCAGTTTAATGCCGGCAAAACGTTCCTGCATCAAACTCACCATATCGCCCAGCACATCCTGCGACTGGCGGCTGTATTTTTTTATCTTCTGTCCTACTTTCGCGACAATTGCCGCACAAATAGGAATGATTATAAAAGCCGGGGCCAGTATCGGAGCGGCATAAAGAGCCACAGCAACGACAAAAATTATCTCCATCGGCGACTGCGCAAGTTGGCGGATTGCCCCGTTAATCGCGGACTTTAGCCGGTTCACGTCGGAGGCTACCCGGCTCATCAAATCGCCCACGTTGCGCGTCTCAAAAAAACTCAACGGCCGGTCCATTATATCGTCATACAACTCCTGGCGGATATCCTTGGTCACCGCCAGGGCCAGCACCTTCATTGTCACCTTGTTCCCCAGTTCAGCCAAAATCTCCACGCCCAGGATGAAAAACGCAACCACCAGGACAGCCTGGAGAATCTGAAACGGGGTCCCCTCCATTACGGTAAACACGTGTCCTTCGGGCAGGTAGTAGGGAATTCGGGGCACTTCAATCGTCAGCCGGTGCTGAATGTCTCCCTCAAAAATTTCCCGGGTAACTTCATGCAGCAGGTAAAGAACCCCTCCATGGGAAAGCCCGTAAGCAAACATTGAGAAGAGGGCAAAGACCACCCAGTACCAGTAGTGCTTGAGCCGTTTCCACATCCATTTCATAAATTCCCAGGTCGATCCCATCAAATATCACCAATTATTTTCTTAAAATTTTTACTCCATTTTTTCATTTTTCACCCAAAAAAGGGACCATCATTATAGCAAAAAAATTGCCTTTATGTACTTCTCAATCCCTTCTGCCAATTTTCCTTTTTATCTTTACTGCCACACTTTTTCAGACGCCGTTAAAACATCAGCCACTTCAATTTCTTCCAGACAGCGATACCTTTTCTCCTCCAGTGGACATTCCCTCTCAAAGCAGGGACTGCATTCAACCCCCGCATAAACCACGGCCGTATGCTTACCCAGCGGCGAGGTGAGCTGCGGGCTGCTGGAACCAAAAATCCCCACCGTCGGCGTCCCCAGTCCGGCCGCCAGATGCATTAATCCCGAGTCGTTAGCGACGACCAGAGCCGCTCCGGCCAGCACATCCATACACTCGTCCAGCGATGTCTCGCCGGCCAGATTTACAGACTTTACGCTTTTGCCGGCAAGTTCAAATATTTCATCCGCCAGCCGGCGCTCCGCCTCCACCCCCAGGGCTACCACCGGCAGCTCGTGTCTCTTTACCAGCTCGTTCAAAAAACGACCGAACTTCGCCGGCGGCCAGCGTTTCGCCGGTCCATAGGCGGCTCCGGGATGAATTGCCATGTAATTTCCAGCGCCGACAATTTCTTCACCCTTCTCTTGCTCTGCCGTCATCTGTGGCGCCGGAAGCTCTTCCGGTTCTTCGATAAGTCCACCGGCCGCCCGGTAGAATAGCCTCCCGTGATGAATCTGTCGATCAGCGCCACGCATTGGCGTCGGATCGGTGAAAAGAAAACTGCGCCAGCGTGTCCCTAACCCGTAGCGGCGCGGAATTCCCGACAACCAGGCCTGAATGGCCGTTCGCCACGATTTCGGCAATACAACCAGTGCTGTATATCCTCTTTCACGAACTTCTTTCGGATAAATATAAGTTTTGCCGGGCAACTCCCAGACTCGCCTCACCGACGGCGAGCGCCGGTAGACGGAAGCCACCGAACCACGGCAGACGACGTCGACTTTACCACGTCCGTCACGCTCAGCCAGTTCCTGCAGAGCAGGCAGCGACATCACGGCGTCTCCAACCCAGTTCGGCCCCCGAACCAGTATCTTTTCTTCATTGTCTTCTCTCATCTTTACTCCATCCTCTGCCACAATTTTCATTACACATTATCTCTTTTTCAAACGGCTCTGTTGAAATCCTTTTTACTATCTAAGAGAGCAAATTAGGCTACTCGAAGGTGTTTGATGGATTTATAGCTGGCAATAGATCCTGGAGGATCTGATTATTGCCAGATATACCTCGGAGATTGACCGGAGGCCAATCAAGAATGAGTCCCAACACCTTTGAGTAGCCGTCTTCAGCTCAAACTACGCCAAACATTTTTGATACTTCATTTTTCCATATTTTGCCTATATTTGCAAAGGTAACTGATTTCACCGGTCTCCACTGGAAACAAAATTAATGACCATGTTATAATCCGTTTCCCATGCATAAACTAAAGTTGCTCAGTGCTTTCGCTCGATGAAAGGGAGACCAGGTCTTATTTCGGAATGAGAAAATAAGCTATAGGTTATCCTGCTTACAAACCGCAAAATTTTAGTCCAAAAGGTGTTCCATTTTATGCCCTCAATTCCTCAACCACCTGAAAACTTCAAAAATTTCCGGGTGATGGAAAATATCGGCGAACATCTTCCACTGCCCGACTGCAATCTAAAAACACAGATTCAACCCCGGGACTCAGTACTGCTTCTCCGGCTCAGCGCCCTCGGCGACTCGATCCGGCTGCTCCCGGCGGTAGAATACTTGCGCCGAAACAATCACCGCGGAGAGATCGGCGTTGCCGTCGAACCACCACTGGAGCAACTTTTTGAAAATTACCCGCGAATCAACCACGTCCATTCCCTGCCCCTGAAGTCAGCCCATAAATCCCCCCGGCAGTTATTAAAAAAAATAACCTCGCTGCGGCGGCAAAAATATGACTGGCTTTTTGACTGCCACGGGCTGTTCAAAAGCGGCCTGGTCAGCTTCTTTTCAAGGGCACGGCAGAGAATTGGTCCCCACCGCTCAAACAGCAAGGAGGGCAACTTTTTCTTCCAGGAGCGACAAATATCGGCCCAACCCGCAGCCCTGCCGCGAATTTTATTCTACCTCCAGATGCTGCGTCCTTTTACTAAAAATTTTACCCTGTCACGCTCGCTGATTACCCCACGCGGTTTTTGTTTCACCGATATTGACCAAAAAGTAAAGTTCGCCGCGAAGAAAAACCCTATTTTAATCCATCCACGCTCCAGCCACGGCCGCTACGGTCAGGCTAAAGAATGGGGCACTAACAATTTCGCGGAGCTAATAGCGCAGATCACCCAAATTTACGAAGATAAAATTTACATAACCTGGGGGCCGGGGGAACAACAGACTGCCCTGGACATATCGGAAGATTTTTCCAATCAGGTTCAGCCCGCCCCCGAAACCTCTTCTCTGCTTGATCTTGCCTTCTTGGTCAACCACGCCCGGGCTGTTATCTGTGTCGATACCCTGATCAGCCACCTCGCCGACCTCCAGCAGACCCCGCTTGTCGTTCTCTATACCGCCTCCAGCTTTCACATCAACGCCCCTCTCTTTGCTCCCTTCCGCTCCCTCACAACCACCGTTAGCAATAAAACTCCCGACACCACAACCGTCTTCAACGCTCTCAAAGATTTACTCTGAAAAATTAGTTGGCTGGTTGGCTAGTTTCTTAGTTAGCTAGTTGGCTGAGAGCAAACCCACCATTGGTCAGCTGGAAAAACAAATTCTTTACTTTTTTGCGAAAATGTTTTACATTTTAATTGAGGTGATTGAGGTGAAAGTTTCCAGCAAGGGGCAAATAACTATCCCCAAGGAAATACGGGAGAAACTTAACCTGTCGCCGGGAGAAGAAATAGTCTTTGAACAGACCAGGGAAGGCTTTGTGCTCAAACGCAA
>PWHN01000034.1 GCA_003554945.1 bacterium
GATAGGTCATGTCTTATTTTCGGATTTATGTATTCTTCAAGGCCCTGGAGGGGCCTGTTTTGAAGAATACATACCTCGGAGTCCCGCTGGAGGCGGGATGAGAATGAGAAAATAAGATATGATCTATCTTGCTTGCAAAACGCTAAACTTTAGTTGACTCGCATAGAAGTTTATCAAATTTGGCTGGAAATATAATCTTAATTAAACCAAACCCAAAACCTACCGCCCCCCGTCATTACCGTTACCGGATCAAGACCGGCATGACGTTGCTTGACCCGGCAATCCATTTTGTCCCCCCCTTTGTCTTTCACCCCTTCAAGGGGGGAAAAGAACGGGCTCCCTTTGCCCCCTTTTTTCGAGGGGGAAAAGAACGGGCTCCCTTTGTCTTCCCCTTTCAAGGGGGAACAAGGAAAGGGGGATAGATCCCGGGTCTGTGTCTTGAATGACAACGGGGAGGTTGACCGGTATTTTTTCTGGTGTGATTGATTAATTTCTTATCAGTAAATTTTTTGGTAAACTTTTAGCAGTTAAATTTGTTTGTCGTTCCCGCTGGCAGCTCGAGCGGCTGGCCGGCGCTAAACAAGTAATTTCAAACATAGAAAATAGTTAAGGATAGTGTGATTTGATGAGTGATAAAATAAGATTCAAAGTTGGCGATCAATTACTTAGCTATGAACCACCGGTGACACCGCTTCAAATCATCGAAGACACCGACCCGGAACTGACCAACGGTGATAATCCACTCGTAGGGATAGCGATTAACCAGCGAATGTTTTCCCTGCGTCATCCCCTGAAAAGAGGGGGGCGGGTAAATTTTATTCGCTACAAAGACCGCTACGGAGATGAATATTATCGGAGGGGTCTGACGTTGGTTTTAGTTCTAGCCTGTGATAGATTGTTTGAGAAAAGACAGTTAGAGATTGGACATTCAATCGAACACGGTTATTACTATCAGCTTTCTGACGAAAACCCGGTTGATCGAGAGGTTCTGCAGCAGATTGAGGAACATATGCATGAAATCATTGAAGCCAACCTGCCAATTGAAGTGGAAGTTGTCGAACACGCTAGAGCCCTCAAAATTTTCCGGGAGAGGGAAGAAGATGACAAGATACGACTGCTCGAAACATGGTCTGAAGAGCTGGTTGAGCTTCACAAACTTGGCGGCCACTATGACCTTGCTTATTTTCCTGCACCGGCGAACACCGGCCTGCTAAAACATTTTGAGCTGCGACCTTACACACCTGGCTTTATTCTCCGCTTCCCGCTTGGAGACAACCATAAAAATGTACCGGAACCGAAGGACCAACCGAAGCTTTTCCAGATATACCAGGAAACAAGGGATTGGGCAAAAATTTTGGAAGTGGATGACGTCGGCGCCCTAAACAAAGTTATAGAGGAGGATGAAATAACCGAGTTTATTAAGATATCCGAAGCTCTGCACGAACGTAAAATCATTCGGATTGCTGATAAAATCCACCGTAATCTTAAAAACATCAACTTAGTGACCATCGCCGGTCCTTCAAGCAGTGGTAAAACCACCTTCGCCAAGAGGCTGTCTATACAACTGCGTGTCCAGGGAATAAAACCGGTCAGAATATCCACCGACGATTACTTTGTTAATCGGAAGGATACCCCAAGAGACGAGGACGGTAATTACAATTTTGAAGCCCTGGAGGCAATTGATCTGGAGCTATTTAACCAGCATTTGACCGAGCTTTCCCAGGGGAAAGAAGTGGAAGTACCTCAATTTTCATTTGAGACCGGACAGCGTAAAGAAAAGACCATCCAATTGAAGCTAACTGAAGACCAGCTTTTGATTGTCGAGGGAATTCACGGACTAAATCCGGAGTTAACCCGAGCGGTTGACCGGCATCGCAAGCACCTGATTTATGTCAGTGCCCTGACACAACTGGTTATCGACAACCACAACCGAATAAGCACATCAGACTCACGGCTGATCCGGCGTATAGTGCGTGACGTCCTCTTCCGCAACATTTCTGCAACCACAAACATCCACCGCTGGACAAACGTGCGCCGTGGCGAGCGAGAATATATATTTCCCTACCAGGAAGACGCTGACTCCATGTTCAACTCCTCACTTCTCTACGAGCTGGCGGTTTTGAAACCTTACATAAAATCGGCACTTAAATCTGTTGACGACTGTGATTCGGGCCACCGGACGGCCCACCGGATCAGACGGTTTATAAACCTGTTCCAAAAAGTCGATTCAAAAGAAATACCGCCAACATCGATTTTGCGCGAGTTCATCGGCGGCAGCAGCTTTAGCTATTGAAGGATCACGATTATTTTCGCCTTATTTTTGCCGTCGGTTCACTGCCTTTCTGGACCGGATTAAAGAAACTCCGCCGTTTTTTGCTCGGTCAGCCCGGTTCCTTCTGGAAGGGGGAAACTCCACTTAAGCCCATCTATCTGAGTCATTATTTTTTCGCAACATTTGCCCCCAAAGGGCAGTCTTATCTCTCCCAACTAATTCAAAAGCTGATTGAGTCAAATTATTTGACCCAGACACAACTATCAAAAAATATGCGCGCACGGGTAATCAAGCTGACCGACCGGGGCGCCAAACAATATTACAATCAACTGGTCAATCTCCGGCAGATAGAGAAACCGACCTGGTATCTGCATCACCTCGCCCAGTTAAACTCTCAACCGCGATCACCGATAGTCACGGGGGGCGAACTACTGGAATTTTCCGGGCGGCTTTATATCTCGCAAACACCCGAATTTGTTGAAATACAGCAGCGAATTTCTGATGAAAGTACCGTAGAGGTTATCAGAAAAAACGATGCACTGCCTGAACCGGGCAATGTCTATGTACTAAAAGAAATCGGTGTTAAGACCGGCGCCGGAGTAAAGTTAGAGCTAACTGAAAATAGCAGTGTGGAAGCCGTTTCCGGAGCTGAACTGCGTGAAGCTTTGACTCATTTTCCTAACCCCCAGGTGGCTTATGAAGGTGAAAATCCCTTTATCCTGCGGGGAAAACTGGTCGAAATTGACAAAAAAAGTTCTCACCCTCAGCTCCTGTTCGAGAAAGACGGAGCGCAGATTTTCTTGCGCTATAGTCCGGGCGGCGGGGCAGAACTTGACTTAGAAATTGGGAAAAAATACTGTTTTGGTTCTCTGGAACCTAAAATAATTGATCGACGTCGAGGTAATATTCCAGTCGTCGAGTTGGACAACCGCGGCACCATTGAACCGGCGAGTCCGATTATTTAAACCCTCTCCGAAAAGGGTTAAACATCTCCAGGGGAGAGGGAACTTTTCGGAGAGGCTCTATTTAGTTGCAAAAAATGGATTTTGGATTAACGAATTATTCTGTAATCGTCGTAATGGAGGGATATCCATGAGCAGCTGGCTGTTGACAGTATTAGGTAGTTCATCGTCTTTCCCGCCCGGAAGTGAATCAACTGCCGCTCTACATCTGACGGGCAAAAAAGATTCGATTCTGATCGACGCCGGCGGCAATATTCCACGACTGCTTGCCGACTGCGGGTTCGACTACCGTCAGCTTACGGAAGTCCTGATATCACACAGCCACCCCGATCATACGTATGGCCTGCCCTTTCTCACCCACTGTTTTTATCACGGCGGCAAAAAAATGATCTGCCGAGCACCTGAAGATACTATTGTGCGTCTCAAGAAAAATTTAGCTGCTTTTGACCTGGAAGATGAGGTAAAATATCTCGATTTTGTTTTTGAACCACTGCCCGTCGATAGACCGATTAAATTTAAGGTGGACAACAGCTTACAGATTCAAACGGTGCCCACCAGCCACAGCCGGCCGGGAGTCGGTTTCCTCTTCTCGGGGCCCGCACAGAATATCCTCTATACGTCCGACACGGCTCAAAACGAGGTATTACTTGGTCTTGAAGAGAAACTGGACGTGCTGATGATAGATTGTCAAGCAACGGAAGCTTATCGACGTTACTTTGAAGATTCGCACTGCAGCGCCCTGGAAGTGGGTAAAATTGCTGCAAAGCTGGAGGTAGGAAGCGTGGTTCCCTTCCACTACAACACAACAGAATTTCCAGTTGAGCGGGCTGAACTAACAGCCGAGATCAGGAAAAACTACGAGGGAACGATTATTTTCCCGGCCCGGGGAATGGGATTTGAGTTATGACTACTGTTTAGTCACAGTCGACAATGTGACTGCTTCTGGTTGTCATTCCCGCGAAAGCGGGAATCCAGTGACGTTGAATTTGAACAGTCTATGAGCGAAAGTCAACAGCAACGTCAAAGTCGCTGGATTGCCCGGTCAAGTTGGGCAATGACGAGCGGTGAGGCTGGATTGTCGGGGCAAGACCGGGCACGATGGTCTACTGTCTACTGGCAATGACGGCAAAGGGTAACCCGAAAATACAACTGTGACTGAGCACTATCACATGTTTTTAACTCGCTTTTGAAGGGCGCTGGTGAAAGCTTCGTAATCACGCTCAGCTTCAGACCCTTCTCCCAGCTCATCAAAATTAAGCGGCGCGCCAAAAGTGATCTTAACAGACGACGGCCTCGGCAAAGCTTGTCCGGGAGGCATGGACCGGTAAGTCCCGTCGATACGAACAGGAACGACAGGTCGAGGAATTTTTGAGACCAGCATCCCTAACCCCGGCCTGAACGGCTGCAAATCACCATCAAGCGAACGGCGTCCTTCGGGGAACCAGACAAGGTTGTGACCACGCCGGAGAACGGCAGCACCATAGGCAAGACTGGTGACAAGATTGTTCAACGGATCAACGGGCACGGCACCGGCCAGGTAGCTAAAGGTTTTATTGAGCGGATTAGTGAAAGCGACCTGGCTCCAGGCGGCCCAGCGGGTCCTGGTCAACAGGTCATAGTCCAGAACTGAAGCGAGAACAAAAGGATCAAGATAACTGAGGTGGTTGGGAGCAAGGATAAAATTACCGTCATCCGGCAAATTTTCCAGACCATGAGCTTCCGGTCTAAAATAAGCACGACAGGCCAGCTTGTTGGTCAAGAAGAGCAGGCGCCGACAAAAACGACCGGCGGCTCCCGGGCCGGCCAGCCATTTTTCTGCTTTGCTATCCAAAAATTCCTCCGGATTCGCGAACAGATCACCGGTAAGCTCCGCGCTTACATCGCCACCTCCGGTCGCCTTAACTTCCTCCAGCAAATCACGCACAGTCTCCACCCGGGCCAGCGCTTCTTCGCTCAGATCGACGCCGGTGAGGCTACTGATGGTCAAGGTGTAGTTGACCCATTCAAGGGAATCAACCCCAAGATCAAACTGAAAATTAGTCTCCATGGTGAGCGGATAATCAGAAAACTTATCGGCCAGCCAGTCCCAGACTTCCCGACACTCGGACGTCTGAAGCAGCTCCTGAGCAGACTCCGACATCTGCTCAACTTCTATGGGTGTCCCCTGCTTGATTTGCCTGCTATCGGAGGCCAGCTCCTCGTAACGTTTTTGCAGAAGGTGACGTCGCAGCTTCCCCAGCCTGGTCCGCTCCAGCTCTCCCCGGTCAACTTCAAATTTTTGTATCTGCTGATAGCTGGGTAGCTCCCGCCCTACCTCGCTCAGGGCCGCGTAGACAGCGTCGCGCGGATCGTTTTCACCACGCTGCTGCATCTGCTCGGCGTTGGGTATAACGACGGCAGCCAGCCCACCCTCCTCTTTTAACACTCCTATTTCTTCAATCAATGGATGCCCGGCGTATTTCTCCTCGAGGTCAGCCGGCTGAATATTTTTTCCGCTCTCCGTCACAATCATCGTCGACACCCGCCCACCAAGCTCCAGGTAATCATCTCCATCAAAACAACCCAGGTCTCCGGTCCTGAACCAGCCCTCAACAAAAGCCTCCTCAGTCTCCTCGGGCCGGTTGTAATACCCGGAAAATACATTAGGGCCGCGGGCCAGCAACTCGCCTTTTTCAGTCTCCTCATCAGAACCTACCGCCCCCCCGTCATTGCGGGCTTGACCCGCAATCCATTTTCGATGGTCTTCCATGGATTCCGGGTCTACGTTCCCCCGGCTCAAGTCCGGGGTCACTTCGCCCGGAATGACGTCGGTAGGTTTTGTCCCCTCATGTTCTTCTTCAGAAATTTTTAATTCAACCCCGGGCAGAGCGCGTCCGACCGTGTTGAACTTCAACTCGTCAGGTTTAAGCAGGGTAAGAAGTGGCGAAGTCTCCGATAGCCCATAGCCAACCGCAACCTTCCAGCCCAACCCCTCCAACTTCCAGGCCAGCTGCTCAGGCAGTTGCGAACCGCCGGAGGCCAGCAACCTGAGACGGGGGCCCAGCTTACGATGCAGAAAAAATAGTAGTTTCTTGCCCAGGCTTATGCCCAGTCGACGGCGCAGAAAAGCGCTTAATCCAAGCAATCCTTTTATCAGATGACTCAATCCGGGTGGGGCGGAATTGATTTTTTCTTTGATTCCACTATTTAAAGCCCGATAGAGGCGGGGAACCCCAATAACTATGGAGACCTTGCCCTCGTTGATGGCGGAAATAATTGCCGGTCCGGTTACGGCTTCAGGAAGAATTACCGGAATTCCCAGGAAAACAGGGGTAAGCAGGCCAATCACAAAGGGATAGACGTGGTGAAATGGCAGAGGCAGAAGCATTCTGTCGCCCGGACGAGCAAGGCCGGCACCGTCTATCGCCCGAACGGAAAAAAGTAGGTTGGAATGGCTAAGTGGAACACCTTTTGGCAGTCCGGTGGTCCCGGAGGTATAGAACTGCACAACTGTCTCTTCCGGGTCAGGCGAAGGCTTTTTGGGGTGGTCGGCAGCAGGTAGACTGTCCGGGGCGATCTCAGCTTCCGAAGCGTCAAGCAAATGGAGTGAAGAATCTTCAACCAGATCGCTGAATTTATCTTGATTTTCCGAAGCGGCAAAAACAAACCGGGGCTCGCAGTCAGCGATAATCGCTTGCAGCTCATCAGCGGACGTCTGGTCGTCAAGCGGTACAAGAACGCCACCGGCGTAAATAACAGCGAAAGCGGCAGCCACCCATTCGGAAGAAGGCGGTGCCGAAACGACAACCCGCTCGCCGGCCTCCAGACCCGCCGACTGTAAACGTGCGGCCAGGGATTTTACCTGCCCGTATATCTCTTCGCCAGTATAAGAATTTCGGCCGGCCTGCATAAGGGAAAGATTTTGTTCTGAGGCGAGTAGTTCAAACAGTTCGATTAAGGTCTGGACATCACCTTTGTCACTACTCATCCCGGCCGGCCTCCCTGGTAAGAAAAATGGGGGCTGCTGGGTTCGAACCAACGACCTCCTGCTTGTAAGGCAGGCGCTCTTCCGCTGAGCTAAGCCCCCGGGTGTTAGTTGGCTAGTTAGCTAGTTTGCTAGTTGGTCTGAGTATTGATTGACATATATTTTAGCTTAATCGGACCAATTCTGGCAAGCAAATCAGCCTAAACTCCTCCAAGAATTCCAGTATCCACGTCAGGAAAGTGGCCTGACTTGTATTTACTCCAGTTAGTCGGTTTACTGCAGTGCGAACGGGCCTCGTCATCGCTGATATAGCCATCTTTATAAAGCTTAACGATTGCCTGGTCATAGGTCTGCATACCTTCGTTTTCCCCCTGATGGATAGCAGAACGTAAACTGTCCAGCTCATAATCAGCAATCAGGTTTTTTATCAGAGCATTATTAAACATCAACTCAACTGCAGGGACCATTCCGTCCCTGTCATCACGGTCTAAGAGACGCTGACCACAAACCGCCATAAGATATTCAGAAAGCAGCGCCAGGACCTGGTTACGAGACTCGTCTGGATAAAAGTCCAAAATTCGGTCAAGAGTCTGGGGAACCGTACTGGTGTGAAGTGTCGAAAATACAAGATGACCGGTTTCAGCCGCTTCAAGTGCCGCTTCAACCGTCTCCTGGTCACGCATTTCACCAATCAAAATTACGTCCGGATCTTGACGCAACACAAATTTTAACGCCGAGGCATAACTCTCGGTGTCAGTCCCTATCTCTCGCTGAGTTATAACGCTTTTTTTGTCTTCATAAACAAATTCTATCGGATCCTCAATGGTGATCACGTGTTTGGCCTGATTTTGATTGATATATTCAACAATCGACGACAAAGTAGTTGTCTTACCGCTGCTTGTCGTGCCGGTGACAAGCACAAGACCACGATCAAATTCAGGAATTTTTTCTATGGCCGATGGTAAATTCAATTCAGAAAAAGATTCGATTTCCGATTTAATGTACCTGAATACCAGGGTGATCGAGTTGCGCTGCAAAAAGGCGTTCACCCGAAAACGCTCGCCATTGTCAAGCACATAAGAACCGTCGTATTCCTGACCGGAAAGTAACTCTTCTACTTCTTCTCCAGTTAAAAAATCGCGGGCTAATTTAAGCATGTCTTTATCAGAAAACGGAGGCATGTTGGCCTTATGTATTTTGCCCTCAATGCGAAAAGAAGCCGGGGACCCACTTTTCAGGATCAAGTCACTGGCACTGTTACGGACCATCATTTCAAGAAACTGTTCCAGGTGATAATCAAACTGTTCCTCGTTATTATCCTCTTCTGATTTGCTCATTTCGCTCCTCCTCTGTTTTTTGCCGCAGGATTGTAATACTTGTCGGTCTTCACCCTTGCGAGCAATACTTCTATAGCGTAGGATTTTAGGCTAACAAATCAAACTGAATTAAATTTAAAACTAATTCAAATTAACCATAGGATGTCATAAAATGCTGATAACACGAGCCTCCGCTTCTTCGTATATTACCGAAAATTTTCTCAAAATCGAAGCCAGACAAATTCAAGACCTGGGGGTCAAATATAGTAACCTGGCCGAGGAAAAGCCCTCAATCAATGAATTGCTCGACGCAGACGTATTGATCATAAACAGCCAGCAGAGGATAACTTCAGATTATTTAAAAAAATGGGAAAACGGACGACTCATTCTAACCACTTCAAGCGGTTACGACCATATCGACTGCGAAAGTTGTGCAGAACTGGGGATAAAAGTAGCTCGAACTCCAGAAGCACGAACCGGGCGGGTGGCCGAACATACGCTGGCTCTTGCCGGCGCTCTGCTGCGCGACCTGGGGGAAACCGGAATAGCACTGCGGGAAGGGGGGGAATGGAGACGGCGGGAGGCTGCTGAACGATGCCGTGAACTGTCCAGTGAGAAGGTAGGAATTATTGGCTATGGTCTCATAGGCCAGCTTGTCTGCCAACGCCTCACACCACTGGTTAACTCTCCTCCATTGGTCTGCGATCCTGCTAAAAAACAGGACATTAAATCCAATCCACAACTAAGATACGCTGAATTGGAAGAGCTGCTAAAGAAGGCTACACTGATTAGTATACACGCCGACCTGAATTCTACTTCACACCACCTGATAGACGAAAAAAGCCTCTCTCTCTGCAAACCCCAAGCACTTTTAGTAAATACTGCCCGGGGCGCTATAGTCAAACAGTCGGCACTGCTATCGGCATTAGAAGAAAAGACTATCGGCGGGGCGGGGCTGGATGTTTTCGAAAACGAACCCCCGGAAAAAGTCGAACTGAGTAGTTATGAGAACCTCATCGTCACTCCACATGCCGCTGGATTCGGCCCACAGATGTTAGATGATCTGCAGGAGGAAATCGTTGAAACAATAAAGAATTTCATAAACGACTCGCCCCTGCCACACCCGGTTAACTAAAAAATCCGTAATGAGGAAATTAGGAAGAGATCGAGCAGGGGAAAGTTCACGTTGGGGGGATAGGGCGAGTGGGGGAAGTTCGCGGGGCGCAGGGAGCGGGGAGTGGAGCGTAATTGCAGAACAGCGAACAGGCGAGCTTGCGAGCAGGCGAAGAAGAGCGCGGGGCGCAAGGCGCTGAGCGCTTGGCGTCAAAGTCAAGGTCAAGGACAAAACCGTGCCACAAGTTCAAGAGCAAGACATCGAAAACCGAGAGAAAGTGGGTTTGGCGTTGAGCTTTGGGCTTTTGGCTTTTGGCTTTGAGCTTTTAGCTGATGTTTTGCGAAGGCGCAAAGGTGCAAAGGAAGTTCGGAAACTATGCCAGACCGTTTAAAATGGATTGCGGATCGGGGTCCGCAATGACAATCGAAAATCAAAACTGAATCAATTCCCCCCTCTCCTGCATCCTCTCCCTCGGAGGGGAGAGGAGATAAATCAAAAGCGGTGTATCTTCTCCCTCGGAAGGAGAGGAGATAAATAGAAAGCGGTGTGTCTTCTCCCTCAGAAGGAGAGGAGATAAATAGAAAGCGGTGTGTCCTCTCCTGTTTGGAGTTGGAAAGTTGGAAAGTGTGAAAGTTAGAAACCGTAAAGATGGATTCCGGCTCGGTGGCCGGAATGACGGTTAGCGGGGGGACGGGGGTTTAGCGACATTCCGCCCCCCCTGGCAAAGTGAAATGTGGGGGCTTTGGGAAAAGGTTTCTAAAGGACGTCGCTGGCATCCATCGCTTTCAGACGCTCCCAGCGCCGGTCAACGTCAGCCTGAATCTTCTCGACCAGTTCGGGATTATCCTCCAAGTTAAGGTGAGCAAAAGCTTTGCCCATCGTCTGCAGCATTTCCTCGACAGGAATTTTATCACCCTTCTCTTCCGGGTTCTTATTGAGAGTAGTAATCCCGTTTTCAACCTCGTAGAGCGGGAACATGCAGCTATTTACGGCCTTATCGACGGCTTCGTTCCCTTTGTCAGGTGCCATACCCCAGTTGAGCGGACAGACTGAAAAGAGCTTACCGAAAGCAAAATTACCGTTGCGCACTGCATCTTGAGCCTTGCGCGCTTTGATAATCATGTCCCTTTCTTCCGTTTCAGCGGCCTGAAAGAGATAAGGTGCATGGGTACCGCGCATAATCTCAGTAATATCCTTGTGGGCGTAAGGCTTACCGACCTGATTGGGGCCAACGTTGGCGTTAGTGTTATACTGTCCCTCAATTCCAGAGTAACAGACCTGGTTACCGGTATTCATGTAGCCCTTGTTGTCATATTCAAGCATGATAAAGGGGTCGTCGCGAAGGGCTGAACCAATTACCTGGTCCATACCGATATCAGTACCACCATCACCGGAGACAGCAATAACGGTCATATCGTCTGTGATTTTGCCCTGACGTTTAAAGCGTTGATACATCTCAACGATACCACTGGCAGTGCTGGAACCGTTGTGAAATAGGTTGTGAAAGTAAGTGATTTTAAAAGAAGTTTCGGGGAAACCGGTGGTCACAACCATTCCACAGCCAGTATTAAAGAGAACAGCGGTGTGCCCTTCTATACCGCGCAGAAATACCTGCAGGTTAGCAAAAATACCACAGCCCGGGCAACCGGAGTGCGGACCTATACGTTCGGGCATATTAGCCAGTTCCCGGGTATTTACACGTTCAACATTACGCTCCTCATCATCAAGAGTAAAGATTGTAGCGTCCTCCG
The DNA here is from genome assembly GCA_003554945.1 of bacterium. Taxonomy (GTDB): domain Bacteria; phylum T1Sed10-126; class T1Sed10-126; order T1Sed10-126; family T1Sed10-126; genus T1Sed10-126. The sequence continues at coordinate 11,380 of PWHN01000034.1, forward strand.
GGATCGGCTCCATCTTCTCTTCCGGTTCAAAGTCAGGATCACCGGGCCAGGCGTCATGGTAGTCCTTTCGTTTTTTGTCTTCATCCGGTACGTCAGGATAATTGTCAGCAAGCTCAAGCAACTCGCGAGCATCACCAGCATCAAAACGAAGACCACCAATACCGTAGGTGCGTTCCAGAATAGTAGTATCTTTGCCCTCGCGCTGGAGCAGGGCGCCAATTTCATTGGCAAGATAGTTGCCGGCGCCGTATTGAGAGACACGTTCTGCACAAACAAGGGTGTCAAGTCCGTCAACGGCGTTAAGAATCTCTTTTTCCGGGAAGGGACGAAGAACCAGCGGTTCAATCAACCGGGTGTCGACCCCCTCGTCTGCAAGATCGTCAACAGCCACTTTGGTTGTCTCGGCGGCCGTATTCAAGGCAACCATACCGCTAACACCGGCTTCATCAGAACCATAGGTCATAACCTCGTTATAATTGCGGCCGGTAAGTTCACCATACTCTTCAAAAAGTTGCGGTATAAGCTCGGCCGCCTCCTCCATCTTCTGTTCAAGCACGACCTTGGTATTAATCAGGTCGTCGTTCATGTAGGGCCCGAATGTGCGGGGGTCATCGACATCAAGGAAGGTGGGCCGCTCGGGCGGTTCACCGATAAAGTCCTGTGCATCTTCTCGATCCTCAAAAATTTCTATTTTTCGAGTACCGTGTGAGGTGTGAAAACCGTCGTAGACAACCAGGCAGGGAAGATTAACAGCTTCGGCAAGACGAGGCGCAATAATATTCATGTCGTAAGTCGCCTGCACTGAAGGAGCGAGAAGAATCAACCAGCCCATGCCCAGCGCAGCAGCGAGATCGGAGTGACCATTCTTAATGTTCAGTGGAGCGGAGACGTCACGAGTAGCAACGTTCATAACCACGGGAAGCCCCAGTCCACTGAGCACGGGCAGCTCTTCCGCTTTTAACAGGACACCATTAGCAGAAGTAACGTCAACCACGCGGCCACCGGCGATAGACATACCGCCGGCAATACTGATGGCGGCCAGTTCGCTGGTTCCGCGGACGAGTTGAACGTCGGTTTCACCTTCAGCATACATACGGTCAACTTCCTGCCCAACGTCGCTGGAGGGTGTGATTGGATAGTAACCTTCGCCGTCATAGGCGGCGTGAACAATTGCCTTTGCAGCGGCGTGATTACCGTTGGTAACCTCAATTTTTTGGGGGGCTTTTGGGGCCCCTACATCAGAATCAGCTCGTTTCGATACAGGACTCATTATTTTGCCTCCTCTTTGGTTTTGGAAGGTCGCACAAGGGCTTTGCCCTTCTTGGTTTCGGGACAAACAAGAGTGCAGCGCATACAGCGCTTACAGATGTCCGCATTAATTCCTTTCATTGCACCATCTTCAAAAACAATTGCGCCGGGGTCGGGACAGTTAAGAACACAATTACCACAGTGAATACAGATTTCAGGATCAAACTGTGGCTCTATACCAAGCGCATGGGTTCTTTCCGGGTGCGGTTGGGTAAGAAAATACCGCGACGGCAAGCTACCGCCGTAGGGCATGTTCTCGTAGCCAATAGGACTTGGCTGTTCTTCTTTACTTTGGATATTTTTATACTCTTCTTTTGGTTCAAAAGTCTGTTCTTCGTATAATTCCTCCGCTCTGTTGAAAGCGGCCAGATTGGTTTCTTTAACCGAGGGCCACTTCTTGGCAACAGCGTTTTCTACAGCATCAAAAGGATAATCAAGCTCCCGGGCAAGAAGCCAGAGCATCGGCATGTTCAGCCGCGAGCCGGTTTCATCAACAATTTTACCGGCGTCGAGCGTAATAATTTTACCGCTATAAAGCTCAATTTCGTCGCGGATCTCTTCCGGACTAAGCTTGGTGTTGATAGCGACAGTAGCCCCCTCGGGCAGATTTTTGTGAAAACCCTGTTTTTTCAACACTGAGAGATAAAACCCAACAAGGATATGGGGTGATTGTGTGGGGCCGCTGGTCCGAACTTCAACATCGTCCGGACAGAGACGGATTGAGACCGAGGTCGGCGTTCCCGTCTTCTCCGAACCATATTTTGCGTCGTAACCACCGTCAAGATTAAACTCATTAACCCCGAGTTCAAAGATCATCTTCCCGACTGTATTTGCTCCATCACCACCAATAGCAGACATTAAGATCTTGCAGAAACCGTATTCGTCCTGATAAGGTAAGCTGTAATCCAAGGCAGCCGCCTCCCGTTACAAGATTAATTGTTCATCATTCACATAAAACTGGTTATAATTTTCTCAAATACTATCACCAGGGTCAAGCTAAGTATACGCATGGCAAAAAAAGGTGAATAAATTGAAAGTTGAAGTAAAAAACGCGAGAAAAAACGGCTATTATTTAGAAATAACCAGAGAATCGGCCAAACGTCTGCTCCACAGCAAATACGCCCCCCGACAGGAAGCAAAAAAGTGGGCCGACAAATACTGCCGCGATCTAAAAGGCAAGAACCTTGCCCTGATCGGGGGCGGTTTAGGTTATTTGCCTGAAATATTGGAAGAACGTGGTTTTGATTGTCTGGTTTTTGAACCGCTTCCCGAGTTCAACTCCCCCCCGGATACACCACTGTCAAAATTAAAAAAGCAGAATAAAATTATATTTCCTGCGGGCGAAGATGATATTGAGTCTTATCTGGACAAATTTTCCGGTGAATACCTGCAAGAACTGCAGGTTTTAGTACACCCCAGTTACGGCGATCTCATTCCCGAAGAAGTTGACCGGCTTCGAAATCAGGTGGTTTTGATTGGACGGAAAATTCATCGAGACAGGCGGACGCGAAAAAAATTCTACTGGCTCTGGTTTGATAATTTGATTCAAAACCTTCCCCTACTTGATGGCGGACACCGTTTAAACGAACTACGCAATTTATACAGTAAGGAAGCGGCGGTCATAGTGGGGGCCGGACCCAGTCTCGGAGAATCACTGGACTGGTTAAAAAAATATGCGGATAGGTTCCTGCTCATCTGCGTTGACTCCGCCCTGGCAACACTGCAGAGCGCCGGCGTGAAAGCTGACTTTGTTTTGACCACTGACCCCCAGTCAACAAACAACCTCTATCTTGAGGGGGTTGAACCCGAAGGTCGTTTAATTGCGGCCTGGACAGCACAACCGGCTTACTTCCGCTGGGCCGACGATCAACCTATTTATCCGATTAACATCGCCCACGGAACAATCCACAAAAAACAGATGTTCCCGCCGGGCGGCTGGATAAGAGAATACGTTGAGGGATTGGATGACCTGCAGAGTGGTGGCAGTGTAACTTCTACCGCTCTCGACCTTGCCCAATACCTGGCAGTTCAGACAATTGCTCTTGTCGGGGTCGATCATGCGTTTACCAAAAACCGCATCGTCAGTCCGGGGAACTGCTGGGAGAGACGTCAACTGAACAGATTGAACCGTTTCAAAAGCCTCGCCGGGTCTCATCTGAATAGTTTTCTTGGCAGCGGTAGATACAGCTCAAAATCACTGCTAAAAGCCACCTGCCTGGGTGATTATACCTACTGGACCACCGATGAATACGTCAACCAGAACCAGTGGTTCGAAGAGGCCGGCAAATTGCTGCCCGCCCGCTGTCTGGACATGAGAGCCGGTGGCCTGAAGATGCGATACTGGGAGCGAGTGGATAACCCGGAAAATTTCTGGAAAGAAATAGCTCCAATTAAACCTGTCGCAGAAAAACTCCCTGAAAAGAGGCCAGTTCGAATAAACCGGGAAGAACTGATCGAAAAATGCCGCCAGCTTAGTGACTATATCGAAGCTGAATCGGATCAACTAATCTATAAGTTTTCCACCGCGAGTGGGAAAAGACCAGAGCGTTTAGAAAAATTTTACGACCCGTTCCGGGAATACGCCGGGCTGGACGGAAGCACGTCAGACGAGCTGGCGAAAGAATTTTTCCGCAAACTGCCCAAACGCCTCCGTAACCTGGCGGCTCAACTCAGCTAACCCGGGCTATGCATAGGCCGCCCAAAGGGCCACCCATTCGTCAAATGGGCGGGGCTAACCCACCCAGCCCTCCAGCTCTTTCCGTGTAAAGGGCTGGGGAGCTGGGTGTCCTGCGAACGGATAATTCACGACCGTATCGTCCTGAATAATCCAGGGTAACCCGAATTACTTTATCCGCATGAACGTTGGAATGTTGAGTTCATCATCGTCCTCATTCCCGGGCTTAGACGGGTCTTCGTTAACAACCTCAACCTGTTCTTCCTCCTGGCGCTCCCAGGCGGGCTTGTCGAGATCCCGATCGGAAAAATCCTCAACCCGGTAGACGTTGCTGCGGCGACGTGTCGACTGTTTCTGACGCTGTTCTCCGGCTGGAAAGCCGGTGGCGATCACAGTTACCCGAACGACGTCAAGATCGGAGCGTAATGTCTGACCGGCAATCACGTTAGCTTCGTCGGCGGCCTTCTCTCGAACGAGATTTATAGCCTCCCTGACCTCGACGGCCGTAATGTCATCACTGCCCATGATATTGACGATAACACCACTTGCTCCATCGATGTCGTTAGTTTCCAGAAGCGGACAGTGAAGGGCTTCACGGGCTGCTTCAACCGCAGCTTTCTCACCGGTAGCTTCGCCAATTCCCATGAGCGCGTCGCCTTTTTCTTTCATAATTGTCTGAACGTCGGCAAAATCGAGGTTTACTTCTCCCTGCTCAACAATTAACTCTGAAATCCCCTGGACACCCTGATAAAGCACCTGATCAGCAATTTTGAATGCATCCAGGAAAGAAGTGCTCTCATCAATAACCTCAAAGAGACGTTCGTTGGGAACAACAATTAGAGTGTCGACACTCTCACGCAGCTGTTTAATGCCAGCGTTTGCATTTTTATGACGACGCTGGCCCTCGTAATCAAAAGGTCGTGTTACAACACCGATTGTAAGAATGCCAAGTTCTTCCTTGGCCATGTCGGCAATAACGGGAGCGGCTCCGGTTCCGGTGCCACCACCCATGCCGGCGGTAACAAATAACAGGTCCGATCCTTCAATAGCCTTCTTAATTTCCTCGCGGCTCTTTCGCGCGGCATTGAGACCAACTTTGGGGTTAGCGCCTGCACCAAGCCCCTCCGAGTTGCCATCTGTAATCCGGAGCTTGTTGTCCGCTTCGGACTGCTGAAGATCCTGGGCGTCGGTGTTTACCGCTATAAACTCAACCCCCTTGACTCCAGCATTTTTCATTCGAGTGACAGCGTTGTTACCACCACCGCCAACTCCTACCACCTTAATTTCAGTTGGGTTATTCAGCTCCTCATCATCAAACTCAAACAGCTCTTCATCAATCGCCATCCTTATTACCTCCTAATTAAATTTCATGGTTTCCACTTCAATCAAACATTCACAATTCATAATAATCAGTCAATCAGCCGGTTACTACTCACCTCCGGATTAATATAATCGCAACTACTCATCCCTGACACACCATTTGTTTGTTTGCTGATTTATCCACTTATTAACGAACTAACTTCCCCGAACCATTCCTTCATACGGCTGGAAACTTCACCAATCAGACTCCCCCCTCCGCCTAACCTCGAATAACTCTCGGTCTGTTCGGCCTGTTGAAAACCATACTTAACCAGGCCAACTCCAGTCGCGTATTTCGGATTGTTGACCGCTTCAATGAGACCGGAGACGCCCCACGGTTCACCGAGGCGGACCGGCATGTCAACAATCTGTTCAGCCAGCTCGGGAACACCTTTCATCCCGGAAGCTCCACCGGTAACAACCATACCGGCTATAACTTCCTCACGATAACCGGACTGCTTGATTTCATAATCAATAAACTTAAATATCTCTTCCATCCGCGGCTGAATAATTTCACAGAGATTGCGCCGGCCTATGTTTCGAGGCTCACGACCGCCAACAGATGGAACTTCAATCATTTCGTCCTCGGGAACCATGTCCACCATGGCACAGCCGTGATTTATCTTAACCATTTCGGCGTCCTGGGAAGCCGTGCAGAGTCCTTTCATTACGTCCTGTGTGACATGTTCACCACCCAGTGCGATAACTTTAGAGTCGTAGACCGACCCCTCGTTAAAAAGCGAAATATCGCTGGTTCCGCCGCCAATATCAACAAGACAGACACCTAGTTCCTTTTCATCCGGATCGAGCACAGCAAGACTCGAAGCAAGTGGTTCCAACACAATATCTTCGACATCATAACCGGCCTGGTGAACACTTTTGACAATATTCTGCGTCGCCGTAATATCAGCGGTTACGAGGTGAACGTCCGCCTCAAGCCGGACTCCGTTCATTCCCACCGGATCCTCAATAGAATCCTGGCCATCAACATAAAACTCCTGGGGGATAACATGGATTATCTCCCGTTCTTTTTCACCGGAAATATGGATGGAGGTGGCGGCGTCAACGACCCGTTCAACATCCTTCTCAGTTATCTGACGGGTATCGTTGGAAATAGCAATAACACCGGGGCTATTTATGCTCTTAATATGCTTGCCCGCCATTCCAACGTAAACGCTGTGCACGTCCACACCGGCCATTAGCTGTGCCTCCTCCACAGCCTTAGTTATAGATTCAACAGTGTCGGCCACATTTATAACCATTCCCCTGTGCAGTCCACGCGAGGGCTGGTCACCGACACCAATAATCTCAACCTCCCCGTCCCTGTTTTTCTCCCCGATAATGGCACATACCTTGGTAGTGCCAATATCGAGACCAACAACGTAATCGTCCTGCGGCATGGTAACTCACCTTCCTTAAAAAAATTCTAATTTCATTCAAATTCAGAACCTTCCAGCGATTTCGTCATTGCCGGTACCGGATCAAGTCCGGCATGACGTTGCTTGACCCGGCAATCCATCTTGAATATACCATAGATTCCGGGTCTGCGGTCGCTACGCGACCTTGCCCGGAATGACGTTGAAAGGTTTTGCTCAAAATTCAGTTATCTGGCCCGGATATCTTCCAGGTTGCTAAGATCTATATAATCTTCTATCTGATAGAACCCTTCTCGACTCATGATGTCGTATAATTCAAGAACCTTTTCGTTAAAATTTTCTCTACCAAAATGAACTTCTATTTGATTTGGCCGGGCGAGTTCAACAACCAGTGAACCGCCGGGATTAAATTCATATTTTTGTTCAATTGGATCATCAAACATAGCCGTAAAGGCTTCCCTGACTTTAGTAAATCGCTCCCATCTTTCCTCATACTCAGCCTCTTTATCTTCAAGAGTCTCCAATCCATACACCGGAATCAGCTCCTCAAGCATCCACTCCTGTTCATCAGGCCGGGGGCTGAAAAGAATCCCCTCCCGATCAGCCGGAAGATAGCCGGAACGTCCGTTGTAACGCCGAGCCACCCGGGCGTAAGGCTGACGCTCATCAACCTCAATACGCAGCGTTCGGGGCAGGATCCGTCCTACTCTAACGTATCGAAAACGATCAAAGCTATCTTTAAGACGCTGTTCAACAGCTTCCGGTGAAATAACAAATATACTGACCGTATCTCCGGCTTCGTTTTGCAGGGACCAACCCGATTGCCGATCACTCTCCTCAATATCAGCTTCTTTGCCAAGCAGAGCACGTATTTCAGAAGTGCTTACCGTATCATTGCCGCGAACATCCAATTGAACTGCTAATTTTTCAGATGTGCTGGCAAAACCGATAAAATCATAGAAAACCAGCGAAACTACGATAAGCAGCAGAAGTAGTGCCCCCAAATAGATAAATTTTTTCACCGAAAACAAATACTGACGTGGATCAAAATCGTCAAAAAAACTCTGCTGCCGGCGGTGCGTTTTTTTAGGATCAACGCTGGGACTCATTTATATCCCGCCAGTGCTCGACAGACAAGTCCCCATATGAGTTCTGGGAAATCTGTTCCCGCAGCCTCCGCAGCCATGGGAAGCAACGAGGTTGCCGTCATCCCGGGTATGGTATTGATTTCTAGTAAATTCGGCTGACCGGCCTCGTCCAGCAAATAATCAACCCGGCACAAGCTCTTCGTCTGAAAAGCTGAGACGGCACGCCTTGTAAACTCTCGCAGTTTCTCAACAACTTCTCGTTCCAGTGGGGCCGGAACATCGTATTCGGTCAGCCCTTTTGTATATTTTGTTTCGAAATCAAAAAATTCATGTGAAGGTCTTATCCCCACAGGAGGCAGCAATTCAAACTCTTCAAGAGTTACTGCACCAACAGTAACCTCATAGCCTTCAACATACTCTTCGACTAAAATTTCGCCGTCATATTCTCGTGCCACTTCAACAGCTTCCGGCAGCTCAGTTGCATCAACGATCGAAAGACCTATGCTGCTGCCCTCGCAACGTGGTTTGACAACCATACGTTCAAAATCTTTTTTTATAACCGGCTCCTCATCAGCCTCCAGTATAAACCAGTCGGGTGTCGGCAGCTGGAGCTGTTCGACAATAAACTTAGTGTAGATTTTATCTATACAGATTGAACTGGCCGCCACTCCCGGACCCGTATATGGAATACCATGCCACTCCAGCATTCCCTGGATGACACCGTCCTCGCCTCCCCGGCCGTGCAAGGCCACAAAAGCGACGTCAACATCCGCTTCTGTCAAGCGGGAGCCAAGATCAACTTCAGTGTCAAACATACTAACCTCGGCGGGCGACTGCTCCAGCGCCTCTAACACAGCATGTCCACTCTTCAGAGAAACCTCGCGTTCCGCAGACTGACCGCCACATATAACTGCTACGTGTTTTGGTTGTTTCACCATAATCACCACTGATAGTTACTTAATAATTTGTAATTCAAGCTCAAGATCTATGTCGTAATAGTTGGAAATGCGGTGGCGCACACGCTCAATTAGCCGCAGGACGTCGGCAAAGCGGGCACCACCGCAATTTATTATAAAATTAGCATGTTTTTTAGATATCATCGCATCGCCCTCTCTGAGTCCTTTTAAACCAGCCGCATCTATAAGAGCGCCGGCGGACTCGCCAGGCGGATTTTTAAATACCGAACCGGCACTTTTTTCACTTAGCGGCTGCGTCTGCCTGCGGAGTCGATGATTTTTTCTTATGTTTTCTCGAACCACCTCAGTGTTTCTAACTTCAAGTGTAAACTGTGCCTCAACAATTACGCCTGCCTCCGGGAATGGACTCGAGCGATATGATAACTGCAGGTCCCGGCGGGAGATTTTGCGGCAATCGCCCGACTTTTCAACCACCCGCACCCAATCAAGAACATCAGCTATCGAGGTTTCAAACGCGCCGGCGTTCATCGCCACTGCACCGCCGATGGTTGCCGGCAATCCGGCAGCCCACTCAAACCCGGATAAACCGCGGCGGGCACATTCAGTTACAATTTTAGCTAGAGATGCACCAGCTTGAGCTCGCAGGTGTTTCCCGGCGAAATCAAACCGACTTAGGTGCTCGCCAAATTTAACAACTCTACCTGATAGACGTTTTTCCTGAACCAGCAAATTGCTCCCACCACCAAGGATGTGGACCCGGCTCTTCAATGCAGTTGCCTGCCCGATTAAGTTCTGAACCTCAGAAATACTTTCCGGTTCATAATACTGTTGTGCCGTTCCACCAATACCAATAGTTGTCAGCGGAGCAAGAACCTTATCCTCCGTTTGACGCATCTTTTAACTCCCTCAACTTTCGGGCAACACGATCCTGTATCGGTTCGGCGTATTGAACGACATCACCAGCACCAAGCGTAAATAAAACCTGCTGGTGATCTGGTTCGAAAACCGCCTCAACCCAATCAAGTACCTGCTCACGATCAACAGCAAAAGCTGTTGTTTTAGCTGAACAGTGCTTAAGAATTTTGTCTTTTAAGAAGTCGATATTAACACCCGGCACCGGTTCCTCGCCGGCCGCATAGACATCAGTTACACAGAGCTTATCTGCCTCTTGCAGGGCCTCGCCAAACTTGCCGGCCAATAGCTCTGTACGCGAATAGCGGTGCGGCTGAAAAACTACCAACAGCTCTCCATCAAAGCTGTTCGCAGCGGCACTGAGTGTATTTTTTACTTCAGTCGGGTGATGAGCGTAATCATCGTAGATAATAAAATTTTCAACTCGTCCCTTGTAATCAAAACGCCTGGCAACCCCTTCAAAACTCTTGAAAGCCTGCTCTATTTTTTGAAAGTCAATACCCATTTCCAGAGCCAGTGCCGTTGCGGCAAGAGCGTTTTGAACGTTAAAATCACCGGGCAAAGGCAGTATTAAATCGCCTATTTCCCTGTCCTCTCGTTGGACCGTGAATGTCTGCTTGCCATTTTTTTGTCGACAGTTGACGGCACGTAACTGATTGTGGTCCTCAAGCCCATACGTCTGATGAGGTTTGGTTACTTTAGGCAACAGATTTTGCAGACGTGGATCATCCCCACATATAGCAGTAAAACCATAAAATGGAACCGAATTTATAAAATCCAGGAACGCCTGTTCCAATTTTTTCATTGTGCCGAAATAATCAAGGTGGTCGTCTTCGATGTTGGTTACGGCACTAAGCACCGGCATTAATTTCAAAAAGGATCCGTCCGACTCATCGGCTTCAACAACAATATGATCTCCACTTCCCAGCCGGGCGCCAATACCAAGATTATGCATCCGGCCGCCAACAACCACCGTCGGGTCATATTCCGCAGTTCGTAAAATATGTGACATCATCGCCGTCGTGGTTGTTTTGCCATGAGTGCCGGCTATGGCTATCCCCTCCTTCAGCCGCATCAACTCTGCCAGCATCTCGGCCCTCGGAATCACCGGAATTGATCGCTCCCGGGCAGCCTTCACTTCGCAGTTATCATCATCAACTGCCGAAGTTCTGACGACAACGTCGACTTCTTCTACGTTCTTTGCGGCGTGCCCGAGAGTAATTTTTGCGCCGCGACGGCGCAGGTTCCGAACCCGGGCGTTCTCGTTAATGTCCGAGCCACTGACGTTGTAACCAAGCGTCAGCAGAACCTCAGCAATACCACTCATACCAATTCCGCCTATTCCAACGAAGTGAATCGACTGAGTCCTTCTAAATTCCATTTTTAGCGATTCCCCGAAATGTTAAGAATTGTCCCTACAATAATCATATTGACCACAAGTGAAGTCCCACCATAGCTGATAAAAGGCATGGGAACCCCGGTAGTTGGCAAAAATCCTATGACAACAGCCAGATTCATTATTGCCTGCAGCGCTATCAGTGACGTCATGCTGACTCCCAGCAATCTGGTATAAGGAGAGCCAGTTTGAAGACTCACTGTTATCCCCCTGTAAACCAGAAATACTAGCAAGGAGAGCAGAATCCCGATTCCAATCAGACCAAGCTCTTCACCCAATACAGCAACAATTGAATCAGTAAACGGTTCCGGGAGATAACGGTGGACCCCGGTACCAAGACCACGTCCCAGAACACCACCGGAAGCCAGAGAACGCATTAAATGTATAGATTGATACCCGCCTGCCAGCGGATCCGACCAGGGGTTTATAAACGCAACTATCCTGGCACGCCGGTAACCGCTTATAAAAATTGCCACCCCGAGTACAGGCATTAGTAGAACTAACAGCGAGAAGAGGTGGCGATAGGCAAAACCTGAAATAAATAGCAGTATTAAACTAACGCTAAAAATCTGGATAGAAGAACTCAGATCGGGCTGGATCAACACAAGCAGAGCCGGTATCCCTCCAAGAATACAGACAAACAAAAGATCTCTAAACGCTGTCTTCTCCCTCTGCTCTATTCGTGTTAAATATAAAGTCCCCGCCAAGATGACGCTCAATTTAGCCAGCTCAGCCGGTTGAAACCCAAATATTCCCAGATCGAGCCAGCGTCGCGAACCACGGGTCATGACACCAATGAAGGGCACCAGGACCACCAAAAGCAGAATTATGACCATAACATAGAAAAGCGGAGTTAATTTTTCAATTACCTCAAGGGGCAGAAAAGTGATACCAATACAGATACCCAGGGCAATAATTGCCCAGATTAGCTGCCGGTGAAAAAAGTAAGGAGTCTGCCCTACCAGCTCGTATGCTTCTATTGCACTGGAGCTGTAGATCATAACCAGCCCAAGCCCGGTAAGCACAAGAGCAACAAGTAATATCGACCAATCAATATTTGAGACTTTACGCATCTGCCGCTACCTCCCTCGCCCAGCGTCGAAAACAGCGGCCACGCTCGCGGTAATTATTAAAAGCATCAAAACTGGTCCCACCGGGTGAAAGCAACACTGTTGTCCCTTCGCCGGCACGAACTATTAGTTCTTTCACCGCTTTCTCCCAGCCCTGAAATTCTGTGGCGCTCAGATCGTACTTTTGACAGCCATCTTTCAAGCGGCTGAGGAGAGAGTCCTCGGCACATAAGTATAAATTTTGTAAATCACTGCGACGGTTTTGTAGCACTTGTAAAAGTTCATCAAAATTAGCCCCTTTGTCGCCTCCGCCGAGAATAATACTGAATTTGCCCGGAGTAGCTTCTACAAGTGCACGGACGGAGGTCGGTGTTGTCCCTTTTGAATCATTAATTACTCGGCATTCTCCCACCTCAATTAATTCAGCACGGTGGGGTGGCACGCTAAGCTGCAAAAGGGCTGTCCGAAGTACTTGTTCGCGCGCTGGCGGCTGGACAAGCCCCAGGGCGGCAAGAAAATTTTCCGGGAAAATATTTATTAAATGAGGAAACTCAGCTGCCGGTACCTGCAGCTCGCCGTAACTCAAACCGGAATCAGACCAGCTAATTTCATATTTGCTTCCCTGAACATGCGTCCGATCAAAATAGACTTTATCGTCAACGTCTATTTTTTCGGCAGCCGGCGCATCAATTAACTCGAGCGGCATACAGACACGACCGTTGGATTTTGTTCGCTGCAGTAGCTCCCATTTGAGACCGTGGTATTCGTCCAGTGAATCGTGTCGATCCTGATGATCGTCGCCAAGGTTGGTAAGCAAAGCATGGTCTGGACTAAACTCAACCATTGATTCAACCTGAAAGCTACTTACTTCGACGACATAATTTGTTCGCTCATCACCGTGCTCAAAAACAGCGTCAATAAACGGGCGGCCGCGGTTACCGCAGACAACCGTCTCCCGGCCTGAAGCGGCAAGCAGGGCGCCGATAATCTCAACACAGGTGCTCTTGCCATTAGTCCCGGTGATCGCCCAGACCTTTCCCGAACAGAGCCTGAAGGCGATTTCAACTTCTGCCTGAACAGACAGATCCTTCTGGCGAGCTTCGAGAACAAGCTCGTTGTCGGCTGGAATACCGGGACTGATAATCAAGCGATCCAGACCAGGCGGTAGACCGGATGGTGAAAAAAGCCATTCAATTGACGGATCGCTGTTCGCCCGTTCAGATTCAAAATCATCAGGGTTACCGTCCTCAATAACAATTAAACGGTGAACCAGAGGAGCCAGTCGCCTGGCGACAGCACGTCCCGTTCGGCCGTAGCCATAAACGGCCACAGTTTCATTTTTAAACTCCGCTACAAGATCTTGCTCGTGAGTCATTGATTTCACCGTCATCGTAGTTTTAAAGTGCTGAGCGCAAAGAGCGCAAGGATTATGGCAACTATCCAGAATCGTATAGTTATTTTACTTTCAGCCATTCCGTCAAGTTCAAAGTGATGGTGCAATGGAGCCATGCGAAAAAAACGCTTGCCGGTGGCTTTATACCAGCCGACCTGAAGTATTACCGAAAGCGCTTCAATAACAAATATACCGCCTACAACCAGCAGTAAAAGCTCTTGTTTTATTAGAACAGCGACAAGACCAATAGAGCCGCCAAGCGGCAGAGCACCGGCGTCGCCCATAAAAAGCTCGGCGGGATGAGCATTAAACCAGAGAAAACCCAGGCAGGCCCCTATCATAGACGCTATAAAAACTGTTAACTCGCCACTCCCCATTACATTGGGGACCTGTAGATACTCAGAAAATATATAGTGGCCGCTGATGTATGTCATCCCGCCATAGGCAACAGCCACAAAAATTACTGTTCCTACAGCCAATCCGTCCAGACCGTCAGTTAAATTAACAGCGTTTGAACTACCAAGTATTACCACCATTACAAATGGAATATATAGTGCCCCGAGAGGAATCCAGGCCGCAGTAAAGAAAGGGAAAAAAAGTGAATTGCCCAGCTCCGTCCTGAACTCTTCCCCCAACCAGAGTAGCCTCAGGGGCAGCTCCATGTTAAACACCCAGACAGCGATGATAGCGGCAATTATCAATTGTCCAATAATTTTAGTCCGTATTGAAACCCCGTCGCTGGCCGGATAATAAATCTTGAGCCAATCGTCAACCGCTCCCAGCAACCCAAGGCTGAGCAGCACTAAAAGCGCCATCTGAACAAAACTATTGCTCAGGTCGGCCCAGAGCAGCGTTGAAATAGCAACAGCGGCAACAATAAATATACCACCCATAGTAGGAGTCCCGGTTTTACCCTCCTGGAATTCCAGGTAAGGGCGACCGCGGTTCAAAGCCATCTCCCACTCCTTCAGCCTGGGAATAAACCACCAGGCAAGGGTCCAGCAGAGAATTAAACTGGTTACCGCCGCATAAGCAGTTCGAACGGTGATAAACCTGAACAGGCGAATAAATGAATACCAGGTGTCCGGCTGGTAAAAGGTCTCGTAAAGTGCGTGCATCATTGTTTGGTCTTCCACCTTTCGATAAGCTTACTTAATCCTACGGCATTTGAGCCCTTAATCAAAACAGAGCGATAAGAGGTCGGGACCAGCCCGTTGAGCTCCTCGACCGTTTCATGCAAGCTAAGGTTAGGGTCCCCTCCCATTCCTTTAGCCAGCTGTTTTCCATATTCACCGACAAACTTAACCTCAAGATCTTCAACTTCACTCAATTTCTCCCCGATCTCGCGATGTGCTTCGGGCGCCTGGTCACCCAGCTCCTTCATTGTCCCCAGAACTGCAAGACGGGGCGGAGAAAGCTCTTCTAACCGCTCAATGGCCGAAAGCATTGAATCAGGGTTGGCGTTGTAACTGCCGTCAATAACGGTGGTCTCCCCTATCATAATCTCCTGACCACGCCCGGCCAGCGGTTCAAATCGGGCCAATCCCTCCCTTATCGCCGTTTCCTCAAGTCCCAGCTCAAATGCCGCCAGAATCACAAGAATTGCGTCTTTTAAAATTTCATCCCGGGTGAAAGTAACTTCGAATTTGTTTTCGCCCACTCTGATTTTGCCGACCCCGGGACCTATACTCCAATCAACCTCCACATCACCACCGGCGCTGCGGGACGGAACCCGCGCCGGTGCCGTGGAAGACTGGAGCAAAATATCTTTGTAACGCACCCAGCCTGGAACGATCCCCAACCCGTCCGGGGGAAGACCGGCCAGTAGCTCGGCTTTTTCACGAGCAACACTTTCAACTGTCTCCAGACCGGCAAGATGAGCGCGGCCAATATGTGCTATCAGACCCATGTCAGGGGCAAGTATTTCCGTCAACCGCTTGATTTCTCCAGGCTGATTCATGGCTACCTCGGCGACTAAAATATCAGCGCCACCGTAGTTTAAAATAGTCAGCGGCAAACCAAGCTGGTTGTTGTAGTTGCCGGGGGACCTGTGAACCTGATATTTTTCCGAGAGAACTGCAGTTAGCATTTCTTTGACCGTCGTTTTGCCACAGCTACCGGTAATACCGATTACATAATCATCAAGTGTGCGTCGGTAAAACTTCGCCAGACGTCCTAATGATTCTTCAGAATCTTCAACCAGCAGTTGTGGAATATCAACATCCTGTTCACGTTCTACAATCGCAGCCACAGCACCGTTATCATGCGCAGCTTGTAAGAAACGATGACCGTGAGTGTTTTCACCCTGCAAAGCCACAAAGAGGTCTCCCGGTTCACAATTACGGCTGTCTATCCTGACTTTATTAATTACACGTGGAGGTTTTTTCGTCCAGCGCTCAACTTTAAACTTTTGACTCAGCTCAGCTAACGGGATAGCAGATTTACTTCGTTTCAAACCGTTTCCAGAACCTCCCTTGCCACCCGGGCGTCGTCAAATGGAATAACTCGAGTTCCAATAATTTGCTCAGTTTCATGACCTTTGCCCAGAATAAGAACCAGGTCCTCGGGAGCCGCCCGCTCGACGGCATCCCGAATTGCCTGGCCACGGTCCACCCGGACGTGAAACCGATCCGCTTCCATTCCAACCACAACATCATCAATAATTTTTTTGGGGTCCTCAGAGCGAGGATTATCTGAAGTTACCACAGCGTAATCAGCAAGTCGATTGACCGCCTCGCCCATTGCCGGACGTTTGCCCCGGTCACGATCTCCGCCGGCACCAAACACACAGATTATCCGCCCCCGGGTGAGCGGTTTCATGCTTCTAATAACATTTTCCACGGCATCCGGTGTGTGTGCGTAGTCAACAACGATATTCGGTTGCGACGCAATTTTTTCACAACGCCCGGGAACATTATCAGCACCGGCCAACCCCTTTTGGATAGAGTTAATCCGAACCCCCAGTTCAGCGGTCAGTGCGGCCGCCAGGGCCATATTTTTGTAATTATGAAGACCGGTAAGCGAGGACTCAAAGACTACTGGTTCTTCGGCGATCGGCATCTGCATTTTTAAGCGTGTTCGAGTGAGGTTGGAATCAGACTCAACCACTCTATAATCATTATCCCCGGGACCGACAGTAACCGCGTCTATTTCTTTAGCCAGGCGACAGGCGTATTCGTCACCGACATAGACAACGGAAGAGGAACTCTGCTGAAATAATTTTTTCTTGGACTGGTAATATTCTTCCATTTCACCGTGATAGTCCAGATGGTCCTGGCTGAGGTTTGTAAAGCCTGCTGCAGTAAATGAAAGCCCCTTCACACGACCCTGATCCAGACCGTGCGAAGAGACCTCCATCACCGCTGCAGTTGCTCCGGCATCAGCCCACGCGCGCAAACACTTGTATGTTCCGACGAGCGAAGGAGTCGTACAATCCACTGCAAACTCGCTCCCGTTGAATCGACGTTCAATTGTCCCAATCAGGCCGACAGATTCCCCTTCTGCTTCCAAAATTGATTCAACAAGATGAGTTGTAGTGGTTTTGCCGTTAGTACCGGTTATTCCAATCAGAGTTAGTTCCCGGTCCGGCCGCCCGTAAAAACGGCGCAGTAAATCGGGTAATATCTCTTGAGGATGGTCAACTGTAAGAATTGGGATGGATATTTCATCAGGTAGGTGGTTCTGCTTGTCTTTAGCAACAACAAGGGCTGCTGCTTCACTCGCCACCGCTTCATCAAGATAGAGGTGGCCGTCAGTTTCATGACCCCGGCAGGCTACAAAAATCTCCCCGGGTTCCAGATGACGGGTGTCATCATTTATGCCGGTAATTTTACAGCCGGCAATATCATTTTTTATTTCCGTTTCAATCCCATTCACAAGTTCCTGCAACAGCACTATTAACTGTCTCCCTTAACTGAAAGATCTATTCTATCCCTTCTTCACCTCCCCCCTCCAGCGGCAGTTGCGCCCAACGGCGCCGATCCAACTCAAGAAGCGGCACCGTGTCAACCATCTCCATACCCAGTTCCGAGACAGCAATCCACTGAATTCTATCCAAACGCTGCAACTGTGAGACCTCGATACGCTCCGAGTGAACTTGCATGCGCAGCTCGAGATTACGCTCACGCAGCAGATCAACCCGATACTCCAGGCGAGCTTCCTCAACCTGCCGGGCGATAATCTGAGTACACAAGGTCACAGCCAGTAAAAAGACTAAAAGTGAAAGAAGGAAAGTGCGAGACGAGATTGAATCACGACGCGTCCGAACTATATTTTGGAGCCAGCTCAACAGCCCGTTGAAAGATGATATGGCTCGGTCGGAGCGGTTGCGGTAGTATTTATTATTCTGGCGAACCATTATGGCTCCATCCCCTGGTCTGAAAATTAGTACGTCAAAAAGCATGTGCAGTGCTGTATTTACAGTCGTCAATATTAGTCTATTTCTAAAGCGCCAATCAACTCTCCTTCTGCCCCAAATAAAGAACAAACGGAGCGATTGACCACCCTATTACTATATTTGTGATTTTATTTTCGGTCGAATAGTGTATTTAAGTTGTATAAAATTAGCTCATTCTAACTGCTCTCAGCTTGGCCGATCTCGATCTCGGATTAACACTTACCTCCTCCTTTCCGGGTGTAACTGGTGATTGAGTTACCACGTCAGCAACTTTTTCAGCATCACAGGCGCAGGCCGGCAATTCTGGCGGACAGATACAATCCTCTTCCAGACTTCTGAAATAATGTTTTACTATTCTGTCCTCGAGAGAGTGAAAGCTTATTACAGCCAGCCGGCCTCCTGATACCAGCAGCCTGGTCGCCATCTCCAATGACTCGCGTAGCTGTTCCAGCTCACGATTAACTTCAATCCTGAGAGCCTGCAGCGCCCGCGCCATCTCTCGATTAATCATGTGCGGCGGGACAACCGCTTCAACTGCTTTTTTTAAATCTTCCACAGTATCGAGCGGCCGCCGCTCACAGATGGATCTCACGATGGGTTTTAAAAAACGCAGCTCACCAAACCGTCCAAAAATACTCAATAGCCTGTCCGGCGCCGCGGCGTTTAGCAACGCACTCGCGGGCTGCCCCTCTTTACTACAAAACCGCAGATCAAGGGGGTCGGTGAGATACCGGTAAGAAAATCCTCTTCCCGCCCGGTCAAGATGATACGAGCATATCCCCAGGTCGAAATATATCGCATCTACAGAATTTTCTTTGCAAATACGACCCATTTCGCAGTAGCTGCTGTTATACAGCCCGACTCTTTCATCAGCTCGAAAAAACTCGGGAATTCGACTGAAAACTTCCGGATCACGCTCAAAACCTATCAATTTGGCTTCAGTTCCCAGCCGCTCAAGAACTTCCGCAGCATGACCACCAAATCCAAACGTGGCATCAATCACCATATCTGATTGTGAAAGATCAATTAATTCAACTAACTCCCGCTTCAACACCGGTTGATGTCCCGGTTTCCTATCAGACACAAAACTCACTCTTTACCTGGAACTTTTTGTTGAACCAGTGAAAAGTTCCGTCTTATATTTTTTCAACCAGATGCAAATCGGGAGGTTCAGGCGGAACCTGTAAATACCTCTTCGGCCGCCTGCTCGGGGTCAACTTCCGCCTGATACTCCTCCCACCTCGATGGCGGCCAGAGCTCAACGGTGTTAAAATTCCCAACCACAGTGACTTCTTCTTCAATACCGGCCCATTCCAGCAGCCGATCGGGAACGACAATGCGCCCCTGGCTATCCGGGCTTACACGCTGGGCTCGGGCCGAGAAAAATCGACGAATCTGCCGGGCCCGCTGACTTGGCCCCTCCGAACCCGCGTTCCCCAGTAGCTCCATCCAGACCTCGTTCGGATAAATAGACAGACAGTTGTCAAACCCGACCGAGAGGATTAACTCCTCCTCGTCAGCCAGGGCCTTCCGAATCGAAGCGGGCAGCGTTATTCTATTTTTTGGATCGACACTATGTCGATACTCGCCATACAACCCATATTGTTGCTTCATTTTTTACCTCTGTCAAGAGTTTAATCCACTTTGCACCACATTTACCCACTTCCTGCCATAGTTATACCACCTACACCCCACCGCTGTCAAGTTTTTCTTCTGATTTTCTGGCTATTTTTGATTATTGATAAAAAGATAGGGAGGAAAGGCATAAAAATAATTCGGCTATTTTAAAGCGTAGTGCGGCTTTCAGTCGTGAGAAGGGGAAAAAATAACAGCAAACTCAGTGGACGGCTGTTTTTTAAAGACAAGCTCACCTACAAGCTGTTCTTCGGCCAGAAGACGAACAAGTTGCAACCCCAGTGAATCAGACTCTTCTACAGAAAAATAATCCACAAAACCACGCCCATTGTCTCGAACGTAAAGCGTCAGATTATCGTCTTTTTCTACCAGACCGGTCTCAAGCCGAAGCTCGTCCTCTGAATTAACAGCCGCGTGTTGAAACGAGTTAGCAACCAGCTCATTCAGAATAAGTCCGCAGTAAATAGCCTGGTTGGAATGCAACTTAACATTGGCGCAGAAGTTCATCTGAATGTTGTAGTTACTGTCGTCAGCAAAAACTTCAGCAGTGCTTTCAACCAACCGAGTAAAATAACTTTCCGGATCAATCTGATCGGGATTGGAGGTTCTATATGTCTCGCGATGAACTTCCGCCATGGCAAATATACGCTGACTACTTTCTTCAAGTGCTTCAATCGCAGCAGCCGAAACTTCGCGATCCTGCAGCCTGTATTTTTGCATCTGAAGCAGACTGGAAACCACCTGAAGATTATTTTTCACCCGGTGATGAACCTCCTGGAGGAGGGCTTCTTTTTCCGCCAGGGTGCGGCGGAGTTCAGCATCTTTTTGGCGGCGCTCAGTTATGTCAACAATATAACAAATGTGGTGAGAAAGCGTACCATTCTCCCAGACAAACCTGGTGTTATCCTGAACCCAGCGCACTTCCCCCTCTTTTGTTAACATCCGATATGGTTCCATAGTAATCGAGTTTTGTCCCCCCTGACGAGCACGACTGGATTCCTCATAGACACGCTTAACATCCTCTGGATGTATAAGCTCGTCACCCGTAAACCCTTTCGCCAGCACTTCTTCTGAACTGTAGCCAAGTACTTCTTCCACATTTTCAGATACGTATTCTATTTTACTCGTCTCGTCGCCGCTGAGTTTAAAAACTACTACCGGCCCTCTGGCGAAAACGTCTCTTTCCTCGACAAGCGCCTTCTGGGCTCGACGACGCCCGTCAACGTCACGGACAACCCCCACAAGTCTCTGGCCTCCCCTCTCCGCGTCAGCAAGCCGACCGTGATCATACAACCACTTCCAGTTCCCGTCTCGAGTCTTAAATCGATATTCAGTTTTAAAATACTCAGCCTCACCGTTTAAATGCGCTGTCAGAGCTTGATCCACGATCTCTCTGTCGGCCGGATGAATCCTCGACCGCCACCAGGCTTCGCTTGCTTCCACTTCCTCCGGCCTATAGCCTAAAACCTGGGGAATCCCTTTGTTGTAATCAATTGTTCCTTTTTTTAACTTCCAGTCCCAGACCCCAAGCTGACCGCCGTCCATGGCTAACGTTAAACGTTCGCGTGTTTCCTTTAATTCAGTTTCGGCACGGAGACGCTCTGTTATGTCACGAACAACCTCAACTACTCCAACAACATCTCCCTCTTTTTTAATCGGATAAGTGTAAACTTCAAGATATTTTTTTTCTTCATCAGGAAGACCTTCGACTACTTTTTTTTCAATTTCGCCGGTTTTAAAAGAGCGTAAGGTTGGACACTTCTCGCAGGGCTCACTGCAATTGTGATAGGCCTGGTAACATTTTTTACCGACCAGCGGACTATTTTGAGAATACCACTGGTTCATTTTTGGGTTGACATAACAGATATCAAGATCCCTGTTGAGCACACTGATTCCTTCCTGGAGGCTTTGAATAGTTGTCTCCATTATCGAATCAACAGGAATTTCAGTTAGCGGTGAATCCATATCAAGCCTCTCCCTTGAAGTATAACGCCGGCGCCGGTGGTAAGCCGGATTCTGTTCTAAGGCGACCATTTATCTGGGCTGTTTCTTGCGAGACAGCTCAAGCGGCCCACCAAAGTTTGGCCTTGCTCCCGGGTGGGGTTTACCAGCACGCCAGCCTTGCGGCCGGCGGCCGGGCGGTAGCAGCAGACAGCCTGTGCCGGAGGCCCGGCACAGCCGCTGCCACATCCACCCGCTTTTCACCTTTTCCGAGCACTCAATCGAGTCTGCAAACGCCGAAGCCGTTAGCATTACTCCCTTGCCACCTCGATTGAGTGCTCGGTAGTATAGTCTCTGCGGCACTGGCCGGCCCCTCCTGTTTTATTCAAACAGACGGGGCTCCCG
The DNA here is from genome assembly GCA_003554945.1 of bacterium. GTDB lineage: Bacteria > T1Sed10-126 > T1Sed10-126 > T1Sed10-126 > T1Sed10-126 > T1Sed10-126. Next base: position 33,250 of record PWHN01000034.1, read on the forward strand.
GATTTCCCGGGACACCCAATAGAGAGTCCGGACTTTCCTCCCAATCTGTTTTTTCAATTGTACAGATCAGGCGGTCGCTCACACCAGCGCCGGCACTAAGTATTTTACCATTTTATTCTTACTCAGTAATTATTCCGCCGCCCAGCACCCGGTCTCCCGAATAAAAAACCGCTGCCTGGCCGGGCGTAACTGCTCTTTGTGGCTGCTCAAAATCAACCTCAACGCAGTCCTCTCCCACCTCTTTTAGTCGCGCACGTGCTGGACTATGGCGATAGCGAATCTGCACCTCCACCGACTGATTTTCCAATTCAGACGGCGGCAAGATCCAATTTAATTGTTCTACCTGCATACGCTCGTCAAAGAGTTCTTCGCGCTTTCCCACCACCAGCTTGTTCTCAGCGGCGTCAATATCAATTACATAAATCGGGTGACCTACCGAGACCCCAAGCCCACGCCGTTGGCCAAAAGTATATTTTTCAATACCCTCGTGTTCACCTATTTTTTTACCGCTGGTGTCCACAATCGGACCGGGACGGCCCGCACCTTCAAGCAAATCGGTATAATCCCCCGCGTAGAAGTCCTGACTCTCTGCCTTCTCTTCTACCTTGAGCCCCAGCTCCGAGGCCCGATCGCGAACTTCTTTTTTCGTAAGCTCGCCCAGCGGAAAAAGTGTCCGGGCCAGTTGTTGCTGGGACAACGAATAAAGAAAATAACTCTGGTCCTTAGCACTATCGACTCCTCTAAGAAGCAGATGCCGGCCGTTCTCCTCACGACAGCGCACGTAATGTCCGGTGGCGTAATAGTCCCAATCCAATCCCGCCACCTCAAGCGCTTCCAGTAAGGCCCCAAACTTAAGCCGCCGATTACAACGCAGACAGGGATTTGGAGTCCTGCCCTGGTTGTATTCAGCGCGAAAATAATCCAATACAATCTCTTCGTATTCCTCTCTGAGATCAACGACGTGAAAAGGTATATCCAGTTGGTCAGCAACAATTCTGGCATCTTCGATGTCAGCAGCTTCGCCGGGCCCAAAACAGGCGTGCGCGTCTCCACCTCCGTCTTCCGGCGCATATTCATCGTTCCAGACCTGCATGGTTACACCAATTACATCGTATCCCTGCTCAACCAGCAGCGCCGCTGCAACGGAAGAATCCACACCGCCACTCATTCCCACAGCAACTTTTTTGTCAGCCAACTTCAATCATCCTTTCGAGCGCTACGGCGGCCCGCTCTCGTATATCTTCCGGCAGATCAACCTCGTATTTTTCTTCTTCTAACGCAGTCAGGACGTCCGTCAGCCGGCTCTGTTTCATCGCCGAACAGACTCGCGGCGTCCCTGCTGTATAAAAATCACTCTCGGGCGCAAGCTGCTCCAACCGGTTAACCAGCCCCTGTTCGGTGCCTATAAGAAATGTCCCGGGTTCACTCGTGCGAACACGCTCAACCATTCCGGCGGTCGATTCAACCCGGTCGGCAAGATCAATCACCTCACCGCGGCATTCAGGATGCACCAGTAACTCGGACTCCGGATAATTTTCTTGAGCTTTTCTCACTCCAGACTCGTCAATTCGGTTATGTACGTAACAGTAACCTTCCCAGGGTATAATCTTTTTGTTTACATAGCGCTGAACGTAGTTTCCCAGGTTACGATCAGGGACAAAAATCACCTCGTCCTCTTCCAAACTGCGCACCACCTGAATTGCGTTGGAAGAGGTGCAGCATATATCAGCTTCGGCCTTCACTTTTGCAGTCGTATTAACGTAAGCAACGACGGCCGCATCCGGGTATTTTTCTCGCATCTCGCGCACTCCCCCGGCACTTACCATGTCAGCCATGGGACAGTTTACTTCTGAGGCTGGCCGCGGCAGCAGGACTTTTCGCTCCGGCGAAAGGATTTTAGCCGTCTCGGCCATAAAGTTAACACCGCAGAAAACAATAATATCCGCTTCGGTATCCGCCGCCTGTTTGGATAATCCCAGGGAATCACCCAGAAAATCAGCCACATCATAAATTTCAGGCCGCTGATAGTTATGAACAAGCACAACGGCGTTCTTCTGCCGCTTCAGCTCTTCTATTTTTTCACGAAGCTCACTCATCTTTGTCACCACTTTTTGCATAATAATCCTTCACCGCCGCTTCAATCCCTTCCTCAGCAAGAAGCGAACAGTGTCTTTTTATACAGGGTAGACCGCCAAGCGCCTCCTCCACGTCCTCATTTGATATTTCAAGAGCCTCTTCAAGCGTCTTCCCCTTGGCCAGCTCAGTGACCATGGAAGAGGTGGCGATTGCCGCCGCGCAACCAAAGGTTTTGAACTTGATGTCTTCTATCACATCCTCCTCCACCTTTATCTGAATTAACATCTGATCACCACAGGTCGGGTTACCCACCTCCCCGACTCCGTCGGGATTTTCCATCTCTCCCATATTCTGAGGACTGGCAAAGTGTTCCAATACTTTTTCTGAGTAATCCATGCTTAACACCTTTTTATCAAAAAATTAAATCAACTAAATTTTTGGATTTTTTCCGTTCTGAGGACCGATATATTTCTGACATCATTCTCGTGGCCCTCGGGGCCACTTCCGAGGTATAAAGACCCCAAAACAACCCCATCCTGGGGTTTGAGGTCTTTATAAATCCGTCAGAAACACATCGGTCCTCAGAACTACCGTTTCTCTTTTACAAAGTAGGGACCAATTCCTATTTGACCAAAAATAAACGTATGGTGCAAGATAGGTCATGTCTTATTTTCGGATAATGAAGATGTCTCTTTGACAACATACAGGGAGCTACCTGCAGGTGTTTTTCGGAATTATAGCCGGTTGCAGGCCACGATGGCCTGGTTTGCAATCGGCTATACCTTGGAGGTTGCCTGGACCATTTAGCAATGGAGGCTTTTTCCTTCCA
>PWHN01000089.1 GCA_003554945.1 bacterium
ATCCTTCTGTCCCTATTACCTCCTCCTCATTGCTTCCCTCTGTTATCTCGACTCGCTTCTCTTCGCCTCCTCCCTCATCCAATACCACAAGCTCCGCTATCTCAAAATGCTCGTCCGTCGCTGTATATTCTACTTCCACATCCTCGCCTGACTGGCGGTATACTTCCTCGGCTTCCGTCGGCTCGTGTATCTCTAACTCCGGCTCCGTCGAATCAACAGTAAACTCCTGGCTGACGTCCTCATTTTCATTGCCAGCCTTATCGACAGCAGTTACTTGTATTAACGCCTCTTCGGTATCGTCAGCGGCAACAGTCCACTCAAACTGAAATTCGTCTCCGCCGGTGAAATCTTGCTCCTCAATTTCCGTCCAGTTTGTTCCATCATCGGCAGAATAATCGACAATGAATTCATCGTAACCCGACTCACCGGCTTCAGTTGCCGTCCACTCAATCAATTCATCGTCGTCACCAGCCCAGTATTCACCACCTTCCGGCCGATTTAAAGTTACTTCCGGCTCCTCAGTATCAACCGTAATTGCTACCTCGTCGCTGCCCTGGTTGCCCGCCTGGTCGGTCGCCCGCACCTCCAGCGTCCTTTCACCATCCTCAAGCTCAAACGTATGCGACTCTTCGCTGTCGGCGACCTCCCAGTCCTCTCCGTCCACTCTCACCTCGTGCTCTCCCAGCCCGCTTTCTCCTATCGTTGGCGTCTCCCAGCTTGCTTCAACTTCGCTTGAGTTAATATATTCTCCTTCATCCGGCGCTTCTATTTCCACCACCGGCTCCTCTGTGTCTATCGTGACCGTTACCTCGTCACTGCCCTGGTTGCCCGCCTGGTCGGTCGCCCGCACCTCCAACGTCCTTTCCCCGTCTTCAAGATCAAACTGGTGGGACTCATCACTATCGGACGACTCCCAAGTTCCTCCGTCAACGCGAACCTCGTGTGTTTCCAATCCGCTCGGCCCAATCGTCGGCGTCTGCCAGCTTGCTTCCACCTCGCTTGCATCAATATATTCCCCCTCTTCCGGTGCTTCTAATTCCACCACCGGCTTCTCTGTATCTATCGTGACCGTTACCTCGTCACTGCCCTGGTTGCCCGCCTGGTCGGTCGCCCGCACCTCCAGCGTCCTTTCCCCGTCTTCAAGATCGAACAGATGGGACTCATCACTATTAGACGACTCCCAATTTCCTCCGTCAACACGGACCTCGTGTGTTTCCAATCCGCTCGGCCCAATCGTCGGCGTCTGCCAGCTTGCTTCCACCTCACTTGCATCAATATATTCCCCCTCTTCCGGTGCTTCTAATTCCACCACCGGCTCCTCTGTATCTATCGTGACCGTTACCTCGTCGCTATTCACGTTCCCCGCTTCATCTATCGCCTCTACTTCCAACGTTTGTTCGCCGTCGGCGAGGTCCAGTCCATAGCTTGACTCGCCTGCACCAAGCTCCGCCTCTGGATTATCGTCCACGTAAACGTTATGCTCCACAATGTCACTAAGTCCCTCGCTGGAGCTATTCCACTCAAGAGTTATATCACCGTCATCAAAAATATCTCCATCACCAGGTGACGTTACCTCGATAGTAGGCGGATCGTTATCAATTATGAACTCATCAGTTTCATCGGTATATTCGTGTCCCACACCGTCCTCGGCTGTAAGACGCACCTGGGCGTCAGCGTGGCTGGCTGAGGGAAGATCCCAGGTATAGCTCCCACTGCCACAGGCAACAGAAGTCAGATTTACCCAGCCGTGGCCGTCATACCACTCGAGCTGACAACCGTCGTATCCCGACGGACCGGGATCAAAAGTGTTCCACTCTATCTCCAGCTCTCCACCACCCGGTTTTACCGTGTTCCCATCCGGGTTTGTCAGCTCTACCACCGGATCCGTCCCATCAACGGCCACCTGCACATAATCGGCATAACTCCCCTCCCCCTGCCCGACGTTATCCACCACGAACAAATCAAAATAGTCCTCCTCTATCTCATCCACATCCGGCACGCTCCAGAGGTAAGACTCTTCCTCAACATCAGTGGATGTAAATATTTCGTCACCGGGGGGATACTCAACATAGCCGTAATCCCAGCCCGACGGGCCGGCCTCCTCAGCATCCCATTCAACCAGGTAGTCTGTGCCGGCTTTTATAACTTCACCGTCGGAGGGAGCGACGAGACTGGCTGACGGTTCAGTAGAATCAATCGTGTGACCAATGCTATTGTCCCAGTTACCATTACCCGCATTGTCAAAAGCGTCTACATATATTGTTCCATCAGTTGTATTGTCTTCCGGTAGTTCAATGTCAGCACTTCGAGCAGCACTTCCGTAAGTCCCAAAATTTATTGAACCATACTCGTCGGATTCATAGCGAACTTGAAAATAGTCGTAGCCCGAGGGCCCCGCATCATCAGCTGACCATTCTACCGTTATTTCTTCGCCACCAACGTATTCCTGGTAGTTGAAGGGGCTATCTACTGAAATTTCGGGATCAGACTGGTCAATCGTGAAATCAGCAGTCTGATCCTCAGCTTCAACACCCACAGCATCAAGCGCCTCGATTCTAATGCGCATCTCGCTGCTTTCAACCCATGAACCGGGGTTCCAGGAATAACTCTGATCTCCGCAGGGAACGGTGCCAATACCATTCCAGGTTCCTCCCCCGTTAGTAGAATAATTCAGAGCACACTCAGATCCCCAGCCCCAGGGATGATTCGGATCTTCTCCCCATTCTATTTCAATTGTCTCGTCAGCGTAAATATCACCGGTGGAGGGAGAACTAATGTTAAGATGGGGGGGGTCGCGCTCTATTCTTTCAATTTCACCGTCATCACCGTCACCAGAAGCATAAGCAGTTCCGTCTGTGCTCCCACCAACATATCCACTACCTCCGTCTCCACCATCCACTGAAAGATTGGCGTCAAAACTTTTATCAGCATAACGCTTAAAAATTAATCCACCACTGCCACCTCCACCTCCACCCACAACTGCCCGATTATAATATTCTCCATCACTACCATCTCCCCCGTCAGCAATAAGATCAGCTCCGCCAGAAGAGTTTATATATCCAGCTTCAAGCCAGAGTGACCCACCAGCTCCTCCGCCGGCTCCGCCTCCTCCACCAGCGGCGTCTGGAGCAACTCCATCTCCAGCGGAGACATTTATTTCTGAGCCCCAATCGAGTTCAATTTCCGGCGCTATAAACTGAACAGCCGGTCCTCCATATCCCCCCCGAGAAGGATCATGCGAACCACCATCAGCATCCAGGGCAGGTGCACTACCCCCACCTCCCCCTTCCACAACGTTAAGTTCACCAGAATTATTAGTCTGACCAACTCCACCGGCTACGTATCCTTCATTATCTTCTGTAACTCCTGCGCCTCCACCACCACTAATGCTTGCCGCTGGTGCCCGGCTGACCCCGCCGGCTCCTCCAGATGCCGAAATATATACATACGTCATTGCGACACTTGCAGAATAATCCCCCCGTTCTCCCCCGTCATTCCAATCATTACCGTCTTCCCCTTCGGTTGCATACCAGTCGGAACTCATTGTCCGGCTAATAGTCACATAATGATCATTATCAAAGCCGCCCGCTTTGCCAGTTGCATAATGATCTCCCCAATTCGGATGGCGGGTTAATTCTCCCTGGACATGTATATAATCCTCAGCCTCGACAGTCAGGTTCCCATTTATATATACCTCACAGTCGGGAATGGTGAAGCTGGAAACCTCGTAAAGACCTGAATAAAAACCGCCACAGCTTGCTTCGTAATCTTCTGCAGACAGGGGGGACGAAAAAATTAAGAAAAATAATAAAGGAAAGATAAGGTAGGCAAAAATTTTGACACAACAATCCCCGGGGTTGAACTGACCGGAAAGCGCCCGTTTATTCATATAAAGAACCACAACACTTAAAAAATTGAAACATTATTGTAATATTACCAGGAAAAACATCGCGGATGCTTTCAACGCCTCAGTCTCTTCCAGTTGACCATGTTGCTCCTCAAGCCAGGCAAATAAAAAAGTGAGCGGAGGATTATAGTCGCCTTCAAAATATTTTGGTATGGTCACTTCATTAAAATTAATTTTCGCCAGAAGTTCCTCAAGCTGTTCCATAAGCGAGTCTTCACGTTCGATAATATTCATCGCTTGCTTACGAACTTCATCGTCCCCCCACCATTTACCAGATACTTCACCCTCAATCCCGGCCAAAACTTCGGCCGCCTGTTGCTTCTCCCCCCTGTGATTTTTGATAGCAGCCCGGTAAAGCTTAGACCAGCGCTCTAATTCTCCCGCAGCTTCTTCGATTTCGTTAAAAGACTCAAGTGCCACTTCTTCATTTTCAATCAGCATATTTATAATCCCACTAACAAAACTCAGGTTTCCCTTCTCTGCCGGCTCAAGCTCATTTGATTCAAGAAGCTGAGATTGAAACCGTTCAAAATTTTGCTTTGCCGTTTTAAATTCCCCGAGAGCGATATTTACTTTAACAATGCTAACTTTTATATCAGCGTAATTTTTAGTTTCTAAATCCTCCAGGTTATATCCATCAACCTTCTCTAAAAATCTTTCTAAGTCTGGCTCTTCCCAGTTTTCAATAATTTCTTGCTCTAACGGTTTTATCCGCTCCCTAATCTGCTGATAGAGTGGGTCCGCCGGTTCTTCTTGCAGTCGGTCCTCGGACCTTGTTGCCACAGCTTCTTCCTGCTCAATCTCCTCGTCTTTCACGAAATCAGGACTATCGGCAGTTTTCATAGCTTCTTCCGCTTCCCCTTCAGGGGTGTCTCCCCGAAGAACCTGTCCCGGGGAATCGATTTCAGTTACTGGCCGCCGTTCGGGCCTCTCCCGGCGAGAAATTGGCAGGTAATCCAACAAGTTTTCAGGGGAAACTAAAAGTTCCAGGGGTTCAGCGTCGTAAGTGTTGCCTTTTTTGTCACTAAATTGAATCGTTAAATTCCGCTTGATTTCTTCTTCAACTCCGGCTCCTACCTCATTTTTAATTTGACGAATAAATTCCGGTTTATCTGCAAGATCCAGTTCCCTTTCTAAATTGCCGTTTAGTTCTTCTATTTGCTTTAGCTCTAACTCGCCAAAGTAAATCCGCGCTTCCTGAAAATCATCAGTCTCTAATTCAACTTCCAGTCGGATAATATTATCTTCTATAACCTGCCCTGCCTCCGGAGCCCGGACAGTAACTTTATTAAAATACGGGTTCCGTGCCTCTATCACTGTTCTTCCCTTACGTATACCTTCGGCTGGTGCACCCGGACGAACTGGCGCGGTTTCCGCTGCCTCGGATCTTTCCCTGGCCGGCGTTTGCATTTCTTTTAGCTGCCAGGAAACTTCAAAATCCTGTCTTTCTTCATCAAAACTGAAATTCAACCCACGAATCTGCAACCGCTCTATCTGTCGTGGAGTAACTCTATCAGCAATAGTTCTTCCCTCGACATTTATTTGAAACCGGGCGTAACGGGGCGCTTTTTCAAATTCCTCGGGAAAACCCTGCCTAAAAAGCGTATCGCCGGCAGAAACATCTCTGACAACTAATACGCTAAAGGAAAGCAGTAGAATAATTATAAATGCTGCGCATACCACTATTTTATTTAGTTTCATAAAAGCTTCACCTCACCCTTTTTTACCTCGGAGGTTGAAAGTTGGGGAAAGAAATCTGGAAAAATTGGGGGCTTCCAAGAAACCGATAGTGCTGAAAAACTGTGTGAAGACAGAATCGAGGTCGTGCGGAGATAAAAGAGAAAGCTTACTCCAATACTAAAACTTAGTGAAGATATAAACAGTTTGCTTATAAAATACAACGCAAATGTTCGGACCCGTTTAAAAAAAGAGAAAAACAGTAAGCATACCGTTTTTGTAGGAATAGAGTACAAAAAAATGGAAATTGATAAGTCAAGATTTACCTTGGCAGGTAAATTTATCAAATTATAACCTCCGGGAGATATCAAACGACTTGTGATGTAATCATAAAGACAAAATAGTAATTAAATAACACTTAACACAGAGTCGTTCTAAACCTATATCCGCTTTTGCCTCCCGACCCATTCCTATCAATACCACCAGATAACTTAGGCAGTAATTTTCTTCACATAGAAGTGTAGTAGATAACTGTGCATTTTTCAACATATTTTTTCACTTTGCAACCATATTTTCGTAAAATAAAACAAATTAAGAGGTGCAGTACAGGTGGAACAAAGCGAGAGGACGACTTAGAGGTGAAGATCGCTTTTAGATCAAGACCATAAACCTTGTTGCGAGATACGTGTTACGTGTCGCGGGTTGAAAAACCGTGTCCACAAACATGGAGTGCAGGTCGGGGGGAGTTCTCGAAGAGGCGAGCATGCGAACAGGCGAAAGTGCGTATAGATCCAGTTCGTTTAGTACATAAAAAAGCGACGAGCCCCGTTTGGGGCTCGCCGCTTTTGTCCGGCCTCCGGGATTCTGGTTTGTTCGGTTAAAAGATGCTCGTCACCGAATCCCAGGCACTTTCTGCTGTGTCGGTAACTGAATCCCAAGCACTGCCTGCGGTTTCAGCAACCGTGTCGAAAGCACCGCTAAAGTCAAGGCTACCGGCGGTTTCAAACTCAGCACCTACACCAACGTAGGCACCGCCACCGACGTCCCAGCTGATACCGTCCCAGCCAATTTGGACGTCAAAGGTACCGCTGGCACCAAGTCCAACACCGGCTCTACCTGTGGCTCCAACCTCACCGGTTACGCCACCAGCAGAGACACCAGTGCTAACTTCACCTTCGGCTCGTGCGCCAACAAAGGCTTCACCCTCGGCGCGAGCACCAATCGCCTGACCATCGATAACACCGGCCATTACTTCACCTTCGGCAGAAGCACCGGCTTCGGCAGATACTTCACCTTCTGCCCAAGCTTCTACATCATGTCCAGCGATCTGTTCTTCACGGCGAATTTCACCTTCGGCTGAAGCTTCCACGGTAGCGGAAATTTCACCAGAAGCACGCGCACCATAAACTTCGTGGTGCTCACCACCATCAGTGTAACCAGTTCGACCAAGTTCAGCCTCATAGGAACCTTCGACTCCAGCCGAGGCCTCGGCGGAACCTGAGTAATCAAAACCGGCAGCTTCGCCTTCAATTTCACCTTCCCAGCTTAGAAGTTCCTTTTCAAAGGAATCTTCGGCCAGGGTCATCAGCGTATAATCGTCAACCGGGCCATCAGCACCATCCGTCAGCTCTCCACCGGATGATGCAAAATCCCAGTCAGTTTCCCAGTCAAGTTCACCTGAGTGTTCGAACAGACCGGTAATTTCGCCTCCGGAAAGAGCTGTCTGAACATTACTGAGCATTTCGTCACCAATATCGTAACGTTCGCCCAGTTCTCCGGCAGTTTCAACAAGAACGTCTTCTATCAGCTCCTGGTTCTGAAGCATTGCTTCTTCCATGTCGCCACTTTCAAGAAGCTCTCCAGCGACTCCACCGGTAGCTTCAACGGCTTGCTGGAGAAGAGCAGCTTCGTCATCACCAAGGTCAGCGTTACGAATTACAGTTTGAGTTATGCGCTCGGCAGCGTCGGCAATATTATCCGACTCGTCCTGAAGCGCCTGGCCAAAATCACCAGTCTCCTGGTAGGCTGCAATAATGTCATCAGCCGTTTGCACGGTCTGGCCAACAGTTGTCTGGCTGTAACCATCAAGACCGGCATGTTCTGCCAGGGCTCTAGCACTGCGATCAACAGTGCGGACAACACCTGTTCGATTAGCTTCTAAAGCTTCACTAACTGAATGTCCCTGCGCGACAGCAGAACCAATTTCAATCGTAGCTCTAATGCCGGCGTCAGCAGCCATTCCCTGCTGGTTGGTGCCTTCCAGATTATCTACAACCTGGCGACCAAGTCGTCCAGCAGCTATACCAATGTCCGTAGAGACATGGTGAATAGCGTCAGCCGGGGACTCGCCATCTGCAATTTCAGCTCCGGCCCGAGCCAGAGCACGACCACCGTATCCAAGGGAAGACGCGAGATCTTCATCCACACCAAGGCTTTCGGCAGACTCAGCAACTGTCTCTCGCATGAGCCAACCAAGGCTGTTCGCGTTATCTATGTAAGCTTCAACGGGGTCATCACCTTCAAGAAGTGTCTCCGCCAGTTCAACAGCATTTCCTCCTACGGTTTCAGCAATGTTGTTAGCGTCAGACTCGCTAATTCCCTTCTGGAGAGCCAGAGCTCTAATACCTGAACTGAGAGCCTCGGCAAACTCGTCGGAATACTCCAGAATAGCTTCATCAACATCCTGATCACCTTCAGCAATCTGCTGCACCGTGTTTGCAAGGTCTAACGCGTTGTCACGGAACAGATCTTCAAGGTCTTCACTAACTTCACTGGTTATTTCATCGGAAAGTTCGGAAGCGTATACCTCAGCTTCTTGCGCAACATCCTGGTTCAACTGAGCAATCTCGTTCATTCGGTCCTGAACTTCCTGCTGAAGCTCTTCGCTTGCCGCATCCAGAGCGTCAGCCCTCTGCTCAGAAGTTTCTTCGTCCTCAGCGGCTTCATCCAGACGTTCTTCAACTTCTTCTTCTCTCTCGGCCGTGGCTGCTTCGGCGTCCTCATCGTCCACGGGCATCTCGCCAATTTCCAACTGTTCCTCGTTGTTTTCAAGAGTTGCATCTCCAATACCGCTTACTTCTGTCAACTCATCTACGGAGGCAAAACCACCGTTAGCTTCACGATACTCAATAATACTCTCCGCTGTTGCTTCTCCAATCCCAGAAAGCTGTTCGAGCTGAGCCTGATTGGCGTTGTTCAGGTCAACCAGACCTTCACCCTCATCAATAGAAGAAACCATAATGTTGTCTAAGTTGTTTTCAAGCGTGGCGGGACCAATACCGCTCACTTCAGTAAGCTCTTCAACGGATTCAAATCCGTCCATTTCTTCACGATACTCAACAATGTTTTCAGCGTAAGCCTCGCCTACTCCATCCAGACGGGTAAGCTCTTCAACTGAGGCGTGATTGATATCTACATCAAGTTCACCTGCTTCAAAATCATCGCTTTCTTCATACAGATCATCGCGAATGTATCCAAGACTGGATTCAATATCTTCATCAGCCTGGATTGTCACTACTACGTCCTCTAACGTATGCGAGGGAACGTCAAGCCCATGGTCATCGTATACCGATGTAACTGTTCGGGCCAGCGTCTCCTCTTCAATAAGACGCATAGCGTTTTCAAAATCACCAGCCGCTAGAATTTCTGCTGCTTCGTCAATCGTAGCACCACTTACCTCTAGACCAGCTGATGCTGCCTCTTGGGCCAGAAGTTCTTCGTGAGACTCGTAAGCATGCGCCGGCTGCGTCATAATAGCCGTAAAAGGCTGCAGCACAAACATGAACATCGCAAGCACCATGAAGCTCACGATCGACTTCTTCACCCTTTCTGATCTTAATAACATCTCAAAAACCTCCTTAAAGTGATTAATTTTTCTTAAACTACACCAAATTCAATTCACCTATTAATAAAGCAGGTTCCGTTCCAGCACATATTCATTTCCTTCTATCAGGGCATATTTTCTTTTAATTCAGTTAACCAAAAAATCCTATATCGCTCTCAGAGCCTGCGTAAACGGTAGTAAGGACAATTTTCTAATAAATACCTTGAATGGCAGGAAAATTTTTAAAGCGTTAAATATAATTTATCTTCCACAGCTTTAAACAAAGATATTTGCAGGTTTGCAACAAATTTCTAATTTTTTTCTTTTTTGCAACATTGAGTTCGTTCCGAAAACATTCCTATCCTGCCAGAGGAAATACAACGGGGGTGAACTGGATCGGCGGAGAGGATTTAGGAAGGAGGCTTAATATTCAGAAAAAAGTCAGACACAAAGAAGCCGATGAGACAAATGCTCCTGAACTATTGATGATAAATCCTGAATTTCTCACAGTTAGTTGATATAATCGTGATATCTTACGGATTTGACTGCAATTTATTCTTAACAGGTGACTTCAGTGCCCATACGAACCGGAGTGGACGTGACCTCGATAAGCCGCGTGGAGGAGTTGCTCGATAAATACGGCGAGCACTTTAAGCAGCGGTTTTTTTCCCTGCCCGAGGTGGATTACGCTGAATCGAGGGCCGACACGGGCGCCTCTTACGCCGGTCTCTGGGCGGCAAAAGAGGCAGTTTTTAAAACGCTGGGCAAGGGGAAACGGTGGAACGATGTAATCATACATCACGAGGCCTCGGGCCGACCGCGGGTGGAAGTGACCGAACGGCTGATAAACGAACCCTATGTTCCGATTCCACCGGAGGCAGATTGGGACTGTTCTATTACCCACGACGGCGGTATTGCCGTGGCAACGGCCGCTTGTGTGTGGGGGGTGTAGCGCGGGG